>NZ_JBJDQL010000006.1:288798-344024 GCF_044903305.1 Streptomyces sp. NPDC019531 | reverse complement strand
CCCTGTTCTCATGCGTCCACCCGGCAGAGATCACCCGACCAGGGATGCTGTTCGATCAGAACCGTCCTCATGATCGATAGAGATACAGCTTCTCACTCATCGCGAAGGTCTGATGAGGGGTGGTCGACTGGCGATGGGCGACCCGAGCACGTTGGGTCTCATGGTCCACCGGCACGTACACAAGCTGAAAGGACGCGCCCGCAGACATCACCAACCAGCGGATCGCGGACCTCTCGTCACGAGACCAGCATCCGAAATCCAGGACCACGTTGGTTCCCAGCTTCAGCGCTTCCAGACCAAGCCAGAGCAGCCGTCCTTCCAGGACATCGCGCTTCCCCTCTGGCTGCGGATCGCCGAACAGCGGGAGCATCCACTCATCCGGCGTCAGACGCAGAGCGCTGTGCTCCTTGGCCAGCTGCCGAGCTCTCGTGGTCTTTCCGGCCCCGGGCAGGCCGACCGTCAAGAACAACGTCGTCACACCCAGATCTTGTCACGAAGGCCAAGAGCACCGTGCCTATCGTCCCTCACGCAGCTACACGGCGTTGACCTGCACTAACACCCTGGGAACCCCAGATAACGACGGAGCCGATGATGTCAGTGCTGGTGTAGGGCCGGAAGTACGAGGTGTGGCACGCCTGCTGGAAGCGGCGGGCGGCATTCTCGTCGGGGCAGGCGACGGTGGCGGCGGCGGGCTGGCCGTCCATGATCTCGCGGGCGAGGTTCGGGCCCGACAGACCGCGACCCGGCCCGCGCTAACGCCGGTCACTTCGGTGATGACCTGGCTCGCCCGTCCGTGGGAGAGGCGCAGGACCGTGTTGAGGGTCATGCCGAGCTGCCGGGCGGCGGACCGCTTTTTGCGGAACCGTCCTCCATCACGGTCACAACGGGGAAGCCCCAGCACTCCTCAGTCGGCACTCCAACAAAAATCTGGTCCTGCGGGATCTACCCAGCGCGCGTCGGTCACGCTTCACCGCAGGCCCCGTGCTCATCCTGCGTGCCGCGGCGACTGTCAGCCACCCGAGCCCTCTGTCAACGGCCACTCAGTTCTCCAGGGAGCCAGTGGTGTGACGGGCCTTTTGCCACCTCTTGCCGCTCTTGCGCCGCCGGGCACCGCCTGAGTAGGTCATTGGCACCGGGTCGGCCACGGGCAGGCCATGCCAGGCGTCTCCCGCCGGACGGCCGGTGCCGCAGTCGAGAGACACAGTTGCGATCTTTCCCAGGCCGTCTTTGGGCGGAGCGTACAGGCAGCTCTTGGCGACGCCACGATCCGCCCCCGGCTCTCGCCGTGCAAGCCCGGATAAGCGCTCCCAACGACATGCCGGGGTTTGCAGCAAGCACCGAAAAGGCACCCGGTTGCGATCTTCCCGTCGCTGATCTTTGCTGGAAAAATGCACCCGCCCTGAAACGAGCTGTCCTCACCGCGTTGCGGCTGTGGCCTGTGGTTGCGAGGCCAGCTCTCGCCGGCCTCACCTGGGAGGACTTATGGAGGAGGCGCTTCACGGGGAGCACGTTCGCAAGGACGCGTGGTGGTGGTTCCTGACTGCCGGGGGGCTAGTGGTCGGCGCCTATCTCCTCGTCTCCGCCCCGGTGCGCCATGTGTTTCCCCCCGTGCTGGCGTCCTCGGCCACGGCTGCGATTATCGTGGGCATCTGCTGGAATCGACCGCGCCCGGCCAGGCTGTGGTATTTGTTCGCTGCCGGGATGGGATTGTTCGCCGCGGCAGATTTCGTCTACGGCTCTTTCCAGGTTGCCGGGACGCTGGTGCCCTTTCCCTCCGCTGCTGATGTGCTCTACCTGAGCGCGTATCCATGCTTTGCTGCAGGCTTGATCGGCCTGACATCGGCATCGCGTGGCAGCAAGTACTGGGTGCCCCTTCTGGACGCGGGCGTCATCACCTTGGGGGCATCCACACTGGTGTGGGCGTTCATCGTCGCTCCCTATCTGCGCAGCCACCTGTCTGCGCTGCCGCTCGCGGTCTCCCTGGCCTATCCGTTGGCCGATCTGGTGCTGCTGTGCATGGCCGCGAGACTGGTGCTCACCACAGGGGTGCGCTCCTACTCGCTGGCGCTGTTCACCCTCTGGGTCGGGGCCACGCTTGCCGCCGACGCACTGTTCTACTCCACGCTGGCTGCCACCGGCGAACCGATCGCCGAGGACGTGTCATACGTCCTGTGGTCGGTCTCATACCTGTTCCTGGGCGCAGCGGCCCTGCACCCGTCCATGGCCGCGACGACCCGGCTGGTGCCGCGGAACGAGGAGAGGCTGTCTCGCGTCCTCAAGGCAGTTCTCATCCTGCTGGCCCTGGCGGGGCCGGTGCTCGTGATGGCCGACGTGGGTGATGTGCGTGACGAGCCCGGGCATGCCACGGTCATCGCCGGCATTTTCGCCGGCCTGACCCTGCTGCTGATGCTGCGCATCATGCTCCTTGCCGACCAGGCATACGCTCGTGCCCGGCAGGCCGAAGAAGCCCTGCGCGAGCGGACGTCCCTGCAGCGACAGCTCACACACCAGGCTTTCCACGACCCCCTGACCGGACTGGCCAACCGGGCGCAGTTCTCGAAGCGGCTGGAACACGGCCTCCCCCGGACCTCGGGGACCGTAAACGCCGCAGTACTGGTGATCGACCTGGACTACTTCAAGGACATCAACGACAGTCTCGGTCATCCCGTCGGTGACGAGCTCCTCATCACCGTCGGGCATCGGCTTCTGGGAACGGCGCGGCACAGCGACACCGTCGCCCGCATCGGCGGGGACGAGTTCGCCATCCTCGCCGAAGACCTGCAGGACACCCCGGCCGAGCGTTTCGCCCACCGGTTCCTCGAGCGGTTCAAAGACCCCTTCGCCATTTCCGGCGATCGCAGTGTCTTCGTCACCGCCAGCCTCGGCATCGTCGCCATCAACGAACCGATCACGTTCAACGATGCGCTGCGCAACGCAGATATTGCCCTCTATGTGGCCAAGGAGCGAGGCCGCAACCATGCGGTGCTGTTCGAGCCCTCCATGAGCCTGGCGCAGCAAAACCACGCACGCATCGCCCAGGACCTGCGCCATGCCCTCACCCGCACCGAAATGGCTGTCCACTACCAGCCGGTCGTTGATCTCTCCACCGGGGAGGTCACCGGCGTCGAGGCCCTGGTGCGCTGGCAGCAGCCCGGCCGCGCTGAGACCCCTCCCGAACTGTTCATCCCCATCGCCGAGGAGACAGGCCTGATTGTCCCCATCGGCGCCTGGGTACTGCGCGAGGCATGCAGCAAGGGACGGCACTGGCACGACACCGTCCCGGGCCGCCCTGCCCTGAGCGTCGCCGTCAACGTCTCCGGCCGCCAGCTTCAGGACCACCGCTTCCCCGACACCGTCCGACAAGTCCTTTCCGAGACCGGATTCCCGCCGACCTCCCTCATCCTGGAAATCACCGAAAGCACCTTCATCTCCGACGCCGAGACCGCTTCCACCCGCATCCGCACCCTGCGCGACCTCGGGGTACGCATCTCTATCGACGACTTCGGCACCGGCTACTCTTCCCTGGCCTCCCTGCGCGACCTCCCAGTCGACATCGTCAAGATCGACCAGAGCCTCGTCCTCAGAGGCGCCGCCGACGTCAACAACAGACTCATCCAGGCCATCCTCCACCTCGGCTACGCCCTCGACCTGGACACAGTCGCGGAAGGCATCGAGACACCGGACCAGGCCGAACGCCTCCACGCTCTGGGATGCCCACACGGCCAGGGCTTCTACTACGCCCGCCCCATGACCTCCAACGCCCTGGAGGCCTACCTCGCTACCCGGGCGACACTCACACTCCCCAACTCAGACAAATGATCCGTGAGGCAGCATCAGGCTAAACCGCCGGGAAGAGACCCCTACCCGTTCTCGGGGCACATACTGGCGGCGGTGAGGCGTGGACAACCAGCGCAAAACCCTGCTGTCACGGCTGCCGTCACCTCCGAGTGTGACGGCAGCCGCAACAGCGCAGCGAGTTGACGACAGGAACCTGATCAGACCATGGGAGCACACGATGCGCAGCGGCGCCGGAGCAGGCGCGCGCCGACTCCTCCGAGAACGGCGAGCAGCAGTACAGAGCTGGCGGCCATGTTGCTCCCGGACTGCGCGAGGCCGCCGCCACCGGTGTGAACACCGCCGTGCGGCTTCTCTTTGCTCGAGCCGTACTTGTCCTTCGAGCTGGGGCTGTTGCGAGCGGGTTGCCGCCAGCGGACCGACTCCACGCCAGGGCTGGCCGTGGTACGGATGCTGAACCGGATGGAGTTCGTGCGGGTGGCGTCGCGTCTGCCCTCAGGTGTTACCTCCTGTTCGAAGATCCACCATTACCGTATAGACGCGTCGCTGACGGATCCTTGGTCAGACGCCGGATGGTGCGGACGGCCTGGGCGGTGATGTCGAGGTGACCCCGGCTGCCGCGCCGAGTGGGCATCGCGACATTTGATCAGAGCCGTTACCTGCCGGTCGCGGTCGGGGAGCCCGCTTTTTCGTGTTCGCGCTGCGGCACGGGGAGTGCCCGGCTCACCGAATGAGTGCCGTAACAGACCTCCACAAACGTCGTTATCGCGGTGGAGCTACGCGTGCCACCACGGCGATGCGCGTAGGGCGGCACGACAGGGAACCACGAAACGAAGATTTTCCGACCGTTTGGGCGCGGCAGGAAGGCGCGATCGGCCGTATGTGGGGCCGCGGCCGACCGATCAGGCCGGCGGAACAGGCTAGGGCGCAGCAGGCGGCAGGCGCTGCTGCGGGCGGGCACGACGACAAGACTGAGCAGGCAACGGACCATGCGGTCGGCGTGGGTGATGCGGACACCGATAGCAAGGGGAGCGGCTAAAAGGCTGTCCCGCAATGGAGCAGCGTCTCGGCCCGAGGGGTCCGACACTGAGGGGTTGGCGTCCACCTTCCGAACCAAGGTGGCCTGTTGGACCGGACTTTGCCATGATCGTGTGGTGAGTGATGACCTGCGCATACACCCTTCCAAGGTGGCCGACGACCGTGCGTCGTTGACCTTGTTCCTCGATTATCAGCGCGCCACACTGGCCATGAAGTGCCAGGGGGTGACCAGCGAGCAGCTGAAGCGGAGGGCGGTTGCGACCTCGGGCTTGTGCCTCCTCGGTCTCGTCCGGCATGCGGCCGAGGTCGAGCGCAGCTGGTTCCGAATGGTGCTGAACGGAGAACAGCTCAAAGCTCGGTGGCCCGCGGTCGACGGCGTTCTGGGTGCATTCCATGTGGCCGACGCCGACGCCGACGCCGACGTGGACGAGGCGTTCGTGCTCTGGCACAAGGCGTGTGAGGAGTCCCGCGCGGTCACAGATGCCTTCGAGTCCCTTGACGACACGGTGGAGTTCCGCGGCGAGACCATATCGGTGCGCTACGTCCTCACGCACATGATTGAGGAGTATGCGCGTCACAACGGTCACGCTGACCTGCTGCGCGAAGCGATCGACGGAACGGTCGGCGAGTAGGTCACAGGAGGGTCGGATCGGCAGGTCCCGCCCGGCACGACTCGACGCAGTGCCACGGCGCGAACGCCACGAGATGATCACCCCATGAGTGGTGTGATCACGGCATCGGAACCGTCCTGGATAGTCCTGCTTCACCGGGCTGAGTCCGCGCAGCTTCGGCAAACTGGTGGCTGTGCTGCGCCGGCCGGGCCGGGGCCGACGCGGTAGGGCGGGGTCGGCCGTGGAGCCTGCCCCTGGAAGCAGGGTCATTGCATGAGCAGGACTCAGTCGCCGGCCGGGCCCTCATCGAGAAGGTGGCCGCCGAGCACCCCACCATCCGCAAGACCTGGGTCGGCGGCGGCTATCGCCAACACCTCGTCGAGCATGCCGCCACCCTCGGCATCGACATGCACATCGTCCGCCGCGACCCCATCAACAGAGGGTTCACCGTCCTGCCCCGCCGCTGGACCGTCGAGCGCACCCTGGGCTGGCTCATGAACCACCGCCGCCTGGCCCGCGGCTACGAAGCCCACCCGCACCGCTCCGAAGCCATGGTCCAGCCGGCAATGATCAACCTCATGACCCGCCGCCTCACCGCCGAATCCACCCCGACCTGGCGCGGAACCTAGAACCCCCTAAAAGTCGGCATACAGGGACCAAACGTTGGAGCGAAACGCCCTCTCAGTCTGCCGTCCGTGAGTTCCAGCCCGCCGTTCAGCGGCTCGCGGAGGTCCGCCGTCGCGTGGCACGCCAGGTGAAAGAGGCTCGTACGCGCGAGGTGAGCCAGGGTCTCCGCGGTGCCGGCCCGTGCACCGTCGAGCCGCGTGGCATGAGGGTGGCGCTTGTGCACCTCGTCCGTCTCCAGCGGGGCGTAGCGCAGAGGCGCCCGCGTCCCCGGAGCACACACCAAGGTCACCGATGTCAGGGACACCGGTTCCTCCGAGGCGAGCAGTGCGGCGGCACCCGGGGCGAAGCAGATCAGCCGGTCGTCCCTTGTGCAGGTGCTGCGGCCGCGGTCGTCCTTGGGAGTGTGTGCCATGTGGAGGGGGAGGAAGCGCAGCGGACCGCCCGGGAGCAGTGTCAGTGGGCTGTCCTTCGGCAGCACCTCCGTGACGGGGCCGATGACCGCCGTCCAGCACCACTCGCCGACGGCCCGCCGCAGGACCTCGTCTCCTGCTCCAGCAGCTTGATCCGCCGACGCGCTTCCCGAAGCTCAGTACTCTCCTGGCTGGTCGTCCCGGGCGTGCTCCCGTCGTCGATGTCCGCCCGCTGCATCCACTTTCACAACGTCATCGGATGGACTCCGAAGTCGGTGGCCACCTGCTCGGCCGTCACACCCGGACCGCGGTTCCTCGCAACCCGCACGACGTCCTGGCGGAACTCCTCCGGATAAGGCTTGGGCACAGCGACATCCTTCCCACCCGCCCCACAGGGCAAGCCAGTTCAGATGTCACCCGATCGTGCAGCAGACCCCACCGACTTCGACTGGTGCAGCAAGTGCGGCGGCTACGCCATGCGCAGGCTCAGCGAACTACCGGTGTGGCTCACCAACTGCACGACATCAACACGCGCATGGACGGCGAGAACGGAATTCCCGACACCGAACCCTCCACGGTGATCGCTCGCCTGGACGAACTGGCGGCCTGGCAGCCGGATAATGAAGCAGAGTGGTGCGGCAGTGATTCCTGGCAATGGCAGGACACCATCCGCGAGCTCAGGCGGCGAGTCGCGAAATCATACGCCGTGATCGGCCCTGGCGAACCCGCTTCCTGACCCGGGGGTGATCCTCGTACGTGCGTCGCGGATGCCCCGCCGGACGACACGAGAGCCTCCTCCAACTGGGTCGAAAACTCAGCGAGGTTGACTTGGGGACCAGCTCTGGGGACCAGTGGCCGGTGCACGGATCCCCATCACAGCGTCGACCGTGGAGAAGATCCGGGGAGAGGGCGGATGCGCCTGGCAAGTCGACCTCCTGATCGACGACAGTCCTCGGGCTTCACTGCCAGGCGCCGTGACAGGGCTTGATCCGGAATGGTGGGTAGGGCCACGCGGCCGGGGCGTTGATATTGCTGGAGAATGCGCTCCTGTTCGTGTTTGCGAACCTGCAAGAGACCAGGGGCCAGCGCCAGTTCAGCCAGCAGCCGTACACGGTCACCTCTCCTCACTGGCGTGAGGCGGCGCAGTAAGCGGGAAAGCGTCGCTACTACGCGGATATTGTGGGGCAGTGGCTGGTGACGGGGGCATGAGCGATCGTGTGGTCGCCGAGAATCGCAGAGCGGCAGAACTGTTCCGGCGGGTGCTTGCCGGAGACCTTCAAGGGCTCGATGAGGCGGCCCGGTTGGCCAACAGCGTGCGGCGAGCCGTCCCCAAGGGCGACAGCCGGCATCCAACTGTCGTGGTCAACTACTGCGCCGGTCTCCTTCGCCGCTACGAGACGCAAGGCGATGAAGGCGATTTGCGGGTCGCAGTGCAGATGCTGCGGGCGGAGACAGACGAGATGGGGCGTCGTGATCCGTACCGGCCGGGGCTGTCTGCAACATTGGGGTGGGCGCTGCTGCGCGAAGCCGAACTGACCGGCTCCGTGGCGACCATGGACGAAGCTGTGCGTGCCCGCCGGGACGCGCTGGGCGCAACCGGTCGCCGCCACAGTGAATATGATCAGCGCCTCTCCGACTTGGCCGGCACCGTCGCGGCCCGAGGCGCGCTGACGGGCAGTCTCGCCGACCTGCGCGAGGCAGTGCGGATCCACCAGGCTGTGGTTCGCCGCACTCCGGCCGGCCGGTCCGGAGTAGCCAAACCAACCAGGGCGGCGACGGCGGACGTCCTGGGGGGCCAAGACCTGGAGCCGGTGCTGAATGCCTTCAGGGAAGGTGCATCTTGAGCCGTCTGCCTGACGAGGGGGACGCCTCTCTGAGCAGACAACGTCGTTCGTCGTCTCCACTGTCGTGGGGACCAGTTGGGGACCACACGGAGCTCGCGACCCTGAACAGCACGCGCGCGACGCACGCCGTGCGCCCTTGTTCTGCCTGATATGTGCAGGTAGTTCCTATGGCTCTCACTCCTGGGCGTCAAGGGGTCGCAGGTTCAAATCCTGTCGTCCCGACGGTGCGAGGGGTATTCGCAGGTGAGAGCCTGTGGGGGCCCTTTTCGTGTGCCCATCCCTCGACGCCGGGGCGGGTCGTCGGGCCGACGGTACCCTTCTCGCCGCGGCGTCCATGATCGTCCTGGACCGCTGTCAAAGGGCCTTGCAAGCACTCGGCCCTATGGCCACGCTGACGTGTGCGTGGCCGCTCGGATCTCGCCGAGACAGTCGCCGTGGAACGGCAGCGACGACTCGAAACCCCCAGCAGGTCCGGATCGACCGCGTCGAGCAGCGGCCCCACCGCCTGCGCCCGCTCGCGTCCGAGACGGTCGCCTCCAGACGGCCGGTCCGCCCGCACGGACACGCCACGATGTCGTAACCGCCGGCTCAGGCGAGACGCCGGACCACTCCACCTCCTCGCGGGCCGGTTCGGGCGGTGGGTGCCGTGGGGCTGGAAGCCGGGTTCCTGGGAGCGGCCCAGTAGGGCGGCGAGGTCCCAGACGATGGCCGGCCACATCCCCGTGCGGCGTGACACCAATCACCACTCGCCGATCACCGTGTCGCCGTCCAGCGCCCGCCGCACCTCGCGCTGCGCGGCGTGCTGTTCCTCGGTTGCCTCCTCGCCAAAAGACCCAGGGGCAGTGGTCGAAGTGCCGTAGGGACGGCTGCCGCGGATGATCCATACGAGCACGCTGAGCGCGACGCGGCCCGTCCCGGAATGGTAGAAGCGGTCATGACCAACTCGCTCTTCCCCCGCTTCCGTCTCCGCCCGGCGGGTGTCCGATGACCGAGGGCATCGACACCCCCGACCGCCGCGGCCGCACCGGACTCGACCGCACCGGCCTGAACCTGACCGGCAACCCTCGCGTCAAGGTCCGGGACGTGAAACTGCTGTCCAGTCACTGGTACGTCGAGCGGGCCACGACCTTCGACCTCCAGCGTGCCGATGGCACCTGGAGCACCCAGCAGCGCGAGACCCACGACCGCGGCAACGGCGCCACCATGCTGCTGTACGACACGGAACGCGAAACCGTGCTGCTCACCCGCCAGTTCCGCTTCCCGGTGTATGTCAACGGACACCCCGACGGACTGCTCATCGAGACCCCCGGCGGCCTGCTCGACGACGATGACGAGCACCCCGAGATCGCAGTGCGGCGTGAGGTGGTCGAGGAGACCGGCCACACCATCGGGGAGGTCCATCACGTCTTCGACGTCTACATGAGCCCCGGTTCGGTCACCGAGCGGGTCAGTTTCTACGCCGCGGCCTACGGTTCCTCGACCCGCACCCATGAAGGCGGCGGCCTCGACGAGGAGGGCGAGGACATCGAGATCCTCGAACTGCCCTTCCGCAGAGCCCTGGAGATGATCCGTACCGGTGAGATCAACGACGCCAAGACCATCATGCTGCTCCAATGGGCGGCGCTGGAGGGTCCGTTCGCCCGCTGAGCCGTCAAGTTCCCGTGCACTCCCTTGACTTGAAGTGCGCTTCAAGATGAAGACTCCCGTGTGTGCCCCGAAGACGGGTACACACGGGAGGGAATCACCATGAAGTACCGCACCATCGGCACCGATCCGGCGACCCGCCGCGAGGTCAGCGTCCTCGCGCTCGGCGCGATGCTGTTCGGCTCACGGACCGACGAGGAGACCTCCTTCGCCGTCCTCGACCGCTACGTCGAGGCCGGTGGGAACTTCATCGACACGTCCGACAACTACGCGTTCTGGGAGGACGGCGGCCAGGGCGGCCAGAGCGAGGAACTGCTCGGCCGGTGGCGGCGCAGTCGTGGCATCGGCAACGAGATCGTGATCGCCACGAAGCTGGGCGCCCGCCCGCTGGCCCCTGGCACGAGCTACATCGACAACCCGGAGGGCCTGTCGGCGAAGATGATCCGCGAGTCCGCGGAGCGCAGCCGCGAACGGCTCGGCGTGTCCAAGCTGGATCTGCTCTACGCGCACATCGAGGACCACAGGGTCCCGCTCCAGGAAACGGTGGAGGGATTCGCCGAGTTGGTCGCCGAGGGCACGGTGGGCCTGCTCGGCGTGAGCAACCACGCGGTGTGGCGGGTGGAACGGGCCCGTGCCCTGGCGGCCGCGGCGGGCCTCCCCGCCTACGAGGTCCTCCAGTACGCCCACAGCCACCTGCGGCCCCGTACCGACGTACCCGATGACCTCTTCCCCGACGGCAGCCTCGGCCACGCGGGCGCCGACCTCATCGGCTACCTGCGCGCCGAGTCCGCCCTGACCCTCGTCGCGTACTCGCCCCTCCTGAGGGGCGCCTACACCCACTCGGACCGCCTCCCGGCCGACTTCGACCACCCGGGCAACCCGGCCCGCCTGAAGGTTCTGAACGAGGTGGCCAAGGAAACCGGCGCCACCGTGAACCAGGTCGTCCTGTCCTGGCAGATCGGCGCCGACCTCCCGATCATCCCCCTCGCCGGGGTCTCCTCCCTGGCCCAACTGGAGGAGAACCTGGCCGCGGTGGACCTGGAACTGACGGAGGAGCAGCGGGCACGCCTGGACGGGGCGCACTGAGCCGACCGTCCCTGCGGTCACCCGCCCATCCGCACTACGACGCCCGGGAGACCCCAAGCCGGTCCCGTGCCAAGCCGGCGGGCCTGGCCGCGATCACCGCCCTCGCCGCCCCGCTCACCGACCTGCAGGAACGCCTGCGGGCGGCGAGCACGGCGGGCGACCGGCGCCGGGTCCTGCCGGTGTCATGCGGAGACAAGCAGCCGCCCCCGCGCCTCACCGCCCCGCCTCACCGAACCAGTCGAGCAACGCGTCCAGCCCGGCCGCGAGCCCCTCCGGCCCGCCCTGTCCGGCGAGGGCGGGGGCGAGCTCACGGAGCCTCGGCAGTTCCTGGGGCGGCATGCGGTGCGGGCCGAGGCGGAACGCCGGGTCCGACTCGTCGGGGTTGTCGACCATCAGCCGCAGCTCGACGGTCACGTAACCGAGAAGCCAGGCCGTGAACGCCCGGAAGCCCGCGGCGGCGCGGTCGTCGTCGAGCCCACCCTCCCCGACGACGAGCCGGCGCAGTCGGACATCCCGGCGATGCTGCGTTACGGCTCCCCTTCGCCGGACCGCATCGCACCGCCCTCTTCGGCGACGGCGCGGTGGGGCGCTGCCGTCCTGCTGGACAGGCTCGGCATCCAGCCGCGGGCGGCGGCCTTCCTCGCCAAGGTGGTACGCAGCAGAGGGTCCGGTACGCGGCCGAGCTGCGCGAGCCGGTGCCGGGCGCCGAGGTGGTGTCCATGGTGCGTGCGTGGCTGGAGTCTGCGGCCACCGCTCTCGGCTAGCCGGGGAGTGAGCGGCTGGCCTCCGGATCACAGGAGCATCTGGGCGAGTTCGTCCAGCAGGGCGGTCACGCGGCGCGCCTGGGCCGGGTCGCTGGGGGCGGAGCCGAGGGCATCGTCGATGCGGCGAGGGGCCCGCGGGTGATCGCCTGACAGGCGCGCTCGGTGACGCGTACGTGACGGAGGGACGGTGACCGTACGCGCCGACGTCCAGGACGGAGAAGGTGGCTCTGAGCGTCAGCGACACCGGCATCCCCGCGGCCGAGCAGGACAGGCTCTTCCAGCGGTTCTTCCGTGCCTCGAACGCCACCGACGCCGCCATTCCGGGAACCGGCCTCGGACTGGTCATCGTTCGGACGGGCGTGGCGAACCACGACGGCGGGACCGAGGGCCACTCCGAGGAAGGCCGGGGGACACGATCACGGCCCGCTTGCCGCTTGCCGCTCGCCGACACGGGCCGCGCGGCGGGTGCCACCTGAAGACGAACTGCGACGCACAGCGGCGTCGAGGACGGTCTCGCCGAGGAAAGCCCCGCGCTCCCGACCTACCAGGTGCGCTCCCTTCGGAGGGCTGTATCCGCCAGTGCGCGGACGTGCACGCTCTGGAGGAAGAGGTCGTAGAGCCACTCGGGTATGACCAGCATGGAGAGCATGGCCGTGCGCCACCCCCGTGCTTTCACGGTGATCGCACGCTCTATGGCGTAGAACCCCGTGAAGGCCAACCAGAAGGGGGCGATCCTGACGCCGGCACCCGTTGCGGCAAACCAGAGCACCGACCCGACGTACAGCACCGAAACCGTGGCTCCCAGAAACGCGACCACCTGTCTGGCCCAGCCTTCGAGCGTGTGGCGCGTAAGACCGTAGTCAAAGAGGTTCTCGAGTGCTCCGCGCTTCCACCGAAGCCGCTGCTTGCCGAGATCCCTCCATGTCACCATGACCTCGGTGGTCATGGTGGCTCGGGAAGGGGCGACAATGCGCCACCCCCGGTGCTTCAGCGCGAGTGTGAGCTCGTTGTCCTCCGTCAGTACCTTGGTGTCGTACACACCGTCCGCAGGCGGCAGTTGTCCGTTGCCGCGAGCGTCCAGCACGTCCTTGAGGGCTTCCACCCTGAACATGCAGGCCGTGCCCGTCAGGCACAGCACCTTTCCGTTCTTGCGTTTCGTGTCACGAGCGTATCGGGAGTACTCGTTCCGCTGGAAAACGCCGCACAGGCCACCGCCCGCACGTCCGCGGAAGTTCCCGCCCACAGCGCCGTACCCCTCGATCAGCTTTCCGTGTGCCACTTCGATGAAGTGGGGATCGAGATAGGTGTCGGCGTCCTGAATGAGAACCGCGTCTTCATCCGAGAGTGTGGGCAGCAGCTTCGCCAGCGCTCCGTTGAGATTGCCGGCCTTCTTGGACTTGTTGCCGACGGAGTGCCAGACCTCGGCCCCGGCTTCACGGCCCGTCCGTTCCAGTGCGTCGGTTCGTTCCTTGTCCTGGTGCGGGTCAAGGGTCACGACTATGCGGTCCGGAAGCCGCGTCTGGCTCCTCAGTGCCTCAAGGACATGTCCGAGAGAGTCCACCTCCCGATAAGCGGGAACGAGCGCCACCACCCTTCGCGGCGCTGTTCCTGACGTACCCCTGCCCGGCTCTGGGGTGTGATCCACGCTCCGGGTCATCGTGTCTGCCTTTCCCAGCCGCCGATGTGACATGGCTTCGCTCCACCGGTTATGTGTATATTTACGTCGTACACATACATCTTGGGGTCGAATGGGTGAGGCGTCAACACGAGCGGCGCGGAGGGGCGAGTGACCGGGAGGCGTGGCATGGCCAGGAGAGGGCGTCGGCTGAGCCGGGAGCGAGTGCTTGCCGCGGCTTTGACACTGGTGGACCGCGAGGGGTTGCCGGCTTTGAGCATGCGCCGCCTCGGTGCGGAACTCGGCGTGGAGGCGATGGCGCTCTACCGGCACGCGGGGAGCAAGGACGCTCTCCTGGACGAGCTGGTGGAACTGCTCTACCTCGAACTGGAGCAGCGGCTGGCCGTCGACGCGGAGACCGCTGACGTGGCCGGGGTGCCGAGCTGGCGCTCCGGGCTTCATCGGGTCGGGCGGGCGACGTACGACGTCTGTCTGGCGCATCCCAGGGCGGTGCCGTTGCTCTCCGCCCGCATGCTGACGGCTCCCCGGACCGGTCGGCCGCTCGCCGTTCTCAAAGGTCATGAGAGGGTGCTCGCCCTGCTGGGGGAGGCCGGGCTCGATGACGCCCGAGCGGCGGTGGCCTTTCGTGCCTTCACGGGATGGCTTCTCGGCTATGTGGCGGTGGAGCTGTGCCCTGCGTCGGACGGTCCCGATGTGCCGGATCCGGTGGTCCGCCTCGGGTTGCAGCATGTGCCGCCGGACGAGTTGCCGGGGCTGCAGGTGGCCCTCGTGTTCGCAGAACGGGGCGGGCCTGAGGGCCTGGCCGCTGGGCTGGACGCGCTTCTCGACCACCTGACCCGGCCCGTCGAGCGGCGGTCGATCCAGTGATCGTCGCGCTCTTCGCTTGACGGAATGCTCCCCATCTGGTGAAGATGTACGTATACGCCGTAAGCAAGGCGAAGGGTTAGTCGAGAGTCTTCGGTGGATCTTCCCCGGCTCCGCTTCCCGCCGCGGCCTTGGGGTGAGCGCTCAAAGGCTGCCTCGTCGTCCCGCTTCCATTTATCCGCGGCCCTGACCCGTTCCAGACGAGGAATTGGCCGTTTCGTGTTCCGAAGGAGAAGACTCATGGCGGACTACACAGGTGCCGGAACTGCAGCATCTGCCGGAGTGGGGGCAGGAGTTCTGCCTGTCACCGGTGGTGTGGACAGTTTCTGGTTCTGGGTCGTGATGTTCGTTCTGATCTCGGCGGGGTTCGCGGCGCTGAGGCTGGTTCCGCGGAGGGGGAGCAACAGCGACGATTCCTGACCAAGCCGGCACGCGTCCAAGGTGGGGTCGCCCGTATTGGTGATCCCACCGATCCGTGAGGTGTTTTCCATGCCGAAACTCATCCGCCTGGTGGGAGTTGTGTTGATCCTGTCCGGCGTGTTTCTGGGGGGAT
This sequence comes from Streptomyces sp. NPDC019531, assembly GCF_044903305.1. Classification (NCBI taxonomy): domain Bacteria; kingdom Bacillati; phylum Actinomycetota; class Actinomycetes; order Kitasatosporales; family Streptomycetaceae; genus Streptomyces; species Streptomyces sp. NPDC019531. The sequence goes on along the minus strand of NZ_JBJDQL010000006.1, from coordinate 329,152 downwards.
TGAGGATTTACCAGGCTTGGTGGCAGAATCACGATTACAGCCAGGCGCAAGAGGATATGCGCCACCAGCTCTCACGGTCCCAGCCGGGTCATGAGGAGTTGGCTCCTCCTGAACACACGGTGCGAAAAGCGTCCCCGTATCGTGAAGGGCAGGCTCTCGCGGTGCTGCGGATTCCGAAATTCGGCGCCGGATACCGCCCGGTCGTTGGCGAGGGCGTTTCTCAAGGAGATCTGGCAAAAGGGCCGGGACACTATCCCGGGAGTGCGCTGCCTGGCGAGATCGGCAACTTTGCGGTCGCCGGCCACAGAACGGGCTGGGGGCAGCCGTTCAACCGGCTGGACGAGCTGAAACACGGCGACTCGGTCGTCGTCGAGTGGCGGGGACGGGACCTCACCTATCGGGTCACGGAGACGAAGAAGGTGCAGCCGACGCAGGTCGGCGTCGCTCTGCCCGTGCCCGACAGGCCCGGGGTGAAGCCGGACAAGGCGCTCATCACACTCACCACCTGCACGGACCGTGACCCGGTCACCCGAAAGTACAGGCTCGTCCTCGTTGTTCGGGGCGAACTGAGCGAGCGGTGACACGCAGCGGAGGGCCACCATGAACCACCATGAAGAGGACGGGCGTGCCGAAGCCGGCGCTGCTGCACGCGCACATCGGCGACCTCGCCGCCGCACAGTGTGAAGCGGGCCCGCGCGATCGCGGCTGCGGCCGGGCTGCCCGGCCATGACGTGTCCCTGTATGCGCGCAGCTGTCTGCGGCCCAGGGGTGACGTACCGAGCGAACATCTCCTTCGGCGGCAGCGTGGGGCACGCCGGAGCCGAGCCGCTGTCCGCGCGAAGAGCCCGGCCTGGTCCTGGTCGCCCGCTGCCCCCTGCAGAAGGGCGTTGCGGCGCGGCGGGGCGGGGCGTACCTCCGGACAGGTTGCTCCCTGGGGCTACGGCCGCCCGGCTACCCTGGCCCGGCTGACGGCGCTGCAAGAGCCCCTGGCGGCAGTGGAGGTGGAACTCGGGCAGCGGCCAGGCTCGCCGGCAGTCACTCGCACCGGATTCATCCCGCCTCGGTGAAGCGGTCGAGCAGTGCGTCCAGCCCGCTCGCCAGGCCCTCCGGCCCGCCTTGTCCGGCGAGGGCGGGGGCGGTCTGGCGGAGCCTGGGCAGCTCCTGCGGCGGCATGCGGTGCAGTCCGAGACGGAAGGCGGGATCCGACTCCTGCGGGTTGTCCACCATGAGCCGCAGCTCCGCGGACACATATCCGAGGAGCCAGGCGGTGTACGCGCGGAAGACGGCGGAGGCGCGGGCTTCGTCCAGCCCGGCCTCATAGAGCAGAACGAGGACCCTCTCGTGATCCTTCAAGACGGCGAGGGGGCGCTGGGCGAGCGGGACCGCCAGCATGCGTGTGGTCAGCAGGGGGACCGCCTGGGGGTGGGTGAGGCAGACGTCGTACGTCGCCCGCGCGATGCGGTGGAGCCCGCCGCGCCAGTCGGACTCCTCGGCTCCGTCGACGGACTCGGCGGTCAGCCGTGCCTCCAACTCGAGGTACAGGGCCTCGACCAGGCCGTCCAGCAGGCCGTCCTTGCCCTCCGCGTACCGGTAGAGCGCCATCGCCTCCACTCCGAGTTCGGCGCCCAGCCGTCGCATGCTCAGCGCAGACAGGCCTTCCCGGTCCACGAGCTCCAGCGCGCTGGTCAGCACCCGCTCGCGGCTCAGTCGGCCGTAGCGGCCCCGGTCGCTGGCGCGGCGGGCCGGGTCGGACCCGGCGGCTTTGACCATCGTCCTGCTCTCCTCGCTGTCCGACGAACCCCTGGCGACGAGTGTACGACGTAAATGTACGTAGCGTCACGCGGACAGGCCGGGCATGACGCTCGAGATGTCCCTCTTGTTCGCCCGGGCTAGGATCAGTGAGTCCGGGAAGATTGCTCCCCGATCCGCGAATCGGACTTCGCGGGCCTCACCGCCAGACAGGCAGGAAAGGCCGTGAACGCACCCGCTGTACTCCTGATCAACACTTCGGCCGGGCCCGTGCACGTGACGACTCCTGTACCACGGGAGACCTGGTGGACGCTCGCCGACACGGATGCAGCGACCAACGTCACACAGACCCCTGCATGGCTCGACTGCGTGTGTGCAACGGGATCGTTCCAGGATGCCAGCCGGTTGTACGAGTTCGAGAGCGGCAGTCGGCTCGTGTTTCCCCTGGTGACCAGGCGCAGGCGGCCGCGGTTGCTGACAGCGCAGGAGTCCTGGCCGGGCGAGTGGGGCATCGGTGGGCCGGTTTCCTCGGGGAGAGTCGGTCCACGGGAAGCCCGGGCAGTCTTCGACGACCTCGCGCGGCTACCGGCCCTGCGGGTCGGTGTGCGATTGCGTCCCGAGGACTCAGAGGTGTGGACACGCGCCGTACCCGCGGGCTTCCAGGAAGACCACCACACGGTTCATGTGCTCGACCTGGACGGCGGGTTCGACACGATCTGGGAACGGCGCTTCCATCAGAGCGTTCGGCGCGGTGTTCGCCGCGCCGAACGCTCGGACGTCGACGTAGAGGTGGACCGTACCGGTCGGCTGGTTCCGGAGTTCTACCAGCTGTTCGAGCAGTCGATCGTGCGCTGGGCTGCGCGGCAGCACGAACCGCTGGCCCTCGCCCAGTGGCGCAGGAAGCGCGCGTTTCCGAGGGAACGACTGGAAGCGGTCGCCGACCGGCTCGGAGAGTCGTGCGCGATTTGGATGGCTCGCTGCGCCGGGGAGCCCGCCGCGGCGATCGTCGTCCTGCGTCACGGTCACCACGCCAAGTTGTGGCACGCGGCCATGAACCGGGACCTGGCACATCCTGTCCGGGCCAACAACCTGCTGCACCGGCTGGCGATCGACGACGCGTGCGCCGCCGGCTGCCTGCGATACGACCTGGGCGGATCCCGCCAGGGGGCGTCGCTCGCCGAGTTCAAGCAGGGCCTCGGTGCGGAACTCTTCGTCTCTCCCCGGTACTACCGGGAACGGATTCCCGTCTCCGCGGTCGATCGCGGCCTGCGGACCGCCGTCAAGCGCATGATCCGCTTCCAGGAGAGGTGATGGCGGCGCCGCGTGGGCGTCAGGTTCACCGGTCGGCCGACTGACGTGTGTTGACGGCCTTGAGTGCGATCCGGCGCAGTGCGGGACTCTCCGCCACCATCGCTCGCACCTTCTGCCCCGACATCACCTGGGCGTGCCGGAGCGCGGCCGGCAAGGTGCCCAGGGTCACACACCCTTCACCCAGAGGCAGGTCGCCGGTCTTCATCTCCTGCTTGTAGCGCTCGTCCCCCTTTCCGAGGTCGAGGTACTCGATGCCCTGCGCCGCCGCGGCCTGTGCCATGCCGAGCAGGAGAAGGATGCCCGGCGAGAAGCGCGCAGCCTCGGGGTCGTAGGCGGGAAACCAGTACTGAAGCACTCGCTCGGAGCGCAGTCCGAAGTGCATGGCGACGGGCCGGTCGCCCGCGTACAGCGTGGACAGCGTGCCGGTGCAGGTGGCCGACCTGGTGCGCATGAGCCCCTGCAGCAGCGCCGCGACCGAGGGTCTCGCGAACAGATCCACCTGCCCCTTCGCCCGGTACTGCGCCGACTTCCAGCGCATGAGCGTCTCGAGACGTTCGGGCGCCGCCTCTTCGAACACCAGCCACGTCTCACCCAGGCTGCGCGTCAGCCGACGCTCCTTCGCCTCGAGTTGCCTCGTCCGGGCCGGCGACCTGCTGCGCAGATCTGCCGCATAGGCCTCGTAGCCGGCGGTCAGGTCGATGACAGGTGACGTGGACCGGCGCACGACGCCGCTGTCGAAGGGCCGCTGGCCCGTGGTGAGATGGTCGTACCGCCACAGGCGCAATCCACAGGCACGCAGCAGCGCCCGCACGTCCCAGTCCAGCCCCGGCGCGTGTACCAGCCCCTGCACGTCGCAAAGGCCGCTGCCGATGGGCAGCCCGAGTCCCAGCCTGTGGTGCTCGTACGGGAAATAGCCCACGGGCGCTGATCCCTCCGAGAGCACGGCGACGCGGGCCGTGGGCCGGTGCCGGCCCACGGCCCGGGTGAACTCCGGCGACAGGAAGGGGCTGGCCAGGTCCGGAGTGGCTCGCTGCAGGGCCTGCCACGCGGCGACGTCCGCGGTGCCGAGGCGGTTCGGGGCGAGCACGGTCACCGTCATGGTGTGGCTCCTCTCTGCGACTTCGCGATCACCGAGGCATAGTCCCCGAGTGAGGATCCGGGAGTGCCGTCGTACAGGTTGTGGTCGAAGGCCCACATCAGTCCCGTGAGTCCGCAGGACTTCAGCTGGCGTGCGGCCTCGTTCATGACGCCCGGATAGTAGGCGGCCACATGGGGTCCCGCGCTCTCCCCACTGATGGGGAAGCCCTCGTGTGCGGCGATCCGGGAGATCCACCGCACCGACGACCACGCTCGCACCTGGGCCTCGGGGCCCGGGGCGAGAGCGTCCGGGGTGACGGTGCTGTCCGCGGACCGGCAGGTGTTGTTCCTGGGCGTGCCCGAACCGTCCACCAGCGCGGTGGAGACCAGTTGTACGGTGCGCCGGTGCTCGATCAGCCCGATGGTGCGGAAGAAAGCGGCGCCGCGGCTGATGAGCCCCGCGCCGGCCGTCTCGCCGAGGTGATCGCGGACGGCCGCGGACAGATCGCTCGGATAGGACCCGCCCCCGGGGATGAGCACCAGCAGAAGTCCGTGGTAGCCCAGGGCCTCGTACTGCCTGGTCTGCCAGTTCACCGCGTCGGCGAGCGCGGCGAGGTACCAGTCGTACCACCGGGACACCTGGCGCGTGCTGAAGGGGGCCCCGTGGTAGGTGAGTTGCCCCGGCCGCCAGCCCGGATAGGGGTTCGGTGGCACGGTCGCGGGCCGGCCGGGATCCGCCCCACTCGCCTGCGCGTGCCGGTCGAAGGCCCAGTACGACATGGTGCCCCGCGTGCTCGGGTCCGGTGGCGGGTAGGTGAACTCTCCGGTGCCGTTCACGCCGATGCGTACCGCCCAGAAGTTGCCCAGACCGATCTCCTGATCCAGTCGGCGCAGATAGCCTTCCGCCTCGTTGCGGATCTCCTGGCTGAACACCAGGTTCGGGCTCGAGGTGAAGCGCGCGCCGCCCTGGTCGGTGAAGGCGTTCTCCGGATACCTGCCGAGGAGCCAGGACGGCGGGCTGTTGAGGCCCACGCCCGCCTCCACGTGCAGGCCCGCGTCCCGGAACATCCGCAGCTTCCGCTTGAGTGCCGCGACATAGCGCTGGTCCACCTGCCCGGGGGCCGGTTCGAACCGGCCCCAGTACACCGTCAGATGGGCCACACGTATGCCGCGTGCCTTGTCCGCCCGGGCGGTGTGCTGGCTTGTCTGCAGGGTGCCGAAGAAGTACCGCTCGTGGTGATCGCCGGGGCCGCCGCCGAGACGGATGAAGGAGACCACCGCGGCGATGACGGCGGCGACCACCGCGTAGACGACCCACCGGCTGAAGTGCGAGCGCCTGATCGCGCTGCCGGACCGGCTTCGGTACGTCATGACAGCAACTCCTCGTACAGGCGCGAGTACTGCGCTGCGAACTGCGCCACACCGAAACGCTCCTCGACCGTCGCGCGGCCCCGCTGTGCCAGGTTCTGCCACCATCCGGGCCGGTCCAGCAACTGCCACAGCAGACGACCGGTCCGGTCGCAGTCGCCCGGGGCGGCCCGCAGCACGGTGCCGCGCAGGGACTCGAACTGCGGCTGTTCGCTCAGCACGACGGGGCGCCCCGTGGCGAGAGCCTGGAGCACGGTGAGCGGAACGTCCGCCTTGCCGCCGAGCGCCCGGGGTACGTAGAGGAGGACGTCCGCGGATGCCAGGAGATCGTGCATGTCGCAGACGGGTCCGAGCACTTCGGTCTCGGGCAGGCCCTGGCGGGCGGCTCGGACACGCAGGTTCTCCTCCAGCGCGCGGGTGTCCTGTCCCGGCCGGTCGCGCAGCGCGAGGACCAGCCGGAAGCGGGCTCCTGCCCGAGCGGCGACCGCGGCCGAGGCGATCGCTTCTTCGGCACCGCCCCCCGGGTCGTGATGACCTGTGACCAGCACGGTCGGCTTGTCCGAGGCCGGCCGGGGCCGCAGGGGCCACTCGTCCAGCCGGACGACGGGCCGGATGACCCGGACCTCCCCGAAGCCCGCGGCGCGCATCTGCGCGGCGGTGGCCTCGGAGAGCGCCACGGTGGGCCCCAGCGGGCGTGACCGCGCGAGAAACGCGGGGTTCATGACGCCGGGGACGGTGTGCAGGACCGGTGTGTCGCCGACAAGTCTCGGCCAGAGTCGGGAGAAGGGGGGGAAGCTGTTGCCGATGGTCATCACGGCGTGCACGAGGTCGCACCCTCGGGTGAGCACGCACCCGGCGACCGCCGCCTGGACCCGCACGGGCAGACGTGGGACACCATCGCGGGACAGGAGGGGAACGGGCCGCCCCGGCAGGCCCCTCACCGTCTCGTCGAGCCCGGGCCACCTGCGGAACCAGAGGTACTGCACCTGTGGAATGCCCTGGGCGAGTGCCATGGCGAGATCGGTGTCACCTCCACGCCCCCCGTCGACCGGGCCGCTGGTGAGGAGCAGAACACGAGGAGGGCGGCGGTCACGGACCATGGTCGGCCCCCGTCCGCAGGCCGTGGGCCGTTGCCCGGACTCGGAGGTACGCCTCGTCGGGCAGCGGTAGCTTGTACAGCGCGAGTGTGCCGTAGGAGCGCCCGTGGAAGGCGAACACCAGGTGACCTTCGGCCGCGAGGAGCCGGGCGGTGCGGGCGTCCATCGTGCCGTACCCCTGGTCGATCACTTTCCAGGGGACGACCAGATAACGGGCGTGCGCCCGGGTCCGGGCCTCGGGCGTGACCCAGTCGCCCATGACGTACCTGTCTCTCAGCGCCCACGACGAGATACCGCCGCTGGCCCCGCCGTCCGCCGCGATGACGGCGCTGCCCAAGGGCACATGCTTGTCCATGTAGCCGCGCAACCGTGCGTACCCGTCGTCGCGCCCGGTGTGCACCTTGGCGTACGAGACGCCCGAGAAGGTGACGGTCGCGGTGAGGAAGCCGACGAGGGCCACGAGCAGGACGCTGCGCAGCACCCGGCGGCCGTCCCGCTGCCGGAAGTGCTCGATCCCCACGGCGAGCGCCGCGCCCTGCACCACCACGGTGGGCACGATGAGCAGATAGAGCGCCTGTTCCTCCAGCGTCCCGTGGGCGAGGGCAAAGGCCAGGGTGAGTCCGGCGCACAGGTGGAACAGGGCCAGCATCCTGAGCACGGGGTCCTTGCGGCGCAGCAGGATCACCAGAGCGACAGGGCCGAGCACCAGGAGCGCGTAGGTGGAGGCGAAGGTCGTCACCTGGTCGATGAGCCGACTGGTCAGCGACGGGGTCCCGGCGGCATGGAACCCGGACTCCTGGACGAGCCCGATCAGGCGGGCGGCACCGTGGCTCTTGTTGTACCAGAACGGGTTGAAGTGGCCGTAGAGGCCCACGAGTGCCACATACAGCCCGTACGGCACGATGGCGGCTCCGAGCGTGGTGAGCAGCAGCCGTCTGGGAGGTCCCCAGCGGAGGATCAGCGCGAGGATCAACGGCACCACGCTGATGAGCGCCGAGTGGTCCTTCGTCAGCAGCGCCAGCCCGAAGAGCAGACCGGCCGCCACGGCCCTGAGGCGGACCCGGTCGGGCAGGGGTTCGCGGGCGAGGGGCAGTAGCACCAGATATCCGGCCAGCACGAACATCACGGTCTGGGTGTCCAGCATCACCCGGTCGTTCTGCCGGATGATGTACGGGTCAAGGGCGAACAGGAGGGCGGCCACGACACCGGCGGTGCGGGATCCGGCCTTGCTGACCAGCAGCAGCACCAGGACCGCCGTGATGGCTCCGAGGAAGATGTTCACCATCCGGGCCTGGTACAGGCCGGTGACGACGTCGGGGCTGATGCCGACGAGCTTGCCCCAGCCCGCCTCCACGTAGAAGTAGCCAGGGGGATGCAGGAAGAACAGGCCCTCGGATGTGTGGGGGAATCCGCCCTGCGCGGCGCTGACGCCGAGCTGCCGGTAGATCAGCTCGTCCACGAAGAAGTCCGCGGAACGGCCCACGTTCACCAAGCGCAGCCCCGCGGTCAGCAGGAAGACGCCTGCTGCCAGGACACTCGTCGGCACCCCACGGCGCGTCTGTCGCGGCGTGGGCTTTTGCACACGTCTTGCTTCGACAGTGGTCATGAGGAGTCCTCGCGGAAGAGGTAGAGCTCGGGGGCGAGCGGGACGTGTCCGCCGGGAAACATGGACCGGGTCTGCGTGCGGTAGCCGAGGATCGAGGCGGACTTGGCGCCGAGTCCCCGGGTCCAGGTGACTCGTCTGCGGAGGTCGTTGTGCCGTACGAAGTCGGCGTCCAGGGCATGGTGACGGCTGTAGGGGAAGTCGCCGTAGTAGACGACGCGGCGTCGGCTCATTTCGGCCGCCGTCCTGACCAGCAGATGGTCGGCATGCCCGCCGATGGCGAGCGGCGCCAGCAGCAGCGGCCCGGCCCCGCCCGACGGGTCCGGGACGGCGAGCGCCCTGACGGTATGGGTGAGGGTGCGCAACAGGTCGCTGTCGTGGGGGGAGATGCGGCCAGCGGCCAGGTGTCCGCGGTAGGTGGGATAGACGTGGTCGCGCTCGGGCAGCAGCCGGCTCGGTCGGCGGGTATCTCCCGTCCTGAGAAGGGTCTTGCGGCGGAAGAGTCCCTCCGTGAGGCCCGCGTGCCGCCAGGTGACGCCCATGGACGTGAGCACCTCCCGGTCCTCGGCGCGGCGAGCGGCGTACAACTCCTCGGCGTCACGCATCCCGGCCATGCGCAGGAATCGGCGAGCGGACAGGGTGTACGGCGGCGGGGCCCCGGTCGTGAACAGCGTGACGACGGTGACGGGCACATGCTGCCGGGCATGCGCCATCAGCGCTCCGCAGGACAGCACCGCGTCGTCGAGGTGGGGCGATAGAACCACCAGGGGGACGTTGCCCTGCACCACGGTGGTGAGGAGGTCAGGAGCCACTGACGATCACCTCCCGCGGTGGGAACTCCAGGGTCGTGGCAGTGGACACGAGCACGTTCCGCACCATGGTCAGGTACCGGTCGGTCATCGCCTCCCAGGTGTAGTGCTGCGCGGCCAGATACGCCTGACGGCCCAGCGCACGGCGGAGGTCCGCATCCGCGGCGAGTCGGCCGATCTCCTTGGCCATCCGGTCGGCGTCGAAGGGGGGCACGCCGACGTTTCCCTTGCCCTCCATCCAGCCCGTGGACGGCAGGGCGAAGTGGATCACCGGTTTGCCGTGGGCCATGCTCTCGAGTGAGACGAGGCCGAACGCCTCACTGCGCGAGGGCATGACCATGAAGGCGCTTTCCCTGAGCAGTTGCTCTTTGCGTTCCGAGTCGGCGTAGCCGAGCCAGTGGACGTTCCCACTCGTTCGGGCGAGCAGCGACTCCACTCTGCGCTCCTCGGTCGGCGTGCCGTGTCCGGCGATGTACAGCGGCAGGACCGGGGCAGCCGCTTCGTACGCCGCCAGCAGCAGGTCCAGGCCCTTGAGCTTCACATCGACCCGGCCCAGGAAGAGGATGTGCCCGCCCCCGCCGAACTCGGTCTCTTCGACGTGCTGCCTGTCGACACCGTTCTCGATCAGGTGCACCGCCGCCTTCGGACTGTGGCGCCGGGCGTCGGCGGCGTCCGCCTGGTTGAGGACCACCAGGTCCCGGTAGCGGCGCAGGGCAAGGTGTTCGATGGGGAAGGCGGGGATGTGGTACTTCCGCCAAGTGGCCTCGCTGCATCGGCACTGGTTGATCCCGACGACGGGTTTTCTGGCGAAGAGGGGCAGCAGACCCATCGTGAACGGGGGAGTGAAGTTCTCCAGCCACACGTCGTGCGGGATCCTCCGGGCGACAAGGGGAAGCGCCGCCTGGAAAAGCAGCTGGGCGGCCCGCGGACCGGCCCAGGAGACGGGCACGAAGTGGTATCGCAGACCGTCGCGCACCTGTGTTCCGCCATGTCGCGCCGCGGTGACGACGGTGACGTCGAACTCCTGAGCCAGACGTCGGGCCACATGATCCACCACGGCCGATCCGCCGCCGTGGTAGTCGGTGTTCTGGGTGTTGTCGAAGGCCGAGATGACCACCCGCCCGCGCGAGGGCGTTTCACGCCCGTCGGAGCCGTCGGCGCGGGGCTGCTCCTCACCCAACACGCCCCCGCGAGCCGACATGAGCCGGATGGCGGCGTCCGCGGCTAGAGCCGGCGTGGTGGCGCGCGCGTCGAGGCCGACCGCGTCCGCCGAGGAGCGCGCCCAGCGGCGGTAGCGTTCCTGCCAGTGCCGTCCCGGGTCCCTCCTGTCGTCCGCGGCTTCGCCGGCCGGCACGCCGACAGGACTCTCGAGGAGCAGCGTCAGGTCGTACGCGCCGGCCAGGCGGCGGAAGAGCGCGGCGGTCCGGGAGCCCGCCGGGGGGTCGAACTTCGCCAGGGAGTCGAGTGGTCCCCGGTCGGTGAGGATCACGCCCGGGCGGCCCAGTGCCCGGCCGCGCACGGCGGCCCGCACCCACGCGGTGGCCAGCCGCAGGGCGGTCTCGGACGCGTCGACGCGGGCATGGAGGGCGTCGAACCAGGTTCCCGGCTGTGACGGCGAGCCCGTTGGGCGTCCGGACCGGGGACGGCCCGGGAACCGGCGGCACATCACGCAGCCGTAGCAGTAGGTCCTCGTGACCGTGCAGCCCCGCTGCCGCAGCGCCGCCACGACGTGACCCACCAGAGTGGTCTTGCCGGAATCGTCGGGGCCGGACACCGCCACCAGCAGCCGGTCCGAGGTTCGCAGGCGCCTGCGCAGCGTGGCGCGGATGCCCGGTGCGGGACGGCGGTGCGGGACGGGTGAGGAGTGCTGTGGGCTGGTCATGAGGTACCCGCCTTTCGGCTCTTGGCGACGCACAGCGGGACCCTGAGAGCGGCCTCTCGTACGGCGCCTTCGATGCGTCCCTCGCGCAGTAGACGGGGGGTGTGTTCCACCGCCACGTGAAGCGAGACCTTGGCCGGAAGAGGCATGGGCAGGGTGACGGACTCACCCTGGTCGAGCCTTCCGACGGCCTCAATGGCGGTGGCGAGGGCCTGGCTGTGGGCGGTGCCCCAGCCTTCCCGGGCCGACTCCCGCCGGGCCTCGGCCATCACGTCCGGCTGCAGGAGCGGTCTGATGGCAAGGAGCTCCGACAGCTCGAAGGACAGGTTCTGGAAGAGTGCGTGGGCCAGCCAGATGCGCAGCCGGTCGGCGGGGTGGGGCTCCAGCCAGGGCCGGTCGTCCGCGGCCAGCGCGCGGGCGAACAGTGGGGTGTTGGGCATCACCGGGACGCCGAACCACGACACGGACGCGTGCAGGTGAGCGGCCGGCCCGCTCGGCGGCCACAGCAGCACCTTCGTGGAACGCTCCAGCCAGTACCGCTCGCGGCGCACGCACCAGCCGGACAGGGTCTTGGCCGCCGCTGCCCACCGGCCGTCGGGGACGACCAGATCGAAGTCGCCGCCCACGTGCTCGCCCGGCCCGTCCGCCTTGATCAGGACACTCGGGATTCCCGCGGCCAGCAGTCGCTCCGTCGCCTCGCACACGTTGCTGCGGAAGGACGCTTCGCGTTTCTCCACCTCGGCCACGGTCTCGGCCAGTTGCTGTGGATAGGCTCGGGCGAGCAGGGCTTCCGTGTTGCTGTCACGGGCGGCCGCCAGCGCGCGGCGCAGTTCGTCGTTCCCCGCGGGCCGGACATCATGGCGCCATACGGCGTCGAGGAGAAGCCGGGCGGGGGCGGGAGCGGTGTCCCCACGCGGACGCACGTCACCGTGGCGTGGGCCGTCCTCGCCGGGATCACGGTCGGCACCCGTGCTCTCACGGTCCGCTCGTGCGGACTCCGCCGGTGTGTCCTGACCGGGTCCTGAACCTTCCGACCATCCGCGTGCGGTGGCGGTCGCCCGGTGGCGCAGGAAACGTACGGTCGCCACGATCCCGGTGGCCGTCGCGGCGATCAGCCACACCACGGGAACCGGACGCACTGCCACGAGCACGCAGGTAACGACGAGCGGCTCGACCAGCGGCAGTTGGGCGAAGACGTGGAACCCCTGCCTGCGCACCAGCAGATGCACCAGCAGCAGCAACGCCGCCAGGGCGCCGCCGCAGCCGCCGATCGCCAGTCCGAGTACTCCTCCGGCCCGCCAGCCGAGCAGCAGGCCCCCGAGGAAGAGCAGCACTCCGACGGCCTGACGGGGCTGGCAGGACTGGTCGTTGACCGCCTGGAAGAAGGTCGAGACGAGGTTGATACCGCCGATGGCGAACCCCGACACCCCGGTGAACATCACTAGCCTGCTCAGCATGCCGTAGTTCGCCGGGAAGATCACGTCGAGTACATCGGGTGGTGTGGTCGCGTAGACGGCCGTGAGCGGGAGGGCGACGATGAGGTACATCCGCATGGCGCTCGCGGCCAGCGGTGTTCCCATGCGGCGACGGGACAGCGCGGGGAAAAAGGCCACCGAGATGGCGCTGGCCAGGAAGAGTGGCGCCCGGCCCATCATCACGCTCGCCTGATAGCTCGCGGTGGCCGCTGCGCCCGCCGGAAGCAGGGTGACCAGGACCAGGTCGACGGTGGCCATCAGCGCCACCAGGCTCTGCACGCTGCCCAGTTCGAGAGCACGGCGCCACAGGTCGCGGTTCGCTCGTGCCTGAGCCCACCGCCCGCCTCCGCGAGTCATCCGATAGGGCCACCAGATCAGGAGGGGGACCGCCGCGATCCCGAACGCTGTCAGGGCGCCGGTGGCGCCGAGCCCGAGCACCGAGACGAGGAACAGGCCGACGAATACCTTCAGCGCCGCCTCACCGGTGAGGGCGCCGGCCAGGGTCCGCATCCGCTCGGTGCCCTGCAGCCAGCCGCCGCTGACCCGCGTGATGTAGATGAGCAGAGTGACTACGCCGAGCGCGGCGACAGTGGCCGCACCGGCGAACTGCGTGGCCACCAGGGCGACCGTGCCGCCGGCCAGAACGCCGCCGGTCACCGCGATCACCACGGTGAACCTCACGGCGTCGCCGCGCTCGGACTGCGAACGCGCGCGTGCCAGGGCCTGGGCCAGCACCCAGGGGATGGCGACGAGAGCGATGGTGGCCGCGCACAGCACCAGTCCCTGTCCTGCGGCGAAGGTCGCGAAATCGTCCACGTCCAGCAACCGCGTCAGCAGCAGTGCGTAACCGTAGTTGAGTGCTCCGATGGTCAGCCACGCGGCGGTGATCCAGCGGGCGCCCTGCACGGCCGTGACATCGTCCGGCCGTGCGGCCGTGTGGGGGGCGGAGATGCGTATGGAGGTCATGGTGTGGTGCGGTCGCTTTCGCTGTGGGCGCTGCCGAGGCGGGCGGGGGACGGGCCGGTTCCGTCGATCCGTTCGGGCACGGGTTCGCCGGTCGCCGGTTCCGTGGCGGTGGTCCCGGCCGTCCCCACCAGGACGTCCTGGCGGCTCGCCAGGGTGAGCTCGCTGGGCCGGACGCCCAGGCGGCGCAGGGCCGTTGCGGCGCGAACCTCGTCGCAGCCGTGCAGGAGCACCCGGAATGTGTCGCCGTACCGGTTCCAGCCGTCGGTCAGCCGCAGGGCCTGCTGCAGGAGCTGCTCCATCGCGTTGCCGTCGGTCACCCGGAAGCTGCCGATGACGCAGAGATCGCTCGGCCGGCGGCGCGAGCGCCGATGCCGCCGGGTCCGCGACATCTCCTCCAGGACCACTGCGGCCAGTCGCTCCGAGGTGTCGTCCCAGGAGAACGTTGCGGCCCAGGACCGGCATCGGCCCGCCATCTGCTCCCGCGTGGCGGCATCGGTGAGCTCTGCCAACGCGTCGGCGATGCCGCCGGCCAGGTCGGATTCGGGCGGCAGAAGCCATCCGGTGCGGCCGGGCCGGACCGCATCGCGCAATCCCGGCACGTCGAAGACGACAGCGGGAGTCCCGACGGCATCGGCCTCGATGACGGTGAGACCCCAACCCTCGGCGACGGACGGGACGACAGTGAGCCATGCCCGTGCGAGCATCTCCCACTTGCGCTCGTCGGTCACCCGGCCGTGGAAAGCGACGGCGTCCGAGACACCGATTCGCGTCGCGAGGTCGCGCAGGCGGGGCAGTTCACCACCGTCTCCAGCAATGTCGAGCCGTACGCCGGGCATCTTGTGCATCAGCGCTGGCATGGCGTGGACCAGCAGGTCCAGGCGCTTTTGCGGCACGAGTCTGCTGACGACGGCGATGGTCGGCGTCCGGCTGCGCGAAACGCCGACGGGCCCGCCTGATCCGTGGGGCGCACCAGCGAGCGAGCTCCCGTTGGGGACGACGTAGACCGGGTTGCGGAAGCCGAGTTCACGCCGGATCCCCTCCAGGGTGGAGGGAGACACCGCGACGACCGGCCGACCGTGGTAGACGCGACGGCTGACCTGCTTCTCCAGGAGCCGGCCGACGATGTTCAGTGGCCGGGGCAGAAGCATGTCGAACTGGCTTTGGTGGACGTGGTGCACGACGCACAGGTCGGCGGTCCAGTGCGGCGTGAACAGCGGAGAGAAGAACGGGATGCCGTTCTGGCAGTCGATGACGGCGTCGTAGGCGTGCCGATGGCGCAGCAGATGCCGCGCCGCTGCCGCGTAGACGCCGTAGGTGCCGCCGTCGCGCAGAATCCGTATGCCGTCGGACACGGAGTAAGGAGAGGACCCCGGGTGGCGCGCGGTGAACACCGTGACACGGGCGCCCGCTTCGCTGAAACGGCGGGCGGTTTCCCAGCAGAACGCCTCGGCGCCGCCGGCCTGCGGGTGGGAGGGATCGCGCCAGTTGAGGAAGAGTATGTCTGCTCGGGCAAGCTCGTTCAGTGCAGTCATGGCGGTCACCGCGCTATCGAGATTCTGATCAGGTCGGCCATCGAACGCAGACCGTCCCGGCGAGCCGAGAAGGTCGATCCCGGCACGTCGCACCAGGCGACCGGTACCTCTGTCACTCGGTGTCCACAGCGCGCGAGGCGGGCGAGGATTTCCACGTCGAAGGCGAACCCGTCGATATGGCAGTCACCGACGACCTGGCGGATGAGGGGCCCGTCGAAGAACTTGAAGCCGCACTGCGTGTCGGCGATGTCGGGGAGGGACATGCGGGCCAGTCGCCTGAAGACCCAGCCGCCGCAGCGGCGCAGTGCGGACTGCTCGATCTCGTAGCGTGCGCCCGGAGCCCGTCGGGAAGCTATGACCGCCGCGTGACCTTCCTCGAGCAGTGCCATGACGGCGTCGAGCGTCTCGATGGGGGTGGCGCTGTCGGCGTCGGCGAACCCCACGTATCGGGCCGAGGAGGTGCAGATGCCCCGGCGGACGGCGGCGCCCTTGCCATGATCGCTGCAGCCGATGGCGTACACGGGGACGGGCGCGCGGGCGAAACGCTCTACGACGTCATGCGTGCCGTCGGCGCTGTCGTTGTCCACGACCACGATGGCGGAGGTCCAGGGCCGGTCGGAGAGATGGTCGACCGTGACCTCGATGGTGGACGGGAGACGGCGTTCCTCGTTGAGTGCCGGGAAGATCAGTTCCAGGTCGACCTCGGGGCGGATGGGTGCGAACGTCATCACGGGGCGCCGCCTTCCGGTGTATGCCGCCGGACGGCGGCTGGGTCGGGGGTGTCGCCCGAGAGGGGAGTCCCCGAGTCGCGTGTGCGACGCCGGCCGGCTGATCGCGGGACGGATGCGTGGACCCGGTAGCGGTACGGCAGGGACCAGCGCCTGCGTACGATGCCGCGGCAGATGATCGCCGTCGGCACGATCATGTCGGAGAAACGGCGGACCTGGCCGCCGACGTCCCGAGGAGAGAGGTCGCATGCCCGGTGCGGCGACAGGCGGGCCGGCCAGTCGGTTGCGCGACGCAGCCGGTGGGGAGCGGCAGCGGTTGGGCGGCGACTCGAAGACACATACATGTCGCAATCCGTCTCTATGAGAAGGATACGGTGTACACGTACACTTTCATCCGATCTCGTCGCAAAGTCAAGGCGAGAGGTGTCGGGGTTCGGTTGACGCGGAACGCCCCTGGGGGGATTATGTACGTATACGTTGTAAATATACTACATTGACCCTCCCTGGTGGTGATCGTGATGCGAAAGGGGACCCTGATCTCAGGCCCGCGACAACCCCACGCCACAGTGCGGCTCCGGTCATGACCCCGACCCGCATCCTGGTCACCGGCGGAGCCGGTTTCGTCGGCTCGCACTACGCACGCACGCTGCTGGGGCCGTGCGGCCCGCCGGGCGTCGCGGTGACCGTGCTCGACAAGCTCACCCGCGCCGGCAACCTCGCCAACCTGGACGACGTCCGCCACGCGCCGGGCTTCTCCTTCGTCCGCGGGGACATTTGTGACCCGGACGTCGTCGACGCGTTGGTCGCCGTGCACGACCAGGTGGTGCACTTCGCCGCGGATTCACCCGTCGACCGGTCCCGCCTGGGCAGCGAGGGGTTCATCCGGACGAACGTCCTGGGTACGCAGACCCTGCTCGACGCGGCCCTGCGCCACGGACTGCACACGTTCATCCACATCTCCTCCGTCGAGGTCTACGGCTCCATACGCGCGGGCTCCTGGCCGGAGACCGACCCGCTGCGGCCCAACTCGCCCTACTCCGCCTCCAAAGCGGCGTCCGACCTGCTCGCGCTGGCGTACCACCGCACCCACGGCCTCGACGTACGGGTGGCCCGGTGCTCGAACAACTACGGGCACCACCAGTTCCCCGAGCAGGTCATCCCGCGGATCATCACCCATCTGCTGACGGACAGGCCGGTGCCGCTGCACGGCAACGGGCTGGACGTCCGCGACTGGATCCACATCGACGACCACGTACACGGCATCGAACTCGTGCGTACGGGAGGCCGCCCGGGCGAGGTCTACAACATCGGCGCCGGCGACGAACTCTCTCAGCGGGAGTTGGCAGGCCTGCTGCTGCAGGTGTGCGGCGCGGACCGGGGGATGATCAGATTCGTCGAGCACCGGCGGAGCAACGGGGACCGCCGATACTCGGTCGACACCACGAAGATCCAGACGGAGCTCGCGTTCGCACCACGCAAAGACCTGGTCGCCGGGCTCGCGGAGACTTTCGACTGGTACCGGACACATCGCTCCTGGTGGGAGCCGTTGCTGCCGCGGGCCTGCCAAGAACCGAACGACTATGAGCGGCTCCCGTCATGAACTCACCCATCGAGGACTACGCCCTGATCAGCGACCTGGAGACCGCCGCCATGGTCGGCAGGGACGGGTCGATCGACTGGCTGTGCCTGCCCCGGTTCGACTCGCCGGCGTGTTTCGCCGCGCTCGTGGGCACGCAGGACAACGGATTCTGGCGGGTGGCTCCCGTTACCGGAGGCGCTTGTACCCGTCGGAGGTACCGCGGGGACACGCTGATCCTGGAGTCGGAGTGGCGGAGCGCAACCGGCGCTGTGCGGATCATCGACTTCATGCCGCCGCGTACGCAGTTGCCGTGCGTGGTCCGCATCGTGGAGGGCATGTGGGGTTCGGTACCCATGCGCAGCGACCTGCGCCTGCGGTTCCACCAGGGCCGCGTCCGGCCGTGGGTTCGGGTCGCCGAATCCGGCACCTTCGCGGTCGCGGGGCCGGACGCCGTCTGGTTGCACGCCGACGGGCCGCTGAACGTGCCCGACCACGAGGGCGACACGGAGCACGACTTCGTGGTCACGGCAGGCCGGAGGCTGGCCCTGACGCTCGTCTGGTCGCCGTCGCACCTGACCGAGCCGCCGCCACCGCTGTCCGTTCCGGCGGAGACGACGCTGAAGGAAACCAGTGACTTCTGGCGGCGCTGGAGCGCCCAGTGCCGCTACGAGGGCCCGTGGCGGGACGCGGTGGTGCGTTCACTGATCACCCTCAAGGCGCTCACCTACGCCCCCACGGGCGGCATCATCGCGGCACCGACCACCTCGCTGCCCGGACGCGTGGGCGGCGAGCGCAACTGGGACTACCGGTACTGCTGGCTGCGCGACTCCACCCTGACCCTGTCGTGCCTGCTGCGCAGCGGTTACCGGGAGGAGGCCACGGCCTGGCTGGACTGGCTGGTGCGGGCGATCGCGGGTGACCCCGACCATCTGCAGACGGTGTACGGCGTCGAGGGGCAACGGCTGCTGACGGAGACCGAGGCGCCGTGGCTGACCGGCTACGAGGGATCCCAACCGGTCCGGTTCGGGAACTCCGCGACGAGCCAGTTCCAGCTGGACGTGTACGGCGAGGTCATGGACACGCTCTGGCTGTCGCTCCGGGCCGGGATCCTCATGCCGGCTCATGTGTGGGACCTGGTCGAAGTCCTCATGGGCTACCTCGTGCGGCACTGGCGCCGGCCGGACCAGGGGTTGTGGCAGGTGCGGGGTAGGCAGAGGCAGTTCGTGCACTCCAAGGTGATGGTCTGGGTGGCTGCCGACCGTGCTCTGCGCATGGGGGCGCTGCTCGGCAGAAACGGATCCTCGGGCGTGTGGCGGGCCATGCGCGACGAGGCTCATCGTGATGTCTGCCGCAAGGGATGGGACGCGCGGCAGGGGTCGTTCGTGCAGTCCTACGGCTCATCGGCCCTGGACGCCTCGGCGCTGCTCATCCCCCGGCTCGGCTTCCTGCCCGCCACGGACGAGCGGGTGCGAGGCACCGTACGCGCCATGCGGCAGCTGGCACACGGGGGATTCGTGCGGCGGTACGCCTCCGACGGCGGCGCCGCGCACGGGCTGGACGGTATCCCCGGTCCCGAGGGCGCGTTCGTGTCGTGCTCCCTCTGGTACGCCCAATGCCTCGCCGCGACCGGGCACCCCCAGCAGGCCCGCGCGGCCTTCGAACGCCTCCTCGCCGTCCGCAACGACGTCGGTCTGCTCGCCGAGCAGTGGGACCCGGACGAGGGCCGTCAACTGGGCAACGCGCCGACGGTGTTCAGCCACGCTGCTCTGGTGGAGACGGCGTTCGCCCTGTCACCGGCACCGTTCACGAAGCCTCGTGGCCCCGCAGCGTGAGATCGGCGCGGGTGAGGAACCGACTGCGTCGGGCCCTGTCCGGGCGGCTCACGGGACTCCTCCCGTTTCCCGGCCGCGCAGCACGGCCGCCCCCTCGTCCAACGTTATCGGCGGCGCGAACAGAAATCCCTGCCCGTACCGGCAGCCCATCGCGGTCAGCAGGTCGCGCTGCTCCGGCACCTCGATGCCCTCGGCGATCACCTGCACTTCGAGCGTGGCGGCGAGGCGGATGATCCCCTCGACGAGTTTGACCTGCCGGGCGTCGTGCGGAATGTCGTCGATGAACGACTTGTCGATCTTGAGTACGTCTAGGGGGAAGTCGCGCAGATAGCGCAGTGAGGAGAAACCGGTGCCGAAGTCGTCCACGGCGATGCGCACGCCGAGGCCCTTGAGCTCTCGGATGAGGCCGTCGATCTGCTCGTCCCGTCGCATGAGCACCGACTCGGTGAGCTCCAGTTGCAATGAGCCCGGGAACAGGCCCGGGGTGCCCAGAGCCCGGGACACCTCGTCGATGAAGCCCTCGTCCTGCCACTGACGGCCGGAGACGTTCACGCTGACGTACGGCGGCGCCGACGGCCGGACCTGGTTCTGCAGCCGGGCCATGTCGGCGGTGGCACTGTGCAGCACCCAGGCACCCAGCGGCGTGATGCGGCCGGTCTCCTCGGCGACGGGGATGAACTGGCCGGGCGGTACCGACCCGTGCAGGTGGTGCGGCCAGCGGGCCAGCGCCTCGAAGCCGACGACGTGGCCCGCGACAAAGTCCACTACGGGCTGGTACAGCAGTGCGAACTCGTCCCGAGCGAGCGCGTCGTCCAGCCGCTCCCGCAGATCTTGGCGCTCCGTCATGCGTGTCCGCAGCTGGGGCTGATAGCGGCGCCACTGGCGTTTGCCCGCGGCCTTGGCCGCGTACAGGGCCAGGTCGGCGAGGGCGAGCAGTTCCATGGCGTCCGTGGTGTCGAGCGCGGTGGCCACGCCCACGCTGGCGGAGACGCTCACCTTGTCGCCGGACAGTTGGAAGGGCCGGCTCAGGGTCTGGATCACCTGTGCGGCCAGCAGGTCGGCGTCCAGCGGCAGCTTGGCGTCCTCCATCAGTACCGCGAACTCGTCGCCGCCGAGCCGGGCCGCCGTGTCGGTGCGGCGCAGCGTCTCTTCCAGGCGCTCGCCCACCGCTTTGAGGAGCCGGTCGCCTGCCGGGTGCCCCAGAGTGTCGTTGACGATCTTGAAGTCGTCCAGGTCGATGAAGAGGAGGCAGGTCAGTGCCGATTCGCGTCGTCCGCGCAGCAGGGCTCGGCCCGTCCGCTCCAGCAGCAGGGTCCGGTTAGGAAGGCCGGTGATCGAGTCGTGGAAGGCCCGTTGGGTGAGCTCTTGTTCCAGCTGGCGCTGTTCCGTCACGTCCCGCAGAGTGACCACCAGGCCGCCCACGGTCTCGTCCTGTCGCAGGTCGCGGCAGCGTACCTCCACCTCGATGCGGCCGCCCCCGCGCAGAACCCGCCAGTGGTCGTGGTTCTCCTTCCGTGCGTCGCCGTCCAGCGTCGCCAGGGTGCTGCCCATCCGCCCGTAGTCCCGGGGATCCACCAGCTCACGCAGCGCGCTACCGGCCAGCGGGACGCTGCCGAAGATGGCTTCAGCGGAGGGGCTGGCGTAGCGCACGGTCGTGTCGTCGTTGATGATCAGGATGACGTCCGAGGCGCTGCGGACCAGGGTGCGGAAGTATGCCTCGCTCTCCTTCCGCACGATCTCCCGACGCAGCGCGATACGGTCCGCCGCCAGGCCCGCATGTGAGGCGAGGATCTCCACCGAGCCGCGCACGTCGGAGAGGCGGCGCTCCGGTCCGGCGGACACCAGCACACCGGGGAGGTCGTCGCAGGCCCTGCGGTCGAGTTGGCCGACCGGGCACACCAGAGCGCTCGGCAGCTTGCCGAGCCTGGGGGCGATGTCCGCACCGAGACGGTCGGCGGGCACCAGGAGGGAACCGCCCTGTGGATCGTTCTGCTGATTCGTGGGAGAGGCGGCATCCGCGAGAAGACCGAGGAAGTAGTGGGCCTCACCGGTCGGCACGAGCAGGCTCCGGTGTGGTACGTCCGGCCCCATCAGAGCGGTGACCGTCGTGCCGCAGGCCCGCCCGATCTCAGCCGGCGTCATGGCCGCTACGAGGGATGCGGTGGCCACGCGCAGCGCCTGCTCGCGTGCCATGGCCTTGCGGTGGGCGACCACCATGCCCGCGAGCCGGAGGATGACCAGGAGGAACAGTGCGGTGGAAAAGGTGGCCAGGACGGTCGCGTCGCGCACGCTGCCCGTCCGCTCCTCGATGATCAGGATGCAGGGCGCGATCAGCGTGGCCATGGTGAGCAGTACGAGCCTGCGCCACTGCGGGCGCAGGGACTCAGGGCGGGGCTCAGGCTCGGTCAGCCGGGCCATGGAGGGGTGGAGCGCGGCCAGCCCCCAGGTCGTGTAGAAGACGATCCCGCCGGCGTCCAGCAGTGTGTCGGGCGCCCGGCCCTCGTTGAGCTGCAGAACCCCGAAGGCGATGTCGAAGCCCAGTAGCGTGACGGTACCCAGGCCGAGCAGTTGAACGGTGCGGTGGTGGCCGGACCGCGGGTCGGCCGCGAGCAGCCGTGCCACCAAGCCCAGCAGCACGAGGTCGCCCAGCGGGTAGGCGATGCTGATCGCGCGCTGCTGCCAACTGAGCCCGTCCAGCGAGGCGACCGGCTGCACCAGGTAGATCCAGACCGGCAGGCCCAGCCCGGCGGTGACGATCAGGGCGTCCAGCAGACTGGGCAGGTCGTGATGGACCCAGCGGTACGCCACGAGGCCGAACAGCCCCGCGGCGAAGAGCGGGTACACAGCGAGGAAGCAGGCGTCCGCGGGGGAGGGGTCCGCCGCCCGGAAGTACTGTTCCTGCATCTCGTAGTACGTGTCACCGGCGGTGAAGACCAGCAGTCCGCCGGCGAGGGCGAGCCATGGCCACCGGTGCGCGGGCCGGTGGACGCTGACGCCGGTGAGGACGGCCGCGGTGCTGCCCAGGCCCATGAGGGCCTCCAGAGGGAGGTGCGCGGCGGCAACGGTCATGGAGACGCAGGTGAGACCCACGACGAAGGCCAGATATGCGGTCATCAACCGGTGGGTCTGCGGCATCGGCAAGCGCCTCCGGGCCGACGTACCACGGTCGCGAACAACGCCAACCGCGTATGGCCAACTATTTTAACTATATTGGACATATTTTCGCATTTCGTCGTGGCTGGCTCGGTGGCTCACTTCTTCCTCTCGGGTCGCCGGGCGGAGCCCGCCTAGCCACGGAGGCTGAGCTGCTGGAACCGCCAGGCGTCCCGGCATATGTCGTCGAGGTCCCGCGCGGCGCGCCAGCCCCAGGAGCGCGCCACGGCGGTCGTGTCGGGGACGAGTTCGGCCACGTCGCCCGGGCGACGTGGTGCGGCCTCGAACGGGATCGGGCCACCGCATGCCCGGGAGAACGCGGTGACGACGTCGAGGACCGTGCTGCCCCTGCCCGTGCCCAGGTTGAACACGTGCATACCGGGCCCGTCGGCGAGGTGGTCGAGTGCGAGACGGTGTGCCTCGACCGCGTCCATCACGTGGGTGTAGTCGCGGACCGCCGTCCCGTCGCGCGTGGGGTAGTCGGTGCCGAACACGCGAAGCCGCTCCCGTTGGCCGATCGCCACCTGGGCCACGTACGGCACCAGGTTGTCGGGTGGGCCGTGCGGGTCCTCGCCGAGCAGACCGCTGGGGTGGGCGCCGGCCGGGTTGCAGTAGCGCAGGCACAGCACCGTGTACTCGGGACGGCGGCGGCAGACGTCGGCGAGGATCTGCTCGCAGATCCACTTGGATGCTGTGTACGGGTTGGCGGGCCGGGCGGGGGTGGCCTCGTCGAGCGGTCCGGGGCCTGCGTCGCCGTAGATCGCGGCGGAGGAGGAGAAGACCAGTTGGTGCACTCCGTGCTCGTGCATGGTGCGCAGCAGCGCGGTCGTGCCGCCGACGTTGGTGTCGTAGTACTCGACGGGCGTCTTCAGTGACCTGCTCGCGGACTTGACGGCGGCCAGGTGCACCACAGCGTCCACGGAGTGCCGGGCGAAGACCGATGACAAGGCGCGCCGGTCCAGGATGTCCAGCTCGTAGAAGGTGCCGACGAAACGGCCGGCGATCCGTTCCACCCGGGAGAAGACCTGCGGCGAGCTGTTGGAGTAGTCGTCGACGACGATCAGCTCGTAGCCGTGGTCCAGCAGGTCGACGCAGGTGTGACTACCGATGAAGCCGGCCCCACCGGTGACCAGGACTGTTGACGGTGCACTCATGGGCGCTTGGCCCTTCATCTGCATCGTAGATTTACGCCGTATGTGTACGACTTTCCACCTCTGGGCCACCCCATGTCAAGCGCGATGGCCCCCGCGTTTGGGGTCGGAGACCCTCCTCACGCCCCGACCAGCAACTGGAAATCAAACGCGTACCGCGACGCCCGGTAGATGTGCGTCCCGTACTCGACCGGCCGGGCCCGTGTCGTCGTAAGCCGTGCGCTGCATCGTCAGCCGGGCGGCGCCCTCCCTGGCGGCGACTGAGCACCAGCGGGCGCTTGACCTGGCTGTGCACCACCCTGCGTGCCGACTCTGCGGCGGCGCGCCGGCTGCCCCTTGTCGACCAGGGGCGGATGAGATTCTGATGTGTCGTCAGGAATGCTTGGGAAAGCCGAGGTTGATGACCGCGGTGATCACCTTGCCCTGGGTGTAAGACGCTGCCGTAGACGTGCAGGTCGCCGAAGAGGGAGTCCGGCCCACTGAGCCCGTCGTTCCGCCGCCCCGGCTGATGAACGGTGGCGAACGGCCTGCCGCGGCGGGGAAGGGATTCCCTCTGGGGTGCGGCCGAGGGGGCGGGACGTGGACTGGAACCAGTGGTCGGCGGTGGCGGGTCTCTCGTCCGCCGCACTGGCCTTGGCGGCCGTCGGCATAGCGCTGCAGGCGCACCGGACGGAGCACCGGCGCTCCAGGTTCGAGACGGCCCGGAGCCTGCTCCACGAACTGACCGCCGGGGAGAGCGCGGTGGCCCGCAACTACGTCGCGCGGCTGCACTACGGCTCGTCCAACAGCGGCACGAGCCCGGATCTCAGCACGACGGCCCAGGCGGACCTGTACTTCGCCGCCTACTACATGATGCTGTGGTCCTTCGAGCGGGTCGAGGCGGGGCGTACCTCACTCATCGCGGGAGGGCGTGCCGACGGCGGTGACGCGGTGATCCAGTACCTGGACGAGCGGCTGGCCTGGCACGTCGCCGAGTACGCGTGCGCGATTCCGCAGGCGAGGGCACGGCTGGGCGCGGCTGCCAGTGAGGGAAGGGTCAAGGACCGGGACTCCGCCGCGGGTTTCCTGCGACTGCTGTCCGCGCTGCAGGACCGGGGCATGGTCGACCGGACGTTCCTGCCCGACGCCTGTCCGGGTGGTGGCGTCTGTCCGTGCGAATGCCACCAGTGAGGCATCGCCAACGGACAACCGGCCCCTGGCCGACACCCGCCGCATTGCCGTGGTCGAAGATGCCCCAGGTGCCGGCGATCACGAGGTGCCGTACGGCGTCCCGTTCGCTGTACTGGACGCACAGGAACCGCACCAGCGCTGGGCGACGGTCAGGCGGAGGTGTGCGGGCGGGTTCGGGGTGATGTTGGTCAAGTCGTGCTCTGTTTCAGGCGTTGCTCGTGCCAGGAGGGCGTCCACCTCGGTCTCGGTGGGCATCGGGGAAGAGCAGGGAGGAGGGAGGCGACGAGCGCACCCGCCGCGTTGGCGTACCGCATGGTCCGCTCCAACTCCCAGCCGGCAGCCCGTGACACAGTGGGCCGCCGAACGCGTCGCCCGCGCCCGGGCCGTTGACCACCTCGACCGGGATGGACGGGGCTTCGCGCCGTCGCGCCGTCGCGGTGCACGGCGAGCGGGGTATCTCCAGGTCGGGGGGCCATGGGGCGGCGGTAGGAGTACAGCGGGAAGTCGTCCGGCGGGAAGATCTCACAGAAGGTGACCGGGGTCGGACCGCTCTCCACGGGTGTCGCCCAGCGGTTGTCGACGCCGAACTCCGTGAGGGTCTGGTGGAGATACGCCCCGAACGGGTCGGCTCCGGTACGGGTGGTGACCGCGCTGGAGCGGCCGAGCCGGGCTGCGGCGACCGCGATATCGGCGGCCGAACCGCCGAGGAACTTGCCGAATGACCGGACCTGTGCAAGGGACACCCCCGACTGGTGCGGGTAGAGATCAACTCCGATACGGCCCATACTGATCACGTCGAAGTGCTGAACTGGCTCGGCCATGCGCGACGCTCCTCGGAGCCGGCCTGGGGACGTGGGGCCCGGAGGGCCTTGCTTCCCCCAGGTGTAGGACCCGAAGGGCAACGCCGTCAATCGTTTGTGCTTACATTCTGACCTGGTTGTGAAAGGATGTCTTAACAAAGTATTGACAGTGCGCGCCCCTGGGGATTGGATTCCGTCCCAACGCAACTGCCGCGTTCTCGATGATCCGCCCCTTTCCCGACGTTCTCCCCGTCGCACAGTGAGGTGCAAGGAAAGATGGACCGCTCTTCTCTCTCCCGTTCGCGGAGATTCGCCCCCGCCGTGGCCCTCGCTGCGGCCGCGGCCCTGACGCTCGCCGGCTGCTCCAGCAGCTCGGGCGGCAAGCAGTCCGAGGAGAGCGCGGACGGCGCCTCCGCGGGCAAGGCCTCAACGCCCCGAATGACGATCGCGCTCGTGACTCACCAGTCGCCCGGTGACACCTTCTGGGACATCGTCCGCAAGGGCGCCCAGGCCGCCGCCGCCAAGGACAACGTCAAGCTCGTCTACTCGGCCGACCCGAGCGCCGCCAACCAGGCCAACCTGGTCCAGAACGCGATCGACCAGAAGGTCGACGGCATCGCGATCACCCTGGCCAAGCCGGACGCCCTCAAGGACGTCGTCGCCAAGGCGAAGGCGGCCGGAATACCCGTCGTCGGCCTCAACTCCGGTGTCAGCGAGTGGCAGAAGCTCGGCCTGATGGAGTTCTTCGGCCAGGACGAGACCGTCGCCGGTGAGGCGCTCGGCAAGCGGCTGAACGAGGCCGGTGCCAAGAGCGCTGTCTGTGTCATCCAGGAGCAGGGCAACATCGGCCTGACCCAGCGCTGCGACGGTGTGAAGAAGACCTTCACCGGCAAGCTGCAGACGCTGAACGTCAACGGCACCGACATGCCGTCCGTGAAGTCGACGATCACCGCCAAGCTCACCCAGGACAAGTCCATCGACTACGTAGTCACCCTCGGCGCGCCCTTCGCGCTGACCGCGGTGCAGTCGGCGTCCGACGCGGGCAGCAAGGCCAAGATCGCCACGTTCGACCTCAACAAGGACCTGACGGGCGCCATCAGTAAGGGCACCATCGAGTTCGCCGTCGACCAGCAGCCCTACCTCCAGGGCTACCTGGCGATCGACTCGCTGTGGCTCTACAAGAACAACGGCAACTACATGGGCGGCGGCGAGCAGCCGGTGCTGACCGGTCCGGCCTTCGTGGACAAGTCGAACGTCGAGACCGTGGCCAAGTACGCCGCGAAGGGCACCAGGTGATGGGTATGACCCAGCATGCCGAGCCGGCGGTGACCGCACCGCCGGCCTCCGGCCCCGGCAAGGTCAAGGACGGGCGGACCGCTGAACGCCCCCTTGCCATACGCTTGTTGGCCCGCCCCGAGGTGGGTGTCTTCCTGGGCGCGGTGGCGGTGTGGGTGTTCTTCCTGATCGCCGCTCCGCCGGTGCGGGACGGCAGTTCGATGGCGAACATCCTCTACCAGTCCTCCACCATCGGGCTCATGGCGTTGCCGGTCGCGCTGCTGATGATCGGCGGCGAGTTCGACCTGTCGTCGGGTGTCGCGGTGATCACGTCGGCGCTGACCGCGTCGATGTTCGCCTTCCAGCTGACGCTGAACGTGTGGGTGGGCGTATTCGTGGCCCTGCTGGTGTCGCTGGCGATCGGGTTCCTCAACGGCTGGCTGGTGGTCAGGACCGGCCTGCCCAGCTTCCTGGTCACGCTTGGCACCTTCCTGATCCTGCAGGGCGTCAACCTCGCGGTGACCAAGCTGGTGACCGGGAACGTGGCCACCGACGACATCTCCGACATGGACGGCTTCGACCAGGCCAAGAAGGTCTTCGCCTCCTCCTTCGAGGTCGGCGGCGTCCAGATCAAGATCACGATCGTGTACTGGCTGGTGTTCGCGGCTCTGGCGACCTGGGTGCTGCTGCGCACCAAGTACGGCAACTGGATCTTCGCGGTCGGCGGCAGCAAGGACTCCGCGCGGGCCGTCGGTGTGCCGGTGATGTTCACGAAGATCTCGCTGTTCATGCTGGTCGGCTTCGGCGCCTGGTTCGTCGGCATGCACAACCTGTTCTCCTTCAACACGGTGCAGTCCGGTGAGGGCGTCGGCCAGGAGCTGATCTACATCTCCGCCGCGGTCATCGGTGGCTGTCTGCTGACCGGCGGCGCCGGCTCGGCGATCGGCCCGGTGTTCGGCGCGTTCATGTTCGGCATGGTCCAGCAGGGCATCGTCTACGCCGGCTGGAACCCCGACTGGTTCAAGGCCTTCCTCGGCGTCATGCTCCTCGGCGCCGTCCTGATCAATCTGTGGGTCAGCCGCACGGCGACCCGGAGGTGACCCACATGCCCAACGAAGCAGGAACCCACGGCCAGATCCTGGCCGACGAGCCCGGGGCCGGCCCCGGCGACGGCAGCGACGGTGTGGTCGTCGAGCTGCGGAACGCGGGAAAGTCCTACGGCAACATCCGCGCCCTGCACGGGGTGAGCCTGAAGGTGCGCCCCAGCCAGGTCACCTGCGTGCTCGGTGACAACGGCGCAGGCAAGTCCACCCTCATCAAGATCATCTCCGGTCTGCACCAGCACACCGAGGGCGAGTTCCTCGTCGACGGCACCCCGGTGCGCTTCTCCACCCCGCGAGAGGCGCTGGACAAGGGCATCGCCACCGTCTACCAGGACCTCGCCGTGGTCCCGCTGATGCCGGTGTGGCGCAACTTCTTCCTCGGCTCCGAGATGACCAAGGGCCCCTGGCCCGCGCGCCGCCTCGACATCGAGAAGATGAAGAAGACCGCGGACGAGGAACTGCGCAACATGGGTATCGTCCTGGACGACATGGAACAGCCCATCGGCACCCTCTCCGGAGGTCAGCGCCAGTGCGTGGCCATCGCGCGTGCGGTCTACTTCGGCGCCCGCGTCCTGATCCTGGACGAGCCGACCGCCGCGCTCGGCGTCAAGCAGTCCGGCGTGGTCCTCAAGTACGTGGCCGCCGCGCGGGACCGGGGACTCGGGGTCATCTTCATCACCCACAACCCGCACCACGCCTACATGGTCGGCGACCACTTCAGCGTGCTGCGCCTGGGCACCATGGAGCTGTCCGCCGAGCGCAGCGACATCACGCTGGAGGAGCTGACCAACCACATGGCCGGCGGCGCCGAACTCGCCGCGCTCAAGCATGAGTTGTCCCAGGTCAGCGGCGTCGACACCGAAGCCCTCCCGGAAGAGGAAGACCTCACCGTGGCGGCCACCGGCGATGGGAAGTCCTGAGATGGCGGCCCCACTCGACCGCATCCGCGTCGGCTCCGCCCCGGACTCCTGGGGTGTCTGGTTCCCCGACGACCCGGCGCAGGTGCCCTGGGAACGCTTCCTGGACGAGGTCGCCGAGGCGGGCTACTCCTGGATCGAGCTGGGGCCGTACGGCTATCTGCCCACGGACCCGGCCCGGCTCACCGACGAGATCGCGAGGCGCGACCTCAAGGTCTCGGCCGGCACGGTCTTCACCGGTCTGCACCGCGGTCCCTCGGTCTGGGAGCCGACCTGGGAGCACGTCAGCCAGGTCGCCGCGCTCACCCAGGCCATGGGAGCGAAGCACCTCGTCGTCATCCCGTCCTTCTGGCGCGACGACAAGACCGCCGAGATCCTGGAACCGCCGGAGCTGACACACGAGCAGTGGGCCCACCTCACCAAGGGCATGGAACGGCTCGGCCACGAGGTCAAGGAGGCGTACGGCCTCGACATCGTCGTGCACCCGCACGCCGACACCCACATCGACACCGAGGACCACGTCGAGCGCTTCCTGGACTCCACGGACTCCGAACTCGTCAACCTCTGCCTGGACACGGGTCATTACGCCTACTGCGGCGGTGACAGCGTCAAGCTCATCGAGGCGTACGGCGAGCGCATCGGCTATCTGCACCTCAAGCAGGTCGACCCGGAGATCCTCGCGGACGTCGTGACGAACGAGATCCCGTTCGGCCCGGCCGTCCAGCGCGGGGTGATGTGCGAACCGCCGTCCGGAGTACCCGAGTTGGCGCCGGTGCTGGTCGCCGCGCAAAAGCTCGGCGTGGAACTGTTCGCCATCGTCGAGCAGGACATGTACCCATGCGAGCCGGACAGGCCACTGCCGATCGCGGTGCGCACCCGTAAGTTCCTGAGGTCCTGCGGAGCCTGAAGGGATGCCGATGACTGGGCGTCGCCGTCATCGGCACCGGCAACGACGGGGCGAGATCACCGGCCCGAGCGTCTGGGGCGGTTACGCCGCGGCGGGCGTACGGTCGCTGATCGAGGGCGGCCGGATGACGGTGGAGCCGGTGGAACGGCCTGCCCTGTACGGCTGACTCCGTGCCGTCCGGGGGGAGTTCGGCGAAGTTCCCCCGTGCTCGCTACGTCCCTCGCGAATAGCGCCATCGGCGTGACGCGCTGTGCAACCATGGCGCGGCTGTCCTCGGCGGGGCGGCGAGGGGGTGTGCATGGGACTCGTACGGATACTGCTGCCGTTGCCGCGCGCGGCGGCCAGGTTGGCGCCGGAGAAGGGCGGGCCGCTGCTCGGGGCCGCGCTGTCGTACTGCGTCACGCCCTCCTGGGCGGGGCTGTGGTCGCCGTCGCCCGCACGGCGGCTGGCCTTGGCCGAGGAAGCGGTGGCGGTCTACCGTGCGACCGCCGACGCGGACGGGCTGAGCCGTGCCCTGGCGCTGCGTGCCCACGCGTTGCTGCTGTCCGGGCGCTGTGAGGAGGCATGCGCGGCCGCAGACGATGCGACCGCCGTACCGGGCGCGCAGGCGTCCCCGGTGCTGACCGCCTTCGTCGGCGATGTGCGGGCGCAGGCACTCGCGGGCCTCGACCGGACCGAGGAGGCCGTGGCGGAGGCACACGCGTGTGTGGAGGCCTACCGCGGTCTGTCCGTCCCCGACCGCCGGGACCGGACGCTCGGGAGCCTGCCCGGCGCGCTGCGGACGTACGGG
The DNA here is from genome assembly GCF_044903305.1 of Streptomyces sp. NPDC019531. Taxonomy (NCBI): domain Bacteria; kingdom Bacillati; phylum Actinomycetota; class Actinomycetes; order Kitasatosporales; family Streptomycetaceae; genus Streptomyces; species Streptomyces sp. NPDC019531. Next base: position 298,881 of record NZ_JBJDQL010000006.1, on the reverse strand, counting down.
ATGCTGCTCGCCGCGGTCGGTCGTGCGGAGGAGTCCGTGGCCGTGTACGAGGAGTGCGTCGCGCTCCTCGCCGCCATGTCGCTGAGGGAGCTGGCGCACGTCGAGCTGGTACGGCCACGCGTGCTGGCCGAACTGGTCGGTGTGCTGAGGGCGTTGGGGCGGCACCGGGACGCGCTGGGGGTGGGCCCCGAGGCCCGGGAGGCGCTGCGGGGGCCGATCGCATGGGCCGTGCCCGAGATCGTCTTGCCCTTGCGGGTGGGGCTCCTGGTCGACCTGGCCCGCTGCCACAGCGCCACCGGCGAACCGGCCGAGGCCCGCGCCTGCGCCGTGGAAGCGGTGGCCGAGGCCCGCAGACAGCACAGCGCGGGCGAGTTGGCACCGGCGTTGGACTGCCTGGCCGACGTGTTCGGTGAACTGGGCCAGACCGAAAAGGAGTTGAACACCCGACGCGAACTCGCAGAGCTGCGCGAGGCCTACTAGGGGGTGTCGGACAACCCCCTGGGACATACGCGGCCGCGGCTCGAACCAGGCCGCCCGGGCGGCCTGGTCAGTGTGTCTTGAACAGGCGGGAAGTGGCGGCGCGCGAGGTCCTGGGCGTGGGCCACCGTGCACTCGACGAGCTCGAAGGCGGGCAGTCCGCCCACGTAGTAGGTGCGGTTACGGCCCTGCAGCGCGTCGAGCCGGTCCAGCGCGCCGTCCTTGAGGTCGTCGCTGCCGAAGTGCGGCATGAACGCCCACGCCCGTTGGCGGTGCACCGCCTCCAGCCGCCCGCCGAGCGCCGTGACGTCTTCCCGCAGCAGCGCGGTGACGTCCTCGGGGCGGCCGTAGGAGTAGAAGGTCCGCACGTCACTGTCCGGGTAGCGGTGGTGGTACGAGACGCAGTGGCCGGTCGTCGCGCGGCTCGCGGTGTGGCCGGCGAGGAAGTAGAAGGCGTCCTCGGGCAGGCCGGACGCGGTGGCGAGGGTGGTGTGGTAAGCGTTCGTGCGGATCCGCGCGCCGAGATCGCGCTCCTCGTCGGTGGCGTCCAGGACCCGCAGCAGACGGTCCGGTGTGACGGCGAGCACCACGTCGTCGGCCTCGACCGGGCCCGCGTCGGTGTGCACCCGCACTCCGCCCGGGTGCCGCTCGACCGACGTCACCCGCACCCCGCACCGCACGTCCTTCAGCTCCTCCGCGACCCGGCGCCACAGCGAGGCGAACCCGCCCACGACGGTGAAGTCGCCCGGGTGGCTCAGGAGTTCGGGGGCGGGGTCCAACAGCCCTGTCATCTCCGCGTACTTGACGAAGTACAGGGCGGGCAGGTCGTCGTCGAGATGGCCGTACCCGGCGGCCGTGTACCCGGTGCCGAAGGACTCGGCCATGGACCGCAGCCCGTGCTCGGCGAGCCATTCGGCGACCGGAGCGGCGAGCGCCCGCGCGGAGTGGGCCAGCCCGGGTTCGGCGATACGGGGGAACTCCCGCTCGCGCAGTGCCCGGTAGCGCTGGAGAGCCCCGTCGCGCAGGAACGCCATCGACTGCCGCACGGCGCGTCCGGTGGCGTCGATGACGCGGTAGCGGCTGGTGCGTTCCGTCTCCACGTCCAGTTCGGTCAGCAAATGGGCTGTCCGCTCGTACCTGTTGGTGCAGATGTGCCCGCCCAGGTCGTAGGCGTGCCCGTCGACGTGCACGCTCCGGCACTTCCCGGCCACCGCGTCCTGCGCCTCGAGAACGGTCGCCCGGTGCCCGGCGCGCTCCAGTTCGCGGGCGACGGTCAGGCCGCTCGGTCCGGCGCCGACGACGGCCACGGTCCGGGGACCGGCGGTCTCGTGTAACTCCTGCATTGTCGTGCCTCCTGGATCGGTCGGGCGTGGAGGGCTCTCATGGTCGTACGGAGAGATCACGTGACCGTAAACGGGCGCGGGAGGCACGGTGTTCACACCTGTGTCCCGGAAAACGGGGCCCGGGACACAGGAGAGGGTTCAGGCGGAGCGGACCTCGGCGATCGTCACCGGGCGGTGCTCGTGCAGCGACAGTGTGCACGCCTCGGCGATCCAGCCCGCCTCCAGGGCGTCCGCGATCGTGCACGGCGAGGGCCGGGTACCGGCCACGACCTCGGTGAACGCGGTGAGTTCGGCGCGGTAGGCGGCCGTGAAGCGGTCCATGAAGAAGTCGTGCGGAATGCCCGCCGGGAAGGTCACGCCGGGCTCGACCGAGCGCAGCGGCAGCTTGTCCTCAAGGCCCACGGCGATGGAGTCGGCAAAGCCGTGGATCTCCATGCGGACGTCGTAACCCCGGGCGTTGTGGCGGGAGTTGGAGATCACGGCGATGGTGCCGTCGTCCAGGGTGAGGATCGCGCCGGTGGTGTCGGCGTCGCCCGCGTCCTTGATGTACTCGGCGCCCCGGTTGCCGCCGACTGCGTACACCTCAACGACCTCGCGGCCGGTCACCCAGCGGATGATGTCGAAGTCGTGCACGGAACAGTCGCGGAAGATGCCCCCGGAGGCGGCGATGTACGCGGCCGGCGGGGGGGCCGGGTCCAGCGTGGTCGAGCGCACGGTGTGCAGCTTGCCCAGTTCACCGCTCTGTACGGCGGCCCGGGCGTTGACGAAACCGGTCTCGAAGCGGCGGTTGTAGCCGATCTGGATCGGCACGTCACTGCCCTGGACGGCGTTGAGGACCTCGACGCCCTCGCTCATGTGCTTGGCAACGGGCTTCTCGCAGAACACGGGGATGCCGGCCTCGACGCCTGCCAGGATCAGGCCGGGGTGGGCGTCCGTCGCCGCCGCGACGACGATGCCGTCCACGCCGGAGGCCAGCAGGGCCTCGGGCGAGTCCACGACCTCGCCGCCGAACCGGTCGGCGGCCGACTTGGCGGCGCCTGCGAAGGGGTCGGTGAGCACGAGCGACTCGACCGCGTCGAGTCCGGAGAGGGTCTCGGCGTGGAAGGCGCCGATGCGGCCGAGGCCGAGGATTCCGATGCGCATGGGGGATGCAGCTCCTTGAGGGTGTTTCTTGTGAGCGGTGTCCGGGCGGTGTGTCCGACCGATGTGTCCGGGTGGACAGGGGAGGTCAGTCGAGGCCGCCCAGGACGTTCTGGTCCCAGTCGATCACCGATCCGGTGACCACGCCCGACCGGTCGGACAGCAGGAGGACCACGAAGTCGGCGATCTCGTCCGGCTGGCCCAGCTTGCCCATCGGAAGCTTGGCCGCGGCTTCCTCCCGCCAGTCGTCGCCGGCGCCGTGGAAGGCCTTCTGGGTGGCGTCCTCGCCCTCGGTCGCCGTCCAGCCGATGTTCAGACCGTTGATGCGGACCCGGTCCCAGCGGTGGGCGTGCGCGGCGTTGCGGGTCAGGCCGATCAGACCGGCCTTCGCGGCGACGTAGGGCGCGAGGAACGACTGCCCGCCGTGCGCCGAGGACGTGATGATGTTGACGACCGTGCCGGGCGCCCCCCGGCCGACCATGTCCGCGACCGCCGCCTGCATGGCGAAGAACGGTGCCTTCAGGTTGATCGCGATGTGCTGGTCGAACAGCTCGGGCGTGGTGTCCAGGAGGGTGCCCCGGGAGGTGAGCCCGGCGGAGTTCACCAGACAGTCGATACGGCCGTATGCCGCGACGACCTGCTTCACCGACTCCCTGGCCTGCTCGGCGTCGGCGAGGTCGGCGCGGACGAAGAGCGCCTTCCCTCCGGCCGCCTCCAGCTCCGCGACCAGCGCCGCACCGGGTTCCGGCCGCCGGCCGGAGACGGCCACGACCGCCCCCTCGCGGACGGCGGCCCGGGCGATGGCGGCACCGACGCCCTGGCTGCCACCGTTGACGAGGACGACCTTGTCGTCGAGAAGTCCCATGAATGTGCCCTTTCGGTTTGTACGCGTGACTCAGCTGGTGCGCCGGTCGGCGGCCACCCGCAGCGCGTCCCTGAGCGCCCGGGCGTTCCATTCCTCACCGAGCGCCCGCCGTACGACGTCCGCCTGCGAGGGCGGGGCGAGGCCGTCGACCGGTGGGTCGCTGTCGAGGTTGGTGGGGAAGGGGTAGCCCTCGGCGCTCGCTGCGATCACGTTATCCAGCCACTCCGGGGCGGCGCCCTCCGTCCTGCGCCGCAGCAGGACGGGGTAGACGGCGTTCGACACCGCCTCCCGGTCCACGGTCTCCATGGCCCGTCCGAAGGCCGAGGACACCTGGAGCAGATTGGCCATGCGCCGCACGTCCGTGGTGCGGTTGGTCCCTGCGGCGTGGAACAGCGCCGGATTGAAGAAGGCGGCGTCGCCCTTCGCGAGCGGCAGCTGGACGTGATGCTCCTTGAAGTACGCCTGGAACTCGGGTCGCCGCCACGCCAGATACCCGGGTTCGAACAGCTGCGAGAACGGCAGGTACAGCGTCGGTCCCGACTCCACCGGCATGTCGCAGTGCGCGACCGCGCCCTGGAGTGTGAGCACGGGGGAGAGGCGGTGCACATGGGCCGGGTACGCGGCCGCGGCCTCGTTGCCGAGGAAGCCCAGGTGGTAGTCGCGGTGCGCGGCCTGTGCGAGGCTGCCCGGGTTGACCACGTTGACCTGCGAGGTGACCTGGTAGCCGGGGCCGAGCCAGGCCTCCGACACCAGGGCGAGGACCGGGTTGGCGTAGTAGTCGGCGAACGCCGACGGGTCGTAGAGGGCCGCCTTCTCCAGCGCGTTCCACACCCGCTCGTTGGCACCGGGCCTGGCGAAGTGGTCACCGGCGGTCGTACCGGCCGCGTACTGCTCGCGGATCAACGAGTCGAACACCTTGGTCAACCGGTCGACGACGGAGGGCTCGGGGAAGGCGCCCCGGAAGACCACGACACCGGGGCCGTCGGTCATGGCCCGCACCAGCTCCTCCTGCGCCTCCCGGCGGTCCTCCGCGCCGAGGACGCGCTCGGCGTCGTACAGCAGGACGTTCCGCTCCACGGCGCGGGCGTGCGGATAGTCGGCGGGGTCGGCCGTCCGCTCGACGAGCTCGCGGAACGAGTCGAGGTCGCAGTCCTGCTCGGACAGCCAGGCACGGCGGTGTACGGCGGTGAAGGACATCGGCGTCCTCTCGGTGACAGGGGCGACTCAGCGCTGTCATTCTTGTCATGACAAAGGCGTCGAACAACCAGCAGGCAGCCATCAAAAACCCTTCAAGGAGCAGGCGCGTGGGACACCCGTTCCCGATCCGGGAAATCGCACGTCAAGCAGGGCTGAGCGAGGCCACCGTCGACCGGGTCCTGAACGGCAGGGGAGGGGTCCGGGAGAGCACGGCCCGCGAGGTCCAGCAGGCGATCACCGACCTTGACCGGCAGCGCACACAGGTCCGGCTGGTCGGGCGCACTTTCATGATTGACATCGTGATGCAGACGCCGGAGCGCTTCTCCACGGCGGTGCGCGCCGCCCTGGAGGCCGAGTTGCCCGCCCTGCACCCCGCCGTCCTGCGCTCCCGTTTCCACTTCCGCGAGACCGGCCCGGTGGCGGAACTGGCGAAGACCCTTGACCGGATAGCCCGGCGAGGCTCCCAGGGCGTGATCCTGAAGGCGCCGGACCTCCCCGAGGCCACGGCGGCCGTCGACCGGCTCGCGGAGGCGGGCATCCCCGTGGTCACCCTGGTCACGGACCTGCCGGCGACCGCCCGCCTCGCGTACGTCGGCATCGACAACCGGGCGGCCGGCGCGACGGCCGCGTATCTGATGGGCCAATGGCTCGGGGGCCGCCCCGGGAACGTCCTCGCCAGCCTCAGCAGCGGGTTCTTCCGCAACGAGGAGGAGCGCGAGATGGGGTTCCGCACTGCGATGCGCACCCGTCATCCCGACCGTACGGTGGTCGAGATCACCGAGGGGCAGGGGCTGGACGCCACGCAGTACGACCTCGTCAAGGCCGCACTGGAACGTGATCCGGAGATCCGGGCCGTCTACTCGATCGGTGGTGGCAACATCGCCACGCTTCAGGCGTTCGAGGATCTGGGCAGGGAGTGCGCGGTGTTCGTGGCCCACGATCTCGATCACGACAACGACCGGCTGCTGCGGGAACACCGGCTGTCCGCCGTACTTCACCATGATCTGCGGCAGGACCTGCGGGAGGCGTGTCACATCGTGATGCGGGCGCATGGGGCGTTGCCGCCGGCGGGGGTGACGGTGCCTTCGGCGATTCAGGTGGTGACGCCGTACAACATGCCGTACTAGGGCCGTCTTTCGGGTGCGGGGCGCGTTGTGGTTTGCCGCGCCCATGCGGCGGGGCCGCATGGTGGTACAGCCCGAGGCCCGGCGCGGTCCGCCGCGGGATCTCGGTACGTCGAGGCAGGAAGGACGACCACTTCAGCCCGAGCGGCTTCGCCACCTGGACTGCCTCCCCGGAGCCGTACCCGCGCGCAACACCCTGCCGTGCGGCGGAAACCTCCGCCCGGAGTCGATCTCCGTCACCGCCACGCCCCTGGCCTACGAAACGAGCCCGGGCGGCTTCCGTGCATCGTGGCACCCACCGCCCCGGCCTGGATCGTCATGCCGAAACCTCCACCCACGAACGGCTCTCCGCGGACCGGGACATGGCGTCCACTACGGCGGCGCTGTGCACGGCGTCCCTCAACGTGGCCCCGTGCGGGGTGCCCTCGGCGATCGAGCGCAGGAAGCGGTAGGCCTCCACGACCTTCAGGTCGTCGTAGCCCATGGCATTGGCCGCGCCCGGCTGGAAGGCGCCGAACTCACCGGAGCCCGGGCCGACATAGGTGGTGTTGACCGGTTGGTCCTGGTAGGCCGTACCGCGGCTGATGCCCAGCTCTCCCATGCGGCGGAAGTCCCAGAACACCGCGCCCTTCGTGCCGTGCACCTCGAAGCCGTAGTTGTTCTGTTCGCCGACCGAGACGCGGCAGGCCTCCAGGACGCCACGGGCACCGGAGGCGAAGCGCAGCAGGCAGTTGACATAGTCCTCGTTCTCGACCGGCCCGAGTTCTCCGGTCGCGAGCGTGTGCCCGGCGGTGGCGCCGGTCGGACGGGCGCGCTCCGGCACGAAGATCGCGGTGTCGGCCGTGACGGAAACGATGTCGCCCAGCAGGAAACGGGCCAGGTCGGCGCCGTGCGAGGCGAGGTCGCCGAGCACTCCGCTGCCGCCGCGCTCACGCTCGTAGCGCCAGGTCAGGGCGCCCTTGGGGTGGGCCGCGTAGTCGCTGAACAGCCGGACGCGGACATGCGTGACCGTGCCGATGTCGCCGGAGGCGATCAGCTCGCGGGCGGCCTCGACGGCGGGGGCGTTGCGGTAGTTGAAGCCGACCGCGCTCTGCACCCCCGAATCGGCCGCGGTGTCGGCCACCGCGCGGGCGTCCTCGACGGTCAGGCCGACCGGCTTCTCGATCCAGATGTGCTTGCCTGCCTCGGCCATCGCGACGGCGATCTCGCGGTGCAGGAAGTTCGGGGCGGTGATACTGACGGCCTGCACCCGCGGGTCGGCGGTGACCTCGCGCCAGTCGCGGGTCGTCGAGGCGAACCCGAACTGCGCGGCGGCCTCCTCGGCCCGTCCCGGCACGTCCTCGGCGACGGTCACCAGCCGCGGACGCAGGACGAGCCCGGGGTAGTGGTGCGGAACACGGGCGTACGCCTGGGTGTGCACCCGCCCCATCCAGCCGAATCCGACGACGGCGACACCGAGCGCATCGACCATGGGGGAGGCCCTTCATTGGATCGTTCCATAGACTCTGAAGGTCACCTTGGGTGCCGATTCCGCCTGCTGTCAAGCTTTGACAAGCCGTGCCGCGTCATGGAACGGTCCATATTCATGGGACCGTCGACGATCCGCGATGTGGCCGACCGGGCCGGTGTCTCGAAGTCGCTGGTCTCGCTCGTGCTGCAGGGCTCCGACCAGGTGCGCCCAGAGAAGCGGGAGGCCGTACTGCGGGCCGTGCGCGAGCTCGGCTACCGTCCGAACGCCGCCGCCCGCAGCCTCAGGGAGCAGCGCACCCGCACGGTCGGAGTGCTCCTGCACGACCTGCGCAACCCCTGGTTCGTCGACCTGCTCGACGGCCTCAACTCACTGCTCCACGACAACGGCCTGCGCATGCTCCTGGCCGACGCCCGTCTCAACCGCCGTACCGGACAGGACCCGGCGGGACCGTTCCTGGACCTCGGGGTCGACGGGTTGATCGTGGTCGGCACGCTGCCCGAGCCCGCCGCGCTCGGAGCGGTGGCCGAACGCCTTCCGGTGGTGGTGGCGGGCGCGCGCGAGCCGACACTGCCGGGGGTGGACGTAGTGGCCAACGACGACGAGCGCGGCGCCCGTCTGGTCACCGAGCACCTGATCGGCCTCGGCCACCGGCGCATCGCGCACATCGCGGGATACGGCGCGGTGGGCGGGCTGCGCCGGCGGAGCTTCGAGGCGACCATGCGGGCGCACGGCCTCGCCGACGAGGCGGTCGTCGAGGGGAGCGACATGACCGAGGAGGGCGGCTACCGCACGACGATCCGGCTGCTGAGCCGCGCGGACCGGCCGACCGCCGTCTTCGCCGTCAACGACATCGCAGCCGTCGGCGCGGTCTCCGCCGCCGAGGAACTCGGCCTGAGCGTCCCGCGCGACCTTTCCGTCGTCGGCTACGACAACACGAGCATCGCCCGCCTGCGCCACGTCTGGCTCACCACCGTCGACAACGCCGGCCACGAGGTCGGCCGCCGTGCGGCACGCTGTCTGCTCGACCGGTTCGAGGGGCGTGGGGGAGAGGGCCGTACGGATCTCTCCGCGCCGGTACTGGAGATCCGCGGCACGACGGCGCCTCCGCTCACAGGTTGATCGCGTACGCCTTCCGCAGCGTCTCGTGCACCGTCCACGTCGTACGGTCGCCTTCACGCAGTACGGCCATGTCGCCGGGCCCCACCTTCAGCGTCGGTCCGCCCTCGATGTCGATGGTCGCCGACCCGCTGACGACGACGAAGAGTTCGTCCGCCTCCGTGTCGGTGACGACGCCCGGGGTGATCTGCCAGATGCCCCGGATCTGGCGCCCGTCCTCCGACTCCCAGACCACCTTGCCGGTCACCTCGGGCGTCCCGGAGACGATCTGCTCCCGTGCGAGAGGCTCGGATTCGAGCTCGGTGTCGGGGATGTGGAGTACGAAACTGTGGTCCATGGGGCGACCCTAGCGAGATCCTTCCCGGGCCGTCCGTCGACGGAGTGTGGAGTGCCGGCGCAGGTGGGAGGAGACTCCGGCGCGGACTGGCGTGGTGCCCTGACCCGGGTGATCGTGGAGGACATGGCGGACACCGAGGCTGCTGCGTCCCTGCCGCACCGGCACGACACCCGAGAGGCCGTCCTGTTCGGCGGCGTCTACGGCTCGGTCCTGGCGTCCTCGATGGTCGCCGCGCTCACCCAGCACGGGCACACCTCCCGGGAGAGCCGCCGCTACGACGCCGCGTGGCTGCTCGTGACCGCCCTGGCCTCCGCCCTCGCGCACGGCTACGCCCACTACATCGCCGAGCGCGCCCCGCACCGCCGCTGGGACGTCCTGCACACCCTGGCCGACGAGTGGCCCCTGGTCGCGGCGGTCCTGCCCACGGCCGCCATCCTGGCCGGGGCCGGCTGGGGCTGGTGGCCGGCGAACGGCGTCGAGTACCCGGCCTTCGCCCTCAACATCGGCCTTCTGTTCACCCTCGGCCTCGTCACGGCCCGCTGGTCCCGGCGCTCGTGGCTCGCGGCGGTCACGATCGGCGTGGTGGACGCGATGTTGGGGGTGGTGGTCGTGGTGGCCAACGCGGTGATCAAGTAAACGGGTGCGTCGACCGGAAGGTCGGGTCCCGGCGGCGACCGCCGGTTGGCCGCCGAGCGACAGGCCGCATCAAGCCGTCGGCCCCGCCGCCGTGTGTCTGGCCCCCGGGCCCGCCGAGAACTTCGGACTCGCCGCGCTGGAAGGCCTGGAGCGCGCCGAGCAGCCCGCGGTCGAAGACGTGCCCGAGGAAGGGGACCGGCAGCCCGCGCTCCGGTGCCCCGCCCGCTGTGCGAGACGCGGCCTGACCACGAGCACCCTCAGCCCGCGGTCGAAGACGTGCCTGAGGAAGGGGACCGGCAGCCCGCGCTCCGGTGCCCCGCCCGCTGTGCGAGACGCGGCCTGGCCGCGAGCACCCTCAGCCCGCGGTCGAAGACGTG
>NZ_JBJDQL010000006.1:109346-288698 GCF_044903305.1 Streptomyces sp. NPDC019531 | reverse complement strand
GCCCCGCCCGCTGTGCGAGACGCGGCCTGGCCGCGAGCACCCTCAGCCCGCGGTCGAAGACGTGCCCGAGGAAGGGGACCGGCAGCCCGCGCTCCCGCGCCGCGCCCGCTGTGCGAACGCGGCCTGGCCGCGAGCACCCCGCTGCTCAACCACCGACCCACCCGCCACCACTCGCCCGCCGACCGTCCGACGGCGCCCCCCTGGCCGCCCGTCTGAGGGCCGTGTGACTGCCTATTCACCGCCCCCTCGGCGACCTGGGCGGCGACCTTCCGCCCGGCGCAAGGGCGATGCCCCCGCCCCCACCGAGCAGCCGCCGCCCCACTCCGCATGGCGATGCCCCGGCCTCCACCTTCACCGACGCCCAGCGACCTCCCTTCACCGACGCCCAGCGGCCTCCGCCGTCACCAACTCCAAGCGGCCGCCGCCCCCAGAACGCCAACACCACCCCCACCAACCCCAAGCGGCTGCCACTCCCGGCAACACCACCGCCACCCCCACCAACGCCAAACGGCCGTCACTCCCGGAAGGAAGCGACGGCCGCTTGGCCGGTGTACCGGTACAGATCAAGCCGGCCCTACGCCTTGGCGCCGACCTCCGCCGGCTGCGTCGGCCCGTCGGCCGGAGCCTGCGGCGCAGCCTGGCGCTGGCGCGGGATGAACGTCGCCACCAGGAAGGCGAGCAGCGCGGCCCCCGCGCCGATGGCCATGACGACCTTGAAGCCGTTCTCCGAGGGCAGCGCCGTGCCGCCGAAGTCGGTGGTCATCTGGGCCAGGATCACACCGGCGAGGGCGCTCGCGAAGGAGGTACCCAGGGACCGCATCAGGGTGTTGAGGCTGTTGGCGGCACCCGTCTGGGAGGGGGCAACGGCGCCCATGATCAGGGCGGGCAGCGCGCCGTAGGTGAAGCCGACGCCGGCGCCGATGATGCAGGAGACCAGGACGAGGTGCCAGACCTCGGACATCAGGACGATGTTCAGGCCGTAGCCGGCCGCCACGATCAGCGCACCGATCATCAGCGTGACCTTGGGACCCTTGGCCTTGGTGACACCCGCGGAGACCGCGGACATGGCCATCATCACCAGGCCCTGCGGCGCCAGCACCAGACCGACGGTCAGCATGGACTTGCCCAGGCCGTAGCCGGTCTGCGAGGGCAGCTGGAGGAGCTGCGGCAGCACCAGGGACATCGCGAACATCGAGAAGCCGAGGGCGACCGAGGCGAGGTTGGTGAACAGCACCTGCGGCTTGGCGGTGGTGCGGAGGTCGACCAGCGGCTGCGTGTTGCGCAGCTCCCACCAGCCCCAGGCCAGGAAGATCACGATCGCGGCGATGCCCAGGCCCAGCGTGGAGCCGCTGGTCCAGCCCCAGTCGCCGCCCTTGGAGACGGCCAGCAGCAGCGAGACCAGACCGGCCGACAGACCCAGCGCGCCGACCAGGTCGAAACGGCCACCGGCGCGCACCTTCGACTCCGGGATGATCAGCAGGACGAGGACGAAGGCGAGGACGCCGAGAGCGGCGGAGACCCAGAACAGGATGTGCCAGTTCCAGTTGTCGGCGATGAACGCGGCGGAGGGCAGACCCAGCGCACCACCGACACCGAGCGAGGCACTCATCAGCGCGGTCGACCCGGCCAGCCGGTCGGCGGGCAGCGCGTCCCGCATGATGCTGATACCGAGCGGCACCACCGCGGCGGCCAGACCCTGCAGGGCACGTCCGATGATCATCGGGGCGAGGGAGTCGGCGAGACCGCAGACCACTGAACCGGAGACCAGCAGCACGATGCTGAGCAGCAGCATCCGGCGCTTGCCGAACATGTCGCCGAGCCGTCCGACGACGGGGGTGGCCACGGAGGCGGCGAGCAGGGTGGCGGTGACCGCCCAGGCGGTGTCGGAGGCCTCCGCGTGCAGGAGCTTGGGGAGCTCGGGAACGATCGGGATGACCAGGGTCTGCATCAGCGAGACGACGATTCCGGCCAGGGCCAGCACCGCCACCACGGCATTCGGCTTCGGAGGGGCGGACGACCCTGCTTCGGCGGGTCGGGCAAGGGCGTCGGACATGGGCTGGGGCCTCCGTCGGAAAACAATGGATTGCTTGACTTACTCAAGTGAATCGCAATTGATTGACTTAAGCAAGTTGAGTCAGGTGTGGGCTGGACTACACGGCTCAGACGGCCGCTTCCTGCGGGTGGTACGGCAGCTCGACGACGACCTGGTAGCCGCCTTGAGGGCGGTGTCCCGCCCGGATCCGGCCGCCGGTCGAACGGACTCGCTCCCGCATCCCGATCAGGCCGTAACCACCGCCGGGGGAGAGGGAGTTGAACGCGCTGCCGCCGTTGGTGACGGACATGGGCAAGGTCGGCGCGGTGGACGAGCCGCACCTCCGCAGTGTCGACGCCCGCGGGTGACCGTGAGCCCGGCGTGCCGGAAGGGCACGGCGAGTTCTGGCAGGTGGGCGAGGCACGGGGCGGGCTGCGGCGGCTTGCCGGGGCCGGTCGCGGGGTCGGTGTCGTGCCGCAGCAGGCCCTCGGTGGCCTTGAGCTCGCGCAGCGCCGAGGACGTGGTGTCGGCCAGTTCGGCGGCGAGTCCTCCGGCCTGCCTCTTCGGGCCGCGCGGGCGGCATCCGGCCGACGGCGCCGGCCTGGATGTTGGCTGTCCAGTGCCGTGTACCCCCACGCCCTTCAGGGCGCGGGGAACCGCGCGACAAGCCGCGATGGCGCCGCAGAGACGCACGGCGGCAGATCGCGGCACTCTCGGACGCGCACCTACGCCTGATCGTCGCCGAAGGTCACGACGATCTTCTCCGCGGCTCCGGGCGTCAGTGCCAGCTCGAACGCCCGTCCCACCTCACCGAACGGCACCCGGTGGCTGATCAGCTTCGCGAACCGCTCGCGGTGCTCCACGAGCTCCGCCGTGACCTCGAAGATCTCCGTCGGATACCCCTGCGAGGCGATGAGCGTGAGCTCGCTGCGCAGCATGCCGCCGAGGTCGACCTCGCCCTTCTTCTGGACGGCGACCATGACCAGCTTGGCATGCCACTTGGCGTTGGCGATCACGGAGTTGAAGACCGCTGGCGCCCCCGCCGCGTCGATGTAGATGTCGGTACCGACCCGGGGCTGGCCCAGCGCGTTGGCGGCCGGGCCGTGCAGCTCGGTCAGCCGGGCCGTGAGGTCCTCCGTGGCGGAGTTGACGACCGCGTCGGCGCCGACCGCAAGCGCGGTCTCCAGGCGCTCGGGGATGATGTCGACCACGGTCACGTGCTCCACCCCGCGCAGCTTCAGCCAGATCGTGGCGCCCAGACCGATGGGCCCGGCACCGAACACGACCACCTTGTCCGCGGGCTTCGCCTCGGAGCGGTTGACGGCGTGCCGGGCGACGGCCATCGGCTCGTTGAGGGAGGCGACGTCGAAGGGCATGTCGTCCGGGAAGACCGCGACACTCGTGCCGACCTCGGCGTTCTCGATGAGCATGTACTCGTCCAGGCCGCCGATGTCGCCGCCGCAGCCGATGATGCCGGAGGGCACGCCCTGCGGGTTGACGACCACACGGTTGCCGACCTCCAGTCCGCTCACCTCGGCGCCGACCTCGACGACCTCGCCGGCCGGCTCGTGGCCGAGCGGGACGGCCCGCATCGATCCGTCGGCGCCGGCGGGCATGCCGCCCAGGTGGAGGAAGAAGGTGTCCGTGCCGCAGATCCCGCAGGCCCTGACCCGCACAAGGGCGTCCTTGGGGCCGGGTACGGGACGCTCGACGTCCACCACGTCGACCTTGTCCTTCGCGGTCAGGACGGACTTCATCGTGGCCATGGGGGATCTCGCTTTCTGGAGGCTGCTGCGGTGTTGTGCCGACGGGCCCGGTGGCGGACAGGGGGGAGTGGGTCCGCCTGCCGGGCCCGACGACCGCGCCATTCCCCTGTCCCCACAGGTCGGGCGCGAGGGCCCGTGTCCGCTCAACGCGGGCCCCGTCTGGTGTCGCCTTGCTTGACTTAGGCAAGCACATGCGAGTTACTTAAGTCAAGCAAGCATCTGCATATTGCTTAAGTTAGGCAACTACCTCTAGGGTGGCGCCATGCCCGCACAGAATCCCGCGCCGGCAGCGTGCGTCTCGGCGAACGTGGTCGAGATCGAGCATGCCCTCAGCCGAATGACCTATCTGGCCGGGAGAGCCCGGCAGCACGAGCGGCTGATGGCGACGGCCGGCCTGGACCTGGATCGCGCCGCCGTGGCCATCCTGCGCAACATCGCGGCGAGCGACCCGGTGCGCCCCGGGGTTCTGGCGGTCCGGCTCTCCGTGGAGGCCTCCCACGTCACCCGTCAGCTGCGACAGCTGGAACGCGGCGGCTATGTGGTGCGGGTCGCGGACCCGGAGGACCGCCGGGCCCAGCGCGTGCAGCTCACGGACGCCGGAATGGCGGCGGTGGAGCGCATACGGGAGACGAGCCGCCGGGGCGTCGAACTGGCCCTGGCCGACTGGACGCCCGACGAACTGGAGCAGCTCGCCGTGCTCTTCCGCCGGCTGGTCCACGACTTCGTCGCCCACACCGAGACGCCGCTCTACCTCTCCGCCCCGGCCTCCGGCGCGAGCCCCACATGAACGGTCATGCCATGTACGCGAACGTCATCGAGAAGCCCCGGTCGCCCCGCCTCGGCACCGGCCAGCACGTCCTGGTCGTCGTCGGCGACCCCCGTGAGACCGAACTGCTCTCCACCACCCTGGGACTGGCCGGCTACCGGGTCGGCACGGCGGACACCGGCGCCGAGGGCATGGCCCGCCTCGTCCGGCACCGGTTCGACCTGATCGTCTGGGACTCCGGGCTGCCCGGCCAGGACACCCTCGCGCGCGGCCGCAGACTGCCCGCCGCGGACCGGCCCCCGATGCTCTTCCTGGCCACCTGCGACTCGCTCCAGGCCCTCGTCCCCGAACTCGGTCCGGGGACGGAGGACTACGTCACCAAGCCGCTGCGGATCGCCGAGGTCCTGGCGAGGGCCGAGGTCCTGCTGCGCGGCCGACCCGGGCGAAACCTGACCCAGCCGTCCTACGGCGACCTCGTCCTGGACGACGCCACCTGCCGGGCCAGTCGAGGCGCCCGCCCGCTCGACCTGACGCCCGCCGAGTACCGGCTGCTGCGCCACCTGCTGGCCAACGCCGACCATGTGCTGTCCAAGGAGCAGATCTCCCGGTACGTCTGGGGCGAGTACCGCGGCGACCAGGCCATCGAGAAGCTGGTCTCGCGGCTGCGCCGCAAGGTCGACCAGGAGGACCCGGCGCTGATCCACACCCGCCGGGGCTTCGGCTACCGCCTCGGCCGCGGCGACGGCTGAGGGGCGGCGCCCTCCCGCGTCCCTCGCGAGGTGCGGATGCCGATCGTCTTCTCTGCCTTGAACAGGCCCTAAGCGTACGGCTGTTCAGGCGGACCTCGCGTGAGGTGACCCCGACGGCCACCGGGCCGCGGGTCCTGCCGCACGTCCGGCGGGCGCTCGGCGAGGTGGGTGCTCTGGTCCGGGAGGCGGTCTCGGGCCATCCCAAGGTGCGCGTCGGGTACGCGCGTTCGGCGTCCGGCCGACACACGCTCGGCTTCCAGCCTCGCTGAAGCCCCGCGCGCCCGTAGGCGGAGCCGTACCTCGTGCGCACCGACTCGGCCTCGGTTGGCCTCGTGGGGCGCGCCTGCGACCTGGCCGTCGTGCGCCGAGAACTGCACGACCAGCGCTTCGGGTCGGCGATCGTCGAACCGGAACGGCGGCCGTGCGCGATGGCCGTCGCCGATCCGCCGGCCCGGCATCGCTCGTTCCGGCCGGCCGACCTCACCGGGCGGGCGCTGTTCGTGGACCGCTGTACCGGGACCGACGCCCGCACGGTTGTGGCCCGAGGGGGCGTCCCGCCGTACGGGAGCCCCATGACGTGGCGACTGGCTCACCGCGATCACCACGGGACGGAATGTCTGGACGACGGCCGAGTCGACCGCCAACCGGTATCCGCGCCGCCCGGGCCTGGAACTGTCGAGCCCGCTCCATCGTCAAGACCGATGACTGCAATACGGCAGACAAAATTGTTGACAATCTTGTTTGGCTAGATTTAGGTTCGACAGGCACTCACTCAGGGAGGGCAACGATGCCGAAAGAAGCCCGTCCGAGCACCGGAGAGCAGGCCAAACAGCATGCGTTCGCGCAGCTGCGGCAGGCGATCCTGCACGGCGAGATGGCACCGGCACAACGGCTGGTGGAGAACGAGCTCGCCGAGCAGTTCGGTGTGACACGGGCCAGCATCCGGGCCGCGCTCATCGATCTGGAGGCCCAGGGCCTCGTCGAGCGGATCCGCAACCGGGGTTCCCGGGTGCGGGTGGTGACCGTCGAGGAGGCGGTCGCCATCACCGAGTGCCGCATGGTCCTCGAAGGACTGTGCGCGGCCAAGGCGGCGACCCTGGCCAGCGACGAGCAGCTCGCCGAGCTGACCGAGCTGGGCACGGCGATGACCAAGGCCGTGGCCGACGGCGAACCGGTGACCTACTCCGAGCTCAACCAGGCGCTGCACGCCAAGGTCCGGGAGTTCTCCGGCCAGCAGACCGCCGTGGATCTGCTGGAGCGGCTCAACGCCCAACTGGTGCGGCACCGCTTCCAGTTGGCGCTGAGGCCCGGACGCCCGCAGCACTCCCTGAACGAACATCTGGCGATGATCGAGACGATCAGGGCCAGGGACCCGCAGGCGGCCGAGCAGGCCGTCCGCGCCCACCTCACCAGCGTGATCGAGGCGCTGCGCGACTGAGTCGCGCGAGGCGGGCGTACACCTGTCCACTCCCGGCGAGTGAGCCGAAGGGGCGTGCCGGTGTCGAGGGCGTGAGCGCGCGGAGGCCCGAAGGGCTGAGCACGGTCGCGGGCCCGACACCGGCCGGAGCCCCCGGAGGCGAGCCGCCTGAACAGAGAGAGATTCGAGTAATGACGCAGTCAGGCGCGCCCGCCAGCCCACGTTCGACACTTGTGATCACCGCACATGCCGGGGACTTCGTGTGGCGCGCCGGTGGTGCCATCGCCCTGGCCGCTTCCCGGGGCGAGAAGGTCACCATCGCCTGTCTGACCTTCGGTGAGCGCGGGGAGTCCGCCAAGGCCTGGCGCGAGGGCAAGAAACTCGACGAGATCAAGGCGATACGCCGGGACGAG
This sequence comes from Streptomyces sp. NPDC019531, assembly GCF_044903305.1. NCBI lineage: Bacteria > Bacillati > Actinomycetota > Actinomycetes > Kitasatosporales > Streptomycetaceae > Streptomyces > Streptomyces sp. NPDC019531. The sequence goes on along the minus strand of NZ_JBJDQL010000006.1, from coordinate 281,555 downwards.
GCCGAGCGGGCCGCCGCCACTCTCGGCGCCGAGGTCCGCTTCTTCGACGCCGGCGACTACCCGCTGGTCGCCACCGCAGAACTGACCGACCAGCTCGTCGAGGTCTACCGGGCCACCCAGCCCGACGTCGTGCTCACCCACCCCGTCGAGGATCCGTACAACGGCGACCACCCGGCCGCCAACCGTATGGCCCTGGAGGCCCGCGTCCTCGCGCAGGCCATCGGCTACCCGGGAGAGGGCGAGATCATCGGGGCCCCGCCGGTCTTCTACTTCGAGCCGCACCAGCCCGAGATGAGCGGCTTCAAGCCCGAGGTCCTCCTCGACATCACCGAGGTCTGGGACACCAAGCGCAAGGCCATGGAGTGCCTCGGCGCGCAGCAGCACCTGTGGGACTACTACACCGACCTCGCCGTCCGTCGTGGTGTCCAGCTCAAGCGCAACGCGGGGCCGAACCTGGGCCTGGCCCACAAGACCATGGCCGAGGCGTTCATGCGTCCCTACCCGCAGATCGCGAAGGAGCTGTCCTGATGGGCGTCATCGTCACCAACCCGCCGAAGGCGGCCCTCAAGGACGTCGACGCGCTCGCACAGTACGGCGTGGCCACCGTCAGCGAGGCGATGGGCCGCACCGGCCTGCTGGGACCGGACGTCCGTCCAGTCCAGCAGGGCGTACGGGTCGCGGGCACCGCCGTCACCGTGCTCAGCTGGCCCGGGGACAACCTCATGATCCATGCGGCCGTCGAGCAGTGCGGCGAGGGCGACATCCTGGTCGTCACCACCACCTCGCCGTGCACGGACGGGCTGTTCGGCGAACTGTTCGCGACCGCCCTGAAGCAGCGCGGGGTGCGCGGAGTCGTCACCAACACCGGTATCCGGGACACCCAGGAGCTGCGCGAGATGGGCTTCGCGGCCTGGTCCCGCGCGGTCTCCTCGCAGGGCACCGTCAAGGCCACGGGCGGCTCGGTCAACGTGCCGATCGCCATCGACGGCCAGGTGGTCAACCCGGGCGACGTGGTCCTCGCCGACGACGACGGTGTCGTGGTCGTCCCGCGCGAGCGCGTGGCCCAGGCGGTCGAGAAGTCCGAGGCCCGCGAGGCCAAGGAGGCCGCCACCCGCGCCGCCTTCATCGAGGGCCAACTCGGCCTGGACCGCTACGGGTTGCGGGAGACGCTGAAGAACCTCGGTGTCGAGTACAAGTCGTACGAGGAGTACGCGGGGGAGTCGTCGTGACCGCCGTGCCCGAGGAGGTGCCCTGTCTGCTGATGCGGGGCGGCACCTCCAAGGGCGCCTACTTCCTCGCCGCCGACCTGCCCGCCGAACCGGCCCTGCGCGACGACCTGTTGCTGCGGATCATGGGCAGCCCGGACGAGCGGCAGATCGACGGACTGGGCGGTGCGCACCCGCTCACCAGCAAGGTCGCCGTCATCTCCCCGTCCGCCGACCCGAAGGCCGACGTCGACTACCTCTTCCTCCAAGTCGTCGTCGACCGACCCGAGGTGAGTGACCGTCAGAACTGCGGGAACATCCTCGCAGGCGTCGGTCCTTTCGCCGTCGAGCGCGGACTCGTCCCGGCGGGGGAGCAGGAGACCTCCGTCCGGATCCGCATGGTCAACTCCGGTGACTACGCCACCGCGACCTTCCCGACCCCCGGCGGCCGCGTCGACTACACGGGGAGCGCCGAGATCTCGGGCGTGCCGGGGACGGCGGCGCCCGTGGTCATCGAATTCCCGCCGAGCGCGGGGGAGTTGCTCCCCACCGGCAATGCCGTCGACGTCATCGACGGCGTCGAGGTGACCTGCGTGAACAACGGGATGCCGACCGTCCTCATAGTGGCCGACTCCCTCAAGGTCACCGGCTACGAGCTGCCAAGGGACCTGGAGGAGGACGTGGCCCTGGCCGATCGCCTGCGGACCATCCGCCTGGAGGCGGGCCGTCTGATGGGCCTCGGTGATGTGTCCGACGCCACCGTCCCCAAGCTCACCCTGCTCGCCCCGCCCCGGGACGGCGGTGCGGTCACCACCCGCACCTTCATTCCCGTGCGCTGCCACACCTCCATCGGTGTGCTGGGCGCGGCCAGCGTGGCCGCGGGCCTGCGGATCGACGGCAGCGTGGGCGCCGAGCTCGCGGTGCTCGATCCCGAAAGTGACCGAATTCGCATAGAACATCCCACGGGATTCCTGGATATCGAAAGTAGCCTCGGAGCCACCCCCGACGGCCGCCCCTCCGCCCGCCGTACCGCCGTGGTCCGTACGGCCCGCAAGATCTTCGACGGCACCGTCTTCCCCCGGGCCGCCGACCGACCCACAGGAGGTCACCGATGACTCCGCCGCTCGGCGACATCGCCCATATCGGCCACACCCAGCTCTTCACCCCGGACCTGGACGCCAGCGTCGCCTTCTTCACCGACTACCTGGGCCTCACCGTCAACGGCCAGGACGGCGACACGGTCTATCTGCGGACCTACGACGACTACGAGCACCACAGCCTGGTCCTCACCGCCCGCGAACAGCCCGGCCTCGGCCGACTCGCCCTGCGCACCTCCAGCGAGGAGGCCCTCCATCGCCGTATCAAGGCGAACGAGGAGGCCGGCGGAACCGGCACCTGGGTCGAGGACGAACCCGGCCTCGGCAAGCTCTACGTCACCACCGACCCGGACGGCCACGAACACGCCCTCTACTGGGAGAGCGAGTACTACCGCTGTCCCGACGAGCTGAAGCCCGCGCTGAAGAACCAGCCGCAGGCCAAGCCCAACAGGGGAGTCGGCGTACGGCGGTTGGACCACATCAACTTCCTCGCCGCGGACGTGCTCGCCAACGCCGAGTTCCAGCAGAACGTGCTCGGCGCCCGGCCCACCGAGCAGATCCGGCTGGACACCGGGAAGATCGCGGCGCGCTGGCTGACGTACACGAACAAGTCGTACGACGTCGTCTACACCTCGGACTGGACCGGCAGCGAGGGCCGGCTGCACCACATCGCCTTCGCGACCGACACGCGTGAGGACATCCTGCGGGCGGCCGATCTCGCCATCGACACCGGGGTGTTCATCGAGACGGGTCCACACAAGCACGCCATCCAGCAGACGTTCTTCCTCTACGTCTACGAGCCCGGCGGCAACCGCATCGAGCTGTGCAACCCGCTCACCCGGCTGGTCCTCGCACCCGACTGGCCGCTCGTCACCTGGACCGAGGAAGAGCGGAAGAAGGGGCAGGCCTGGGGTCTGAAGACCATCGAGTCGTTCCATACGCACGGGACGCCACCGGTGGCCTGAGCTGCGCTCTTCCGGGCCGCCCCCAGATTGTCGATGAGATTGTTGACAAAAGCGTTGACACCTTGGGGGTGGCTCCTTAGCGTCTAGCGCACCAAGTACGAGAGGTAACCAACGATGTCTTCCTCCCCCTCCCTGCTGTCCGCTCGCAGCAGCAGACTGGCTCTCCTGGTCGTCGGTCTGTGCTGGCTGGCCGTGCTCTTCGACGGTCTCGACATGTTCATCTACGGCTCGGTGCTCCCGCACCTGCTGGAGACCAAGACCTTCGGCCTCACCCCCGACACGGCCGGTGACCTCGGCAGCTACGCCACCTTCGGCATGCTGGTCGGCGCGCTGACCGCCGGCACCATCGCCGACCGGGTCGGCCGCAAGAAGCTGATGGTCGGCTGTGTGATCCTCTTCTCGCTGGCCTCCGGCCTGTGCGCGATATCCGGCAGCGTCGAGGTCTTCGGCCTCGGCCGGACCCTGGCGGGCGTCGGCCTCGGCGGCCTGCTGCCCACCGCGATCAGCATGGTCTCCGACTACGCCCCCCGCGGCCGCGGCGCCCTCATCATCGGCCTGCTGATGACCGCCCACCACGCGGGCGGCATCCTCTCCGCCTACGTCGCCAAGTGGCTCATCGACCCGGTCGGCTGGCGTGCCGCGTTCTGGGTCTGCGTGCTCCCGCTGCTCTTCGCCCCGGTGCTCGCGAAGTTCCTGCCCGAGTCGCTGAGCTTCCTGGTTGCCAAGGGCCGCAGCACGGAGGCTGCGGCGCTCGCCGAGCGCTACGACGTCGAACTGCCCGCCGCGGCCGGCAAGAAGACCGCCGCCGACCGCTGGGACGCCCTGCTCAACCTGTTCCGCGGCGGCGAGTGGACCCAGACCCTGCTGTACTGGATCGCCTCCTTCGGCGGCCTGCTCCTCGTCTACGGCGTCGCCACCTGGCTGCCCACCTTGATGCGCACCGAGGGCTACGCGCTCGGCGACGCGCTGTCCTTCGTGGTCGTCTTCAACCTCGGCGGCATCGTGGGCATGCTGGTCGCGGGCCGGGCCGCCGACAGGTTCGGGGCCCCGCGCATCTCTGCCCTGTGGTTCGCGCTGACCGCAGCTGGAGTCTTCCTGCTCAGCGTCCACATGGCGCAGACGGTGACCATGATCGTGGTCTTCCTCACCGGTGTCTTCCTCAACAGCGCCCAGACGATGATCTACGCTACCGTCTCGATCCGCTCCACCCCGGACAACCGCGCCACCAGCGTCGGCTGGACCTCCGGCATGGGCCGCTTCGGCGCCGTCTTCGGCCCGTGGCTCGGCGGCCAGCTCCTCGCCTCGGGCAACGGCGACTGGGGCTTCACCGCCTTCGCCATCGCCGGCCTGTCGTCCATGGTCTTCATCGGCATCGCCGCCCTGCGCAGCTCCAAGCAGGCGGCCAGTGGCAGCGAGCAGGAGCTGGTCGCCGCGCACTGACCCGAAGAACGGCCGCCCCAGGGGCGAGGACGAACGCCGGCCACCGCGAGGACGCGGGAGCCGGCGTTCGGCGTGCTGCTCCGCAGGCAGGGCCGCTCGGTGCCCTGGGGCACCAGCCGCACGTGGAGGCCCCACGAGTCTTGGGGGGCGTTGCTCTGACCGCTGGGCGGACGCACTCTGGGGGATCCTGGTGTCGGCCGCGTCGATGGGCGGGCTCAGGGGTGTCGGGGTGGGGGTGGCCCCGTCGTGGCAGGTGCCCGCGTGGCCCGGACCGATCGCCGGTTCCTTGTCGTGCGGGAGCATGCATGCGGCCGCGCGAGTCTTGGGGGCGCTGCTCTGATCGCTGGGCGGACGCGCCCCGTGGGAACTTGATGTCGGCCGCGTCGAAGGGCGGGCTGAGTGGTGTCGGGGTGACAGGTGCCCGCGTGGCCCGGACCGACCGCCGACTCGTTGTCGGCGCGCAGGAGCGTCGCGCGAGGCTCCTCGCGTTCCCTTTCGTGGGCCCACGAAAGGCGCAGGCCCCTCAGCCGGTCCGACGGACGCTGAGAGGCCTGCTCGGGGTGCGCGGTCCCGCGCCCGCTGCCGCCCATGTCAGCGAGGCGGCCGGGAAGCGGTCAGTCCGAGCTCATCTGGTCCTCCGCCGAGAGGTGTTCCACCGTCTCCCCGGTCTCGGTGAAGGTGCGGGTGACGTGGCCCGAGGAGTAGACCCACAGGATGCGCAGCGGAGTGTCGCCGATGTTGCGGAAGAGGTGGGGGATCGGGGAGGGGACGTAGGTGGTGTCGTACTGCTCCAGCTTGGTCACCTCGCCGTCGACCCACACCTCCGCCTCGCCCTCCAGGATCGTGACGTGCTCGTCGCAGTTGTGCGAGTGCAGCGGCGCCCCGGAACCGACCGGGTACACGCTCATCCCGCTGGTGATCAGGTTCTCCCCGCCGGCCGACGGGGTGGTGATCAACGGGGTCGATACGACGGCTCCGCCGCGGTCGAGCGGGGGGACCGACGTGACTTTGATGATGGTGGTCATGGTGAACGACGTTAGGTCGCCGCCGGTGGGACGGGGGGCCTCCGGCGTGCAGTTTTACCTTGCACTCCGGGAGGGGTGAGCTTTCCTGACGCGGCTGTACCTTCACCTGGCACCGCACGGTTTTCGGTCAGTGCGGGTAACGCGCCGGAAAGAAAAGGCAGGTAACGGCCAGATGAGGCTCCCCGTTCTCAGCGATGAGGAAATGAACCCGCGGCAGCAGGAACTCGCCGCCCGGATCGCCGGTCGCCGTGGTGCCGTCCGTGGGCCGTTCCGGGTCTGGCTGCACAGCCCCGAGATGTGCGAACGGGCCGAGTCCCTCGGCGCGTTCGCCCGCTTCGACTGCTCCCTCCCCAAGCATCTGCGTGAACTCGCGCTGCTGATGGCGGCCCGCAACTGGGACGCGCAGTACTCCTGGAACGCACACGTCCACCAGGCGATCGAGGCCGGCATCCCTGAGGCCGCCGTCAAGGCGATCGCGGAGAAGCGCGAGGCCGTCTTCGACAACGAGGCCGACCAGGCCTTCTACCGGTTCTGCCGGGAGATCCTGGAGGAGCACTTCGTCACCGACGAGACCTTCGCGGCCGCCCTTGCGCACTTCGGCTCCAAGGGCCTGGTCGACACCATCGGCGCGCTCGGCAACTTCACCATGCTCGGCATGTGCCTGAACACCTTCCAGGTGGACCTCCAGGCCGACAAGGAGCCCCCGTTCCCGGACATCCGCGGCTACGGCCGGGTGGCACCCGAGGGCGACCGGCCATGACTCCGGTCCTACGAGTCAGAGGCGTCACCAAGTCCTTCGGCGGGGCCGCCGCCCTCAAAGGAGTCGACCTCGACCTGTACCCCGGCGAGATCCACGCGTTGATGGGCATGAACGGGGCCGGCAAGTCGACGCTGGTGCAGGTCCTCTCGGGAGTGCACCAGGCCGACGGCGGCACCGTCGAGGTCGGCGGCAAGGAGCACTCCGGGCTGACCGTGCGCAAGGCCCGCAGGCTGGGCATCGCCTGCGTTCCACAGCGCCGCGAGCTGGCGATGGGGCTCACCGTCGCCGAGAACGTGATGCTGGGCGACCTGCCCACCCGCGGCCGTACCGTGCACTGGAAGGCCGTACGGGACGAGGCCCGCGCCGCCCTGTCCGGGCTCGGCATCGACATCGATGTGCAGCGGGTCGCCGGCACCCTCACCGTGGCCGAACAGACCATGGTCGAGGTGGCCCGCGAGGTGCGCCGCGGCGGCCGGATCCTGATCCTCGACGAGCCGACCGCGTGTCTGAGCGCCAAGGACGCGGACCGCATCCGTTCACTGGTGCGCACCCTGCGGGACGACGGGGTCGCCGTCGTCTACATCTCGCACTACATCGACGAGGTCATGGCCGTCGCCGACCGCCTCACCGTGTTGCGCGACGGGGCGGTGGTCACCAGTGCGCCCGCCGCGGAGATGGACCCGGCCTCGCTGGTGCGCAGCATGGTCGGCCGGGATGTCGTCTCCCGGCGACCCGAGCGGCCCGCGCCCAAGGACGAACACGGCCTCGCCGTACGGGGGTTGACCCATGGGCGGGCAGTCCGGGACTTCTCCGTCGAGGTCCGCAGGGGCGAGATCGTCGCCGTCCTCGGACCCGCGGGCGACGCCCAGTCACGGCTGTTCGACCTGCTGTCCGGACGCCAACGCCCGGACACCGGCGAGCTGTTGGTCGACGGCCGGGCCGTGCCCTTCGGCCGGGTCGCCGCCTCACTCGCCGGCGGGCTGCGCTGTGTCACCGGCGACCGTCGCACCCTCGGCCTGGTCCAGGGGCTGACCCTGGACGAGAACCTGATGCTGGCCGGTGACCGCTTCGCCCGCCGCCGACTGCACCGCCGCGGTGAACTCGCCCGCCGCGCCGCCCCGTTGCGCCAGAACTACGGAGTGGTCGCGCTCACCGGCAACCCGCCCGTGGGCGCGCTTTCCGGCGGCAACCAGCAGAAGGTCCTGCTCGGCAAGTGGCTGGAGACCGATCCGGTCGCCTGCTTCCTCGAAGACCCCACCAACGGCGTGGACGTCGCCGCCATGGCCGACATCCACACCCTGGTCGACGACCTCGCCTCGCGCGGCGTCGCCGTACTGCTCGCCTCCTCCTCAGCCGAGGAGGTCATGCGCCTCGCAGACCGGGTCGTCGTGGTCAGCGCGGGCCGCACGGTCGCCGAACACGACATCACCGCCATCACCCGCGACGAGCTCGTCGCCACCGCACTCGGAGGTCAGCCGAAGTGAGCCTCAAGACCCCCTCGGCCGCCCCGGACACCGTGGCCGAGCGCACCGAATCCCGATGGTCCCCAAGGGAGTTGCTGCACATCCCGCACGGCGGACTCGTCGTCGTCCTGGTCCTGGTGTGCGTGTTCACCGCCGTCCAGGCGGACTCCTTCACCACCTCGCAGAACCTGCTCAACGTGCTCCGCCAGATCAGCGTCACCGCCGTCATCGCGGCCGGGCTCACCCTGCTGATGACCGCGGGCGGCATGGACTTCTCCATGGGCAGCAACGCGGCGGTGACCGTGTCGGTGGGCGCGACCCTGCTGCACGACGGCCGGCCGACCTTCGTGACCGTGGTGCTCACCCTGCTGCTGGCCACCCTCATAGGCCTGGTCAACGGCCTCGTCGTCACCTTCACCCGGGTCGCGCCCTTCGTCGCCACGCTCGCCTCCGCGATGCTGCTCGACGGAGTGGCCCTGCTCGTCCTCGACGGCGAGTCGATCACCATCGGGCAGCGGATGTGGGCCCTTGGCAACGACAAGGTGCTCGGCATCCCCTACCTGTGCGTCGTGGCCGTCCTGGTGCTCGCCGTGATCGGCCTGGCCATGCGGTTCACCACCTTCGGCCGGGACGCCTTCGCGATGGGCGGCAACGAGCACGTGGCCCGGCTCAGCGGCATCAACGTCTCCGGACGCAAGCTCGCGCTGTACGCCCTCGCGGGCGCGCTCGCCGGGCTGGCGGGACTGATGCTGCTGTCCCGACTGGGTGCTGCCGCGCCCAACACCGGGGGTCTGCAACTCCAGTTGACCGCCGTCGCCGCGGTGGTCATCGGCGGAACCTCGCTCGCCGGGGGCCACGGGACCGTTGTGGGAACCGTGCTCGGAGTTGTGCTGCTGGGCGTCGTGGCCAACGCGCTGAACCTGCTCCAGGTCAACAGCTACTACCAGTACGTCGTGACCGGCGGGGTGCTGCTCGTCGCCGCGGTCATCAACGAGTTCCAGCGAAAGTCCGTACCGGGCCACTAGCACCGCACGGACCTCGAACACTTCCGCAGCCCCCAGTGCGCCCCCCCACGCCCACACCCTTCTCTTCAACGATGCAGGAAAGGCCAACTCCATGAAGCCCACGATCCGCTCCCGCCGCACCGCCGCGGCCTCGCTCGCCGGCGTCGCCGCCCTGGTGCTCTCCGGCTGCGGTTCCGAGTCCGACGCCGGGGGCGACGTCGACAGCTCGGTCACCCTCGGGTTCGTCAACGGCGCCAACACGAACTTCCACCAGTGCCTGCTGAAGGCCGTCGAGCAGACGGCCAAGACGGAGAAGGCCACCGTCTACTCGGCCAACTCCAAGCAGGACGCCGGTACCGAGCTGTCCAACATCGAGGACATGATCGCCCGGAACGTCGACGCCCTGATCGTGCAGACCGTCAACGTCGACGCCCTGGAAGGCGACATAGCCAAGGCGAAGAGCGCGGGCATCCCGATCTACCTCACCTCCGTGGCCACCTCGGACACCTCCGACGTCCTCGGGGTCGCCAAGGTCGACCTCAAGCAGCTCGGCGCGCTGGACGCCGGCTGGATCGAGAAGGACGCCGCCGGCAAGGCCGTGAAGGTCGGTATCGTCGCCGGTGCCCCCGGCGCCGCCTCCGACCTGATGGTGGGCGGCTTCAAGGGCGCCCTGCCGGCGACCGCGAAGGTGGTGGCCAACCAGCCGGGCATGTTCAACCCGGCCAAGGCCCAGGACGTCGCCGAGAACATGATCCAGGCCCAGCCCGACCTCGACTACGCCTTCGTCGCCAACGAGGAGATGGCCTTCGCGGTCCGCAAGGCCTTCGACGCGGCGGGTGCCAAGGACGTGAAGATCGTCACCGCCAACGGCACGGACGAAGGGCTCGCCGCGGTGAAGAGCGGCCAGTTCTCCGCGACCGTCGCGAACTCGGCGATGACCATCGGCCAGACCGCCGTCAAGAACACAATCGGCCTGCTCAACAAGGACACGACTGTTGACAAAATTGCCAACATTCCTCTTGTCTTGGTGACCGATGACAACGTGGACGAAGCGCCGCAGTACTGCCCCAAGTAAGGAGCACCACCCATGGACCGCCTGCTTCTCATGCACAGCTTCGTCACCGTGGCACAGGTGGGCAGTTTCAGCGGGGCCGCCAAAAAGCTGGGTTCCTCGGGCTCGCTGGTGTCACGGCACGTCGCCGAGCTGGAACGGCAGGTGGGCGTACGTCTGGTCAATCGCACGGCCCGCTCGGTGAGCCTCACCGAGCCGGGCCAGCGGTACGCCGAATTCGCCGCGCGCATCCTCGACGAGATCGAGGCCGAGGACGCCGGAATAGCCCAGTCGCACGACCGCGCCGAAGGCACGCTGAGCATCATCTGCCCGAAATGGATAGGCAGCCTGGACCTCGGGGACGCCATTGCCGCCTTTTCCGCCGCGCACCCCAAAATCCAGATCCGTTTCGAACTCGGCGGAATGTCCGACCGGACCTACGACTTTCTGGACAGCGGATTCGACGTCGCATTCCACACCCGGGATCTGCGCGACTCCAGCGTCCGGCTCAAGAAGGTCTCCTCGCTGCCGTTCGTACTGTGCGCGTCGAAGGCGTACATCGACCGGCACGGCACCCTCGCGCACCCGAACGACCTCGCCCACCACGACTGCCTGGTCCATGTGAACGACCCGGTCTGGCGCATCGGCCACGGGCACGCGAGCACCCTGCACAAGATCCGCAACATCGCCTTCGCGTCCAACTCCTACATCGCGCTCCAGAAGGCGGCCGTCCACGGCCGGGGCATCGCCCTGCTCCCACAGCGTCCGGCCTACGACGACCTCGTCTCCGGCGCCCTGCAGGTCCTGCTTCCCGACCTCGCGGTCCCCGACCGCCCCCTGTACGCGATCTACGGCCCAGGACACGACACCCCGCGCAAGGTGAGCGTCTTCCTGGACTTCCTCAGCGAGTGGTTCTCGCAGAACCCGATCCCGGCGATCCGGCCGTAACTGCAACAAACGATTGCGCACCTCGTGCGGCTCGGGTCATTGAGGGTCCGGCGATCCGAAACCTACGCTCACGAGGCGACCCGGAAACGAGGAGTCCATGGGAATCCAGAGAATCGAATCGGTCACGTACGGCATCGACGACCTCGGCGAGTGTGTCCGGTTCTTCGAGGACTTCGGGCTGTTCCTGCTGGAGCGGACCGACGAGCACGCCGTGTTCGAGACGCTCACCGGCCAGACACTGCGTCTGGACACCGAGCCCGGACCGCTGCTGCCGGCACCCGTGGAGGGCGGGCCCACCCTGCGTGAGGTGGTGTGGGGCGTCGACACCCGGGAGGAGCTGGAGCGACTCGTGGCCGCCGCCGGCAAGGACCGGGAGGTCCGGGAGAGCGCCGACGGCGTCCACCACACCGTCGACGAGACCGGCTTCGGCGTCGGACTGACCCTGGCCCGGCCCAAGGACGCACCGGTGACCCCGCGCCCCGCCAACGCGCTGGGCAGCGTCAACCGCTGGAACACCGCCCTTGAGCCGCTGGGGCGCGCGTACCCGCTGCGCATGTGCCATGTGGCCCTGAACATCCCCAAGCCGGGCAAGGACGAGGCGGTCGCGTTCTACACCGAGCGCCTCGGCTTCCGCCCCACCGACGTCGTCGAGCCGATGGGCGTCTTCATGAAGGCCCCGGGCGACCAGGACCAGCACACCATGCTGCTCTGCCACCGCCCCGACCGCGCCGGCGTCAACCACATCGCCTACGAGGTCCCCGGCTTCGACGACGTCATCGAGGGCGGCAACTTCATGATCGAGCGCGGCTGGCGCGAAGCCCGCAGACTCGGCCGCCACACCATCGGCTCCAACGTCTTCCGCTTCCTGCACGCCCCCTGCGGCGGCCGCGTGGAGTACGCCGCCGATATGGACCGGGTCGACGACTCCTACGAGACCCGCGTCCACGAGACCACCCCGCCGCACCACATCTGGGCCCTGCGCACCAACCGCGACCAGGACGCCCCCGCCTGAGAGGCACGCACCCATGACCACCGACCACGGCTACCCCGCCGTCCGCATGTACATCGCGGGCGAGTGGTGCCAGGGCGGAACCGGCACCACCGCCCCGATCGTGAACCCGGCCACCGAAGAGGCGATCGGCGAGGTGCCGCTGGCCACGACGGCCGACCTGGACCGGGCCCTCGCCGCCGCCGAGGAGGGCTTCCGCGTCTGGCGCGGCACCCCCGTCGCCCGGCGCACCGAGATCCTGCACGCCGCCGCCGACCTGATCGCCGAGCGCGCCGTCGAGATCGGCCGGATCAGCACCCTGGAGCAGGGCAAGCCCCTCGCCGAGTCGACCGGCGAGGCCCGCCGCACCGCCGAGACCCTGCGCTGGCACGCCGATGACGCCCGCCGCGCCTACGGCAGGATCATCCCGTCGGCCCCCGGCACCGTACTGACCGTGCGCCGTGAGCCGATCGGCCCTGTCGCCGCCTTCGTACCGTGGAACTTCCCGGTCGGCGGCCCCAACCGGAAGATCTCCTCGGCCCTGTCCGCCGGCTGCTCCCTCGTCATCAAGGCCTCGGAGGAGACCCCGGCCACCGCCGCCGCACTGGTCGCCTGCTACGCCGACGCAGGCCTCCCGGCCGGTGTGCTCAACCTCGTCTTCGGCGAGCCCGCCGAGGTCTCCGCCCACCTCATCGCGTCCCCGCTCACCCGCCTGGTCGCGTTCACCGGTTCGGTCCCCGTCGGCAAGCTCCTCGCCGCCGAGGCCGGCAAGGTGATGAAGCCCTCCCTGATGGAGCTCGGCGGCCACGCCCCGGTGATCGTGTGCGCCGACGCCGACCCCGTGCAGGCCGCCCGCAAGGCCGCGCAGGCCAAGTTCGCCAACGCAGGCCAGGTCTGCACCTCCCCGAGCCGCTTCCTCGTCCACGAGAGCCTCGTCGAGGCCTTCACCGCCGAGTTCGTGAAAGCCGCCGAGGCGGTCGTCGTCGGCGACGGCCTGGCCGACGGCACGAAGATGGGACCCCTCGCCAACGAACGCCGCCTCAAGGCGATGGAGCGGCTCACCACGGACGCCGTCGCCCGTGGCGCCAAGGTCCTCACCGGCGGCGAACGGCTCGACCGCCCCGGGTACTTCTTCGCCCCGACCGTCCTGACCGACGTACCCGAGGACGCGGAGCTGCTGCACGAGGAGCCGTTCGGCCCCCTCGCGCCCATCGTCCCGTTCGCCGACCTCGACGAGGCGCTCGCGACCGCGAACGCGCTGCCGTACGGCCTCGCCGCCTACGGCTTCACCCGCTCCGCCGCCACCGCCGAACGGCTCTCCGACGAACTGGAGGCAGGCATCCTGTCCCTCAACCACTGCGGCGGCTCGGTCCACGAGGCCCCCTCGGGCGGGGTGAAGGACAGCGGCTACGGCCGGGAGGGCGGCCCCGAGGCCCTGGACGCCTACCTGGTCACCAAGCGCGTCTCCCATCTGCTGGTGCCATGAGGTACGCGCGAGTCTCGGTCGCCGGCCGGCCGGTGTGGAGCCGGGTGGGGGAGTCGGAGATCGAGCTGCTGTCCGGCTCCCCGCTGGAAGGCACACCGGACGTCATCGGCACGGTGGCGCGCGCAACGGCCGTATGGCTGCCGCCCGTCGTACCCCCCGTCTTCTACGCGGTCGGTTACAACTACCCGCGCCACATCGCGCACGCGGGAGCCGCCACACCCGAGCGCCCCGAGGTCGGCTACCGCGCCAACAACGCGCTCACCGGCCACGGTTCGCCCATCGTCAAACCGGTCGAGGTCGAGGGCCGCTTCGAGGCCGAGCCCGAACTCGTCGCCGTCATCGGCCGTACGGTCCGGCACGCCACGTACGAGGAGGCGCGCGAGTCCGTCTTCGGCTGGACGATCGGCAACGACGTCAGCGCCCGCGCCTGGCAGCACCAGGACCGCACGTTCTGGCGCAGCAAGAACAGCGACACCTTCAAGCCGATGGGCCCCTGGATCGAGACGGACGTCGACGCGCTCGCGCAGACGACCACCCTCAGCGTCAACGGCTCGGAGCGCGCGCGGTTTCCCACCGGCGACATGGTCCACGACCCCTTCGCCCACATCGTCGAGATGACCCGCCACCTCACCCTGCACCCCGGTGACGTGCTGTGGATGGGCGCCGAGTCGACCTGCCAACTGGAGCCCGGCGACACCGTGGACATCGAGATCAGCGGTATCGGTGTGCTGTCCAACCCCGTACACCTCGAAGGGAATCGAGCATGAGCAAGGAACCCCGTTACATCCACCACGTCAACTTCCCCACGACCGACCCCGACCGTACGGCCGAGTGGTACACGAAGGTCTTCGGGATGAAGCGGATCATGCCCAAGTCCAACACCAAGGTGGTGCTGATGACCCGGGGCAACTTCGATCTGCACTTCACGCCCGTCGAGGAGATGGAGCGCATGGCGCCCTATCACTTCGCCGTCGAGGTCGATGACTGGGACGAGTTCCTGGAGCACCTGGGGGAGCTGGGCATCCGGCACACCCGGCCCATCCAGCGCCCCGAGAACCAGTCCAAGTTCTGCTACATCCACGACCCCGACCACACCATGATCGAGCTGGTCTGGCACGGCAAGCGCCCCAACTGACCCGCTCACGTACGGGAGTTCATTCTCATGCCCATTGCCGACTCCGACGGCACCTCCATCTACTACGAGCGCCACGGCAGCGGACCGGCGATCCTGTTCGTGCACGGCAGCGGTGGTCACCATGCCGCCTGGTGGCAGCAGGTCGCCGCGCTGCGTACCGATTTCACCGTCCTCACCGTGGACCTGCGCGGCTTCGGCGGGTCCGACTCGTCCATGCCGGAGTTCGACGGCCAGGACTTCCCCGGTGACGTGGTCGCGGTCCTCGACGCCGAGGACATCACCGACGCGATGCTGGTCGGCCAGTCCATCGGCTCCGTCGCCGCACTGCGCGCCGGCCTGATGCGCCCCGAGCGGGTCTCCTCCGTCGTCCTCGGCCACTCCCTCGGCGGCATCAGCCACCCCGAGCTGAAGGAGCTCGCGGCCGCCGACCGTGCCGAGGCCGTCAAGCTGCCGGTGATCGACCGGCTTCTCACAAAATCGTTCCAGTCGCAGCGCGCCGATCTCACCTTCCTGTTCCAGCAGATGGGCACGTTCAACGTTGCCAAGATGCAGGACCTGCGCAACCTCGACACCAACGGCCCGTCACTGGAGGAGATCCAGGCCTCGGGCGTGCGTGTCGCCTTCCTCGCCGGCGAGAAGGACGCGGTGCTCAGCGTGAAGACGGTCACCCGCGCCCACGAACTGCTCCCCGGCTCCCATCTGGAGATCGTCGAGGGCGCCCCGCACTCCATGTACTGGGAGACACCGGGCCCCTACAACGCGGCGATCGCCCGCCTGCGCCGCACCCTCACCGCACCGAAGGAAGCCGTATGACCACCCTCACCCTGGACGCCGCCGAGGAGATCATCGACGCCGCCCACAAGCGCGCCCAGGCCATCGGGAAGGCGGTGAGTGTGGCCGTGGTGGACGCGGGCGGATTCCCGATCGCGATCCGCCGCCCGGACGGGGCCCGCCCGCTCACCCCGGACATCGCCCGCGCCAAGGCCTACACCGCGGCGATCATGCAGCGCCCCGGCAAGATGCTCAAGAAGTGGCAGGAGAGCCAGCCCGTCTTCTTCTCCCAGCTCTCCCAACTCCCCGGCGCCGCCCTGCCGATCATGGCCACCGAGGGCAGCGTCACCATCAAGAAGGACGGCGAGATCATCGGCGGCCTCGGCATCGCCGGCGGCACCGCCGACGAGGACCAGCAGATCGCCGAGGAGGTCCTCCAGTCCCTCGGTTACGAGCTGGAGTTCGCCGCCTGGGGCGTCGCGGGCAAGCCGGCCGAGTCCGGAAAGGACGCATGACCCATGGCGGACACGTTCAACTACCGCATCGACCACCACGGCAGCCTCGTCCGGCCGACCGACCTCGCCACCACCGGCGTGGATCAGGCGGTCGAGAACGCGGTGGCCTACCAGCGCCAGCTGCGCTCCACCGTCGTCACGGACGGCGACTATCCCCGTGAGGACTTCCGCAGCGCGGTCCTTGACGGCGTGTCAGGTTTCCGTCGTACGGACGAGGAGGACGCGGACGGGCTCACCCGCTGGGTCGCCGAGTCCCTCCCGAAGGCCAACGGCCCGCTGCTCGCGGACTGGGCGGCCAAGCTCGCCGACCTGACGGTGATCGCCCCGAAGGCCTCCCTGCCCTCCCCGGCCTACCTCGCCGCCACCACCTACGAGCCCGGCCTCGGCGTCTCCTCGGCGCGCGAGCTGGGCGAGGCCCTGGCGGAGATCATCCAGGCCGAGATCGTCCTCCTGGTCTCCCGGGGCGTACGCCTGATCCAGCTCAACAACCCCCTCCTGCTGGGAGGCGACCCCGGCGCACTGTCCTTCGAGGACGCCCTCGCGGTCGACGCACAGGCGGTCCGGCTCGACGAGCGCCCCGAGGGCGTCCGGATCGGCGTCTGCCCCGGCTGGTCGGCCCCCGTCGACGTGGACAGGGCCCGCACCGAGCGGCTGTACGCGGGTATCCCGGCCGACCGCTGGATCCTCCCCTTCGACCAGGGCACCGAAGCCGAGCTCGACCTCGTCAGGGTGCTGCCGGACGACCGCGACTTCTGCCTCGGCGTGGTCGACGCGACCAGGCCGGAGCTGGAGGACATCGACACGGTGATGTCCCGCATGGACGCGGTGGGCGAGTTCAAGGACCTGGAGGACGGGGCCGTATCACCGTCGAGGGGCTTCGCGGACGCGGCGTCGCACCCGCTGCTGACAGCGGAGTGGCAACGGAGAAAGCTGGTCCTGGTGGAGACGATCGCCCGCTACTGCTGGGGCAACGAGTTCTGACAGCGAGGGGCCGGGAGACCGGCCCCTCATCCGTTCAGAGGACGTTCAGAAGACGCTCAGAGGACTTCGGCGAACGTCACCGACCGGTCGGTCAGCAACGGCCACACCGTCTCCACGATCAACCCCCTGAAGTGCTCCGCGACCTTGTGCGCCTCGAATCCGTCCTGGTCGGCGTACTGCTCGTACAGCAGGAACCCGCCCTCCACGGCATGCACCTCGTACATCAGGTTCGCCGGCTCCGCACGCGTATGCTCCCGCACCTTCAACAGGGCGGCCCGCACAGCGTCCTCGTCGGCGGGATCGCACTGGTAGCGGGCGACGACTGCATAGGCCATCTGATTCCTCCTGGTCGCTGGTTCGGCCCGCCGATTCCAGCATGAATCCCCTGATGGGCGGTTCGCGCGGAGCGCAACCTATGTCTGCCGCCCCGGGGCTGGTCCCACCCCTGCTCGGTGAGGTGTCGTGAACGGCATGCGTACTCTCGAAACCCTTTCCGGCGGCGAGTGGGTGACGACCGGCGACTGGATCGACGTCCACGACCCGGCCGACGTCCGCACTCCGATCGCACGGATCCCCGCCCTCGCCACCAAGGACGTCACCCGCGCCTACGACCACGCGGAGCGCGCCTTCGCCGTCTGGAAGCGCACCAGCCCCTTCGAGCGGGCGAGGATCTTCACCGACGCGGCCCGGCTGATCCGCGAGCGGGTGGACGAGATCGCCAAGGACGTCACCACCGAGAACGGCAAGACCCTCGCGGAGGCCACCGGCGAGACCCTCAAGGCCGCCGACTTCCTGGAGTACTACGCCGGTCTCGCCCGCCAGGGCTACGGCACCCTCCTGCACGACGTCCGCCCGCACCACCGCACCCACACCCAGCGCGAGCCGATCGGCGTGATCCTCGTGATCAGCCCCTGGAACGACCCGCTGATCACCCCGGCCCGCAAGCTCGCCCCGCTGCTCGCGGCAGGCAACGCGGCCGTGTTCAAGCCGGCCACCGAGACCCCGCTCGCGGGCCTGCACTTCGCCCGCGCCCTGCACGACGCGGGTCTGCCGGCCGGGGTGCTCAACGTCGTCACGGGCCGTACGGCCCAGATCGAGGAGGCCCTCCTCGACGACCCGCGGATCGCCGGCATCACCTTCACCGGCTCCAACGCCGTCGGCAACCGCATCCGCCGCCGCCTCGCCGACCGCAACGTCCGCTTCCAGGGCGAGCTGGGCGGCAAGAACGCCTCGGTCGTCCTGCGCGACGCCGATCTGCCCGCCGCCGCGAAGGCCGTGGTGGCCGCCTCCTTCGGCCAGGCAGGCCAGCGCTGCACCGCCACCAGCCGGGTGATCGTCGAGCAGCCGGTGTACGACGAGTTCACCCGCCTCCTCGTCACCGAGGTCGAGACCCTGAAGGTCGGCCCGGGCAGCGACCCGTCGACCACGCTGTGCCCGCTGTCGAGCCCGAAGCAGCGGGACGCCGTACTCGCCGACCTTTCGAGGGCCGTCGAGCAGGGCGCCACCGTCCTCACCGGCGGCAGCGCCGACACCGACGGCGACCGCGCCCACGGCTGCTACGTCCAGCCGACCGTCCTCGCCGAGGTGGCCCCCGCCATGGCGATCTGGCGCGAGGAGGTCTTCGGACCGGTCCTCGCGGTCCGCGCCGTCGAGGACTTCACGGAAGCCGTCGACGCCGTGAACGACTCCGACTTCGGCCTCGCCGCCGCCGTCTTCACCCGCGACCTGGCGAACGCCCACCGCTTCGCCGACGAGGCCGAGTGCGGCCAGGTCGCCGTCAACACCACGACCACCGGCTGGGACGTCCACCTGCCCTTCGGCGGCTTCCGGGACTCCGGTACGGCCTACAAGGAGCAGGGCGACGAGGTGCTCCGCTTCTCCACCCGGGTGAAGACCGTGGCGATCAACCTCGGCGCTCCGGAGCGGCCCCGTGGCTGACGCGACCGTCGGCATCGTCGGCGCCGGCATCCTGGGCCTGGCCACCGCCCGTGAGATCGCCCTGAGCCGCCCCGGCACCCGGGTCGTGGTCTTCGAGAAGGAGCAGGAGATCTCGCTCCACCAGACCGGCCACAACTCGGGAGTCGTCCACGCCGGCATCTACTACAAGCCCGGCAGCCTCAAGGCGAACCTCACAGTCAGAGGCGTCCGTCTGCTGCGCGAGTACTGCCAGGACCGCGAACTGCCGTACCGCGAGATCGGCAAGCTCGTGATGGCCGTACGCGAGGACGAACTCGGCAGGATGAACGACCTCTACGACCGGGCCAAGAACAACCATGTGCCCGATCTGCGGAAGATCTCGCGCGAGGAGATACGGGAGATCGAGCCGAACGCCGGCGGTCTCGCCGCCCTGCACTCCCCGCGCACCGCGATCACCGACTACCCGGCGATCGCCCGCGCCTTCGCCAAGGACGTCGTCGACTCCGGCGGCGAGGTGCGGCTGGGCTTCCCGATCACCTCCATCACCTCCGTGCCCGGGGGCATCGAGGTGGCATCCGGGCAGGAGCGCCTGAGGGTGGACCGGCTGATCCTGTGCGCGGGTCTCCAGTCGGACGTGCTGGCGGGGCTTGCGCAGGACAAGCGGGAACCTCGCATCGTCCCGTTCCGCGGTGAGTACATGCTGCTCAGGCCCGATCGGGTGGATCTGGTGCGCGGGCTCGTCTACCCCGTGCCCGACCCTCGGTACCCCTTCCTCGGCGTCCACTTCACGCCCCGGGTGGACGGCTCCGTGGAGGTCGGCCCCAACGCCGTCCTGGCACTGGCCCGGGAGGGCTACACACGGACCAGGGTCTCCCCGAAGCACCTCCTCGGCCTCGCCGCCTACCCCGGCACCTGGAAGATGGCGGCCCAGCACTGGCGTACCGGAATCAAGGAGTACCGCGGCTCCTTCTCCGCCACGGCCTTCATGAAGGACGCCAGGCTGTACGTGCCCGGGGTCACGGCCAAGGACGTCGTACGGGGAGGGGCGGGCCTACGCGCCCAGGCGCTGGACCGCGACGGCACCCTCGTGGACGACTTCCGCATCCATCAGGTCGGCCGGGTCACCGCCGTACGCAACGCGCCCTCGCCCGCCGCGACGGCGTCGATGGCGATCGCCGAACACATCGTCGAGGCGGTGTTCCGGAACCCGTCCGCAATCTGAAAGTTCCCTGCGTACGGCGCACTTACTGGTTGCGCTCCAGGGGGCTCCGCAAGTCCTCGCCGCCCGCCTAGCGTTCCTTCCGCACCACCCCACCACCCCGCTCAACGGAAAGAGTTGAAGCCATGTTCGTCGTCGACACCCAGATCCACATCTGGAAGGAAGAGACTCCGGACCGCCCCTGGGTGCCGGGCGCGCGGGAGCGCATCCGCCTCAACGGCCACCGCGAGGACCCCTTCTCCTACGAGGAGGCCCTGGAGCTGATGGACGAGGCCGGCGTCAACCGCGCGCTGATCCTGCCGCCGTCCTGGGAGGGCGACCGCATCGACTACGCCCTGGAGGCCTGCGAGGCGCATCCGGACCGCTTCGGCATCATGGCCCGCATCCCGCAGAACAAGCCCGAAGAGGGCAAGGCCATGCTGAAGGACTTCGCGCAGAACCCGCACGTCAAGGGCACGCGCCTGACCTTCCACCGGCCGATCGACCGCAACTGGATGATCGACGGCACCAACGACTGGTACTGGCCGATCGCCGAGGAGCTGCGCATCCCGACGATGGTCCACGCCCCCATCTGGAAGCGCGAGCTCGGCGAGATCGCCGCCAAGCACCCCGAGCTGAAGATCATCATCGACCACATGGGCATCATGGCCCGCTGCGTCGACGACGCGATCGGCTACTGGGTCCAGGAGACCGCCGACCTGGCCGCCCACCCCAACATCTACGTCAAGGTCTCCGCGCTGCCGGGCTACTCCACGCAGCCCTTCCCGAACAACAACATCCAGAAGTACGTGCGCGAGATGGTCGACAAGATGGGCCCGCAGCGCTGCTTCTACGGCACGGACATCACGCGCCTGCTGGGGCACGGCATCACCTACACCGACACGATCGAGCAGTTCACCAAGCACTGGGACTTCACGCCCGAGGAGCTTGAATGGATGATGGGCCGCGGTATCTCCGAGGTCCTGAACTGGCCGATCGAGGGCTGAGGAAGCACGAGAGATGACCGACACGACCAACTCCCCGGGCGCCGACGGCGGCGACGCTCTCGTCACCGCCTTCAACGCCGTCGGCGCCGACTACCTCTTCTGCTCGTCGGGGTCCGAGTGGGCCCCGGTGTGGGAGTCCCTGGCCCGCCGCCACCGGGACGGGCTGCCCTGTCCGGAGTACCTGGACCTGACCCACGAGACCGTGGCGGTCGGCATGGCCACCGGGTACGGCCTGCTGAAGCGCCGGCCGCAGGGGGTGCTGCTGCACGCGGCGCCCGGTCTGCTCCAGGGCTCGATGGCGGTGCACGGGGCGCTGCTGGCCGGTGTGCCGATGGTGGTCAGCTCCTCGGAGTCGACGACCTACGGCGACGGGCCGGGTCAGGACCCGGGCGGGCAGTGGTACCGCAACCTGTCCATCGTGGGCGGCCCGCACGGAGTGGCTCAGCCCTTCACCAAGTGGGCCACCGAGGCGGCCAGCGTCCACACCCTTCCCACGATGATCACGCGGGCGGCGGAGCTGGCCTGGCGGGCGCCCGCGGGGCCGTCGTACCTGAACATCCCGCTGGAGATCCTCCTGGAGGAGTGGGACGGCCGCGAGGCCAGGCCCATCGTCGCTCCCGGCTCCACGCACAGCTCACCGGAGGAGGTCGATCCGGTCGCGCAGATGATCCGGAAGGCCGTCAATCCCGTGATCGTCACGGAGACCGCGGGGCGGGAGGCCGGCGGCTTCGAGGCGCTGGTCGCCTTCGCGGAGGCATGGAACATCCCGGTCGTCGAACCGGACTCGGCGGTCTGCGGCAACTTCCCGCGAACGCATCCGCTGCACGCGGGCAGCGACATCGGGCCGTGGATGGACGAGGCGGACCTGATCCTCCTCGTGAACTGCCGCGCCCCCTTCTATCCGCCGTCGCGCCGCCCCTCCCAGGCGAAGGTCGTGGTGATCGACGAGGTGCCGCAGCGACCGCATGTGGTCTACCAAGTGCTGTTCGCGGACCGGTACTTGGAGGGGAACGTCGCCAACACGCTGCGGCAGCTGGCCAAGCGGGCCAAGGATCTCGACGAAGTGGCCCTCGGCGAACGCCGGGCGGCTCAGGAGACCCGGTTCGCCGCGGAACAGGCCGCGATCGCTGCCGCGGAGGCGCGGGCCGCGGAGGCCGAGGGCGTCGATCCGGTGTTCGTGGCGGCCAGTCTGCGCAAGCTGCTCGACGGCACGGACGGGGTCGTCGTGGACGAGACCATCACGCACAGCCGGGTGGTGAAGCGGCACGTCCGGACCTCGGCTCCCGACTCGTACTTCTACGTCCAGGGCGGGCTCGGGCAGGGCATCGCGGTCGCGCTCGGCGTCAAACTCGCCGCGCCGGAGCGGCCCGTGGTGCTCACGGTCGGGGACGGGGCGTTCACCTACAACCCGGTGATTCCGTCGTACGACGCGTCCAAGGCATATGAACTCCCGTTGCTGATCGTGGTGTTCAACAACCGGGTCTACAAGTCGATGAACCTCAACCATCGGCGGTTCTATCCGGAGGGGGCGGCCGCGGAGACGGGGGAGTGGCTGGGGACGGATCTTCGGCGACTGCCTCGGCTGGCCTCGTTCGCCGAGCCGTTCGGGATGCATACCGAGACCGTCGATACGCGGGATGCGTTGGGGCCTGCGCTGGAGCGGGCGTTCAAGGCTGTGGCGGAGGGGACGACTGCGGTTGTCGATGTGCTGGTAACGCGCTGAATTCTTTCGTCTGCGGGCCGTTTGAGGCTGGTCGCGCCCGCGCGGCGGTAGCCGCAAATCGATACAGTCCCGCGCCCCTGGAGGGGCGCTCCACGCCCAGGAGGCTTTGTCGTCATGTCCGATACACCCCCCAAGGTTCTGGTTCAGGCCGATGACCTGCGCAGCTTCTCCGCTGCCCTGCTGGAGAAGGGCGGGCTGAGCCCGGAGCACGCAGCCACCACCGCCGACGTGTTCGTCTGGGCCGCGTTGCGCGGTGTCGACTCGCACGGGATCGCCCGGGTGCCGGCCTACCTGGATCTGCTGGCCAAGGGCGTGGCCAACGCCCAGGCGGAGATCAAGGTGGAGTCGACGACCCCGGCCGCGGCTGTCCTGCACGCCGACCGTGCGCCCGGTCCCGTGGCCCTGTCCGCCGCGGCCGATGAGGCGGTGAGCCGTGCTCGTACGACCGGTATCGCCTCCGTCGGTGTTCGCGAGACCGTGCACACCGGGGCCATCGGCTACTACGTGTCGAAGATCGCCGAGCAGGGGCTGGTCGGGATCGGGTTCGTCGCCGGTATGCCGAACATGGGCTACACGGGAGTGAAGGGCGCGGCCGTGGCGACGAGCCCGCTCGCCATCGCCGTACCGTCCGAAGGTCATGCGCCCCTGCTGCTCGACATGGCCACCGCCACCATCGCCCTCGGCAAGATCCGCCAGGCGAAGGCGAGCGACACGCCCCTCCCGGAGGGCGCGGCCGCCACGGAGGACGGCACGCCGACCACGGACCCCTCGGCAGCGGTCATGCCCCTGCCGCTGGGCGGCGCCAAGGGGTCGGGCATGTCCCTGGCCTTCGAACTCCTCACCAGCGTCCTGGTCGGCGCCCCGATCTTCGCCCAGTTCCACTCGGACGACCCGAAGGGCCGCAAGCACCGCCAGAACGCCCTGCTCATCGCGGTGGACCCGGCGGCTTTCGGGGGCGCGGAGGCTTTCGCAGAGGGAGTCGACGCGACACTGGGCACGCTGAAGGGCCTGCCGGTGGCGGAGGGCGCCGAGGGCGTGTTCTACCCGGGCGAGCGAAGCGCAGGGGTGGCCTCGGCGCGTGGCCAGAAGGGCATCCCGGTCCCCCGGAAGGTCTGGCAGGACCTGACCGACCGAGCATCGGAACTAGGGGTGGCCGTACCTGCCTAGGGGCGCGGGACTGTATCGATTTGCGGCTACCGCCGCGTGGGCGCGACCGGCCCCCATCACCCGCACCCGCGAAACGACCGGCCGCCCCGCGTTCTTGGGCGTACCGTCAATGAACCCGCACTCCGTCCAGCGCGATCGAAAGCACCCGATCGCGCTGGACGTCGTCGTCGAAGGCCGTCGCCGTGATCCCGGCGACCATCCGCAGCAGATCGACGAAGTCCATGTCGACGCGTGCCTGCCCCGCCGCCTGCGCCCGCTCGAACAGCGGCCCGCCCGCCGCGTACATCGATTCCCGGCATGCCGCGAAGATCTCCGACTCGTCGTTGAGCGCCTCGCGCACCGCCCGCTTGGTCACCATGTAGCCGGCGAACCGGTCGAGCCAGGCCGTGAGGGCCTGCCAGGGTTCCTGGTCGGCGAGCTCCTGGGCCACCCGCACGAGTGTGTTGACCTCGTCCGCGTACACGGTCTCGAAGAGATGGCGGCGGGTGGGGAAGTTCCGGTACAGCGTGCCGATGCCCACGCCCGCGCGTCGGGCGATGTCCTCCAGGGACGCCTCCGCGCCGTGCTCGGCGAATGCCTCACGCGCGGCGGCGAGCAGGGCGTCGTAGTTGCGGGCGGCGTCCTTCCGGTGGGGCCGACGGGACGCGACGATCTCGCTGACGGGGAACGACGACGGGGCGGTCACGACTGCCTCCCGGGAGGCGAAACGGAGGTGTACCTCCGGAACGGTTGAAGCGGAGGTACGCCTCCGCTAGAGTGGAGGCGTACCTCCACTTTAGCAGTCGAGGTGCTCCCATCGCCCTTTCCGCGACCGCTTCCCACGAGGCTCCGGCCGCACCCCGTTCGTTCGGAGAGGCTCTCCATGCCCCGCAAGTCCACCCGCCTCACCTTCGCGGTCCTCGCGACCGGTGCCGGCGTGTTCTCCATGCTGCAGTCGCTGATCGCGCCGGCCCTGCCGACGGTCCAGCACGCGCTGCACACCTCGCAGTCCACCGCGACCTGGGTGATGACCGCGTATCTGCTGTCCGCCTCGATCTTCACGCCGATCCTCGGCCGCGTCGGCGACCTGATCGGCAAGAAGCGCACCCTCGTCGGCGTCCTGGTGACGGTGGCCGTCGGCTGTCTCCTCGCCGCGCTCGCGCCGACCATCGGCGTGCTGATCGTCGCCCGGGTCGTCCAGGGCGTCGGCGGCGCCCTGTTCCCGCTCTCCTTCGGCATCATCCGGGACGAGTTCGACGCGTCCGAGGTGAGCGGCTCCATCAGCAACCTGTCCGCCGTGATCGCCGCCGGCGGTGGCGTCGGCATGGTCGCCGCCGGTCCCATCGTGACCGCGCTCGACTACCGCTGGCTGTTCTGGATCCCGGTCGCCATCGTGATCGCCGCGACGCTGATCGCCGTACGGTATGTGCCCGAGTCGCTCAACAGGGCGAAGGGGAACGTCAATTGGCTCGGTGCCGTCCTGCTGTCCGCGTGGCTGGTCGCGCTGCTGCTGCCGCTCAGCCAGGCAAGCAAGTGGGGCTGGGGCTCGGCCCGGGTGCTTGGTCTGTTCGGCGCGGCCGTCGTGCTGTTCGCGCTGTGGCTGTTCTCCGAGGCCCGCTCCCGCACCCCGCTGATCGACCTGAAGGTGATGCGCCTGCCCGCTGTCTGGACCACCAACACCGCGGCCCTGCTCTTCGGCGCCGGGATGTACTCGATCTGGTCCTTCCTGCCGGGCTTCGTCCAGACACCGTCGTCGGCCGGTTACGGCTTCGGCGCGAGCGTCACCGCGGCCGGGCTGCTGATGCTGCCGATGCTGGTGGCGATGTTCTTCTCCGGCGTGCTCAGCGGCCGTCTGGAGCCGGTGGTCGGCGCCAAGTCCCTGCTGGTGACCGGAGCCGCGCTGGGCGCGGTGGCCTGCGGCTTCCTCGCCCTCTGGCACGACGAGCGGTGGCAGATCGCCGTGGTCGCGGGCCTGTTCGGCCTCGGCATCGGACTCGCCTTCGCCTCCATGGCCAACCTGATCGTCGGCAGTGTCCCGCCCGACCAGACCGGCGCGGCGACCGGCATGAACGCCAACATCCGCACCATCGGCGGCTCCATCGGCGCGGCCGTCACCAGCGTCCTGGTCACCGGTCACCTGCAGTCCTCGGGACTGCCGTACGAGTCCGGTTACCTGCACGGTTTCACCCTGCTGGCCGTGCTGTGCCTGGCGGCGGCGCTGGCCGCCCTGCTCGTTCCGGTACGGCGGGCCGCGCGCCGGGTCGTCACGGAGAGCACCGAAGTCCGCGAGACCGTCGCCACCCGGGGCTGACGTCCCGCCAGTCGGTCCGGCTGCGCGCGTGAGGTAGGGTTTACCTGCGCGATCACACGGAACACCCGTGGGAGACGCGGCCGGGACGTGGCGCAGCTTGGTAGCGCACTTGACTGGGGGTCAAGGGGTCGCAGGTTCAAATCCTGTCGTCCCGACTGGAGCTCGCTCCATAGTCGCAGGTCAGGGTCTTGTTTCACTCACGTGAGGCAAGGCCCTCGATCATTTTCTGGGCGCTCGTCTCACGATCCGTCTCGAACGCTCGGCCCAGCTCGTCCCCCACGACGTAACCGCTGCCCTCGTAGGCCTCGCCCGCTTGCTGCTTCTCCTGCTCCTGGCGGGTACGGAAGGCGACGAGCGCTGTGTGGACGGGCTTCGGGAGCGGCAGCACCCGCTTGCCGTTGTGCGTCTTGGGCTGGCCTCGGCCGCCTGCTGCGCCACGGCGTAACGTCCCACTTCCCACAGCCAGTTGGCCCGCACGCCGCGCACCCGACCGGCGTCGGCACGGTCGCCGTCAGTCGTCAGATCCTCCTCGGCGGCCCGCAGTTGTGATCCGACGGCCTCGCTGTCGTGCTGCTGGACGTACGCCGTCGCCGCCTTGCGGTGCAGCCTGACGGCGGCCGGGCCGCGCGCGCCGGGCCGGGCCGCGTCCAGCGCTGAGGCGTACCCGGCAGCCGTCCCGGCGACGTCCCCGGACAGCATCCGCGAATCGCCGGTGAGGTCCGGCTGGAAGACCTGGCCGGTCAGGATCTGCTCGTACCCCCGCTCTGCGGCCGGACCGGGGCCCGCCCCCGCCGCGCGCTCCAGCGCCGCACGCAGCCGCCGGTACTCGGCGAGCGCCTCCTGCCAGTCGCCCCGCGAGGCGTACACCCGCATCAGGGCCACGGCCGCGTCCTCGTGCGCCGGGTTGGCCCCCACCGCCGTGGACAGGGCCGCCGCTGCGGCCGTGTCGAAGTCGGCGCGCGCCCCGAGCGGCGGCCCAGCTCCGCCAGCAGGGGGAGGCACTCGGACCGCAGGGCCTCCTCGCGCTCGATGGCCCACTCCTCGTAGCGGTCCTCCGGAAGCAGGTCCCCGCCGTGGAGCGCGATCGCCCGCTCGTACGGCGCCGGGTCCCCGGCGCGCCGGGCCCACAGCGCCGCGTCCTCGAATGCCTCGACATCGATCCAGGTCACCGCCCGGCAGAGCCCCAGCCGCTCGCCGGATTCAGGTAGCGGTACATCGCCGCCGGGTCGGGATCGAGGGTGCGCCGGGCCTCGTGGAGCGCCTTGCGCAACTGGTTGTTGCCGGCCACCGGATCGAGCTGTGGCCACAGCAGGTCCAGGACCTGCTCGCGTTGGAGCGGTGGCCCGGCGCCGGCGCGAGCAGTTTGACGAGGCTCTTCGCCTTCCGCAGCCGCCACTGTCCGTCGGCGACCTCCCGTGGGCCCACCTGTACCCCGAAACCGCCGAGCAACCGGATCCCCAGTTCACGCATGCGCCACGCATGCACGGCCGATCTTCGAATCCACGCCCGGGAGCCTCTCCTCGCGCGCGGCTCCGTAGCCGTCCGCGACGTGCGAGTTTTACCCTCGGTAGTGAGGGCGGGCGAGGGCCGGCCTCTCGACCGGCGCCTGCCTCGACGAGAGGAGGCGGACATGAAGGCGTCAATACGGCGGTCCGCGGTCTTCACAGGCGCGGCGACTCTGCTGGTGGCGGCGATCGGCGGGACGGGCGGTGCGCAGGCCGTGGCCCCGGCCGATGAAGACGGTGAGCTCAAATTCGGCTACGTGTTGCCGGAGACCGGGCAGCTCGCTTTCCTCGGTCCACCCCAGATCGAGGCCCTGAAGCTCGCGATCAAGACGATGAACGATGCGGGCGGTGTCCTCGGCAAGCAGGTTGCGGCCCCGGTCGGCGGCGACGAGTCAGGTCAGGAAGCCGTCGCAGCCCAGTCGGCCGACCGGGTCCTCGCCTCCGGCGTGGACGCGATCATCGGCGCGGCGGCCTCCGGGATGTCGCTGGCGTTCATCGACCGGGTGACCGGAGCCGGCGTGGTCCAGTGCTCGGGGTCGAACACGGCACCCACCTTCACCGACTACGACGACGGCGGGTTCTACTTCCGCACCGCCCCGAGCGACGTCCTGCAGGCACCTGTCCTGGCGAAGGTCATTCGCGGGGACGGCCACAAACGGGTGGCGCTGATCGGGCGGGCCGACGACTACGGGAAGGGCCTGGTGGACTCCACCAAGAAGGAGTTGGAGGACGACGGTGCGACCGTGGCGCTCGCCGAGACCTACGACCCGAAGTCGACGAACTTCGACCAGATCGTGGAGAAGGTGAAGGACGCCAAGCCGGACGCGGTCGCGGTGATCGCCTTCGAGGAAGGCACACAGGTCCTGCAGAATCTGATCGAGGCAGGGCTCGGTCCTGACAAGATCGGCGTGTACGGGGCCGATGGTCTGCGCAGCGAGGAACTGGCCTCGCTCGTCTCCCCGCGCAACCCGGCGGTCCTCGCCGGCATGAAGGGAACGGCGCCTGCGTCGGCGAGCAACCCGCAGTTCGTGAAGGAGCTGAAGGCGTTCGCGCCCAAGCTGAAGGAGCTGCAGTTCGCGCCGCAGGTGTTCGACTGCGCGACGACCATCGCGCTCGCCGCGGAGCAGGCGAAGTCCGACAGCCCGGAGAAGTTCGCGGAGGAGATGGTCGGGATCACCAAGGACGGGGAGAAGTGCAACAACTTCGCAGCGTGCAAGAAGCTGATCGCAGCCGGCAAGGACATCGACTACGACGGCGTGAGCGGCCCGCTGGACTTCACCGACAAGGGTGAGCCGGGTCAGGCGACGATCGAGGTGTACGCCTACAACAACCAGGGGAAGCTGACCACGGTCCGCACCGAAGTGAGCACAGCCCAGGGCTGATGGCCTGAGGGGAGCGGAAGAGGTTCAACGGACGCGGGCCAGGGTGCCGAGGTAGAGCTCGATCACCTTCTTGTCGTGCAACAGGGCGGAACCGGTGCCGGTGTGCGCGTTGCGGCCCTGGTCCAGGACGTAGCCGCGGTCGCAGATCTGCAGACAGCGGCGGGCGTTCTGCTCGACCATGAGCACGGCGACCCCCGCTCCGTTGATCCCCTTCACTCGCTCGAACACGAGATCCTGGTGGGCCGGGGACAGTCCCGCGGACGGCTCGTCCAGCAACAGCAGGCGTGGCTCCATCATCAACGCCCGTGCCATGGCGAGCATCTGCCGCTCGCCGCCCGACATCGAGCCGGCCTTCTGCTTCCGGCGGGCGGCCAGCACCGGGAAGAGGTCCTCCAACTTCGCGGCCCGCCGGGCGAAGTCCTTGGGCCGCAGATAGATCCCCATCCGCAGGTTCTCCTCGACGGTCAGCGCCGGGAAGACGTTCTGCAGCTGGGGTACATAGCCCACGCCCCGGCGGACCTGCTCGTGCGCCGGACGGTTGGTGACGTCCTCGCCGAGCAGTCGTACGATCCCGCCGCGCACGCGCAGCAGTCCGAAGACGGCCTTGATCAGGGTCGACTTGCCGGCGCCGTTGGGGCCGATCACACCGACCAGTTCACCGGGCTCCACCCGGAGGCTGCACCCGCGCAGCACATCGACTCCCGGGAGGTATCCGGCGACGACGTCCTCGGCCGTCAGCACCGGTACGTGCTCGTCGTCGGGCATCTGGGTCACTTCTCCTCCTGCGTCGTTCCGGGTTCGTCGTGCCGCTTGCCCAGATAGGCGTCCACCACGGCGGAGTTGCGGGCGATCGTGTGCGGCGGGCCCTCCGCCACCAGACGGCCGTCCGCCATGACGGCGACCCAGTCGCTGATGCCCATCACCACGTCCATGTCATGTTCGACGAAACAGACGGTCATGCCCTCGTCCCGCAACTCGGTGATGTGCCCGAGCAGGCTCTGGGTCAGGGCCGGGTTGACGCCGGCCATCGGCTCGTCGAGCAGGACCATGACGGGCCGGGCCATCAACGCACGGGCCAGTTCGAGCAGTTTGCGCTGGCCTCCCGACAGGATGCCGGCGTAGTCGTCGCGGAGCCGCCCGAGCCGGAACCGCTCCAGCAGCTCGTCCGCCCTGTCTCGGGCCTCCCGCTCCTGCCCGTGCCACAGGGGCCGCAGCAGAGCGGGCAGCAGCTGTTCGCCGCGTTGCCCGGTGGCCGCGAGCAGCATGTTCTCTCGCACGGTCAGCCGGGGAATCACCCGTGTGAGCTGGAACGTACGGACCAGGCCGGCCCGTGCCACCCGGTGTGCGGGACGGCCCGTAAGGGGGCGTCCGTCGAAGGACCAGCGGCCGTCGTCCGCCCGGTCGAATCCGCTCACGATGTTGAACAGCGTGGTCTTGCCCGCGCCGTTGGGCCCGATGAGCGCCGTGATGGCCCCCCGCTGCACCTCCAGATGGTCCACCCGCACGGCGACGAGTCCGCCGAAGCTGCGGGTCACCTGGTCCAGGACGAGCAGCGCGTCGGGCTTGGGCACCCCCGGCTCGGGCGCGGTCGCGGTGAGCCGTCGGCCGGCCTCGGCGGACGGGCCAGGGGTGGGGGCGTGGTCATCGTTCACTGAGCAGCATCTCCTTCCGGCTGCCGAGAATGCCCTGCGGCCGGAACACGACCAGCAGGATCAGCGCGAGACCGACCAGCGCGAAGCGCACGGCCCCGATCTCGGACGTACTGATCACATCGGACGAGATGTACCCGGCGTCGATGGCCTGCCGCAGCATGCTGTCGAGGAAGGTGAGCACGAACCAGAACAGGATCGAGCCGACGACCGGTCCCAGGATCCGCCCGGCGCCGCCCAGCACCAGCAGTGTGTACAGGAAGAAGGTGACGGCCGGATCGAAGCTGTCGGGGTTCACCGACTGCACCTGGATGGCCTGCAGCATGCCCGCGACCGCCCCGATCACTCCGCCCAGCACCAGGCTCTGCATCTTGTACACGTAGACGTTCTTGCCGAGGCTGCGAGGGGCGTTCTCGTCGTCACGGATGGAGCGGATGACCCGTCCCCACGGGCTGTGCAGCAGAAGGGCGAGCAGTACGGCGGTGACGGCCACGAGTCCCCAGCCGACGATCAGCACCCACACGTCCCGTGCGTTGAACTCCACCAGCCACACCCCGTAGGTGCCCCTCGCTATCGGGCTGAGGTCGTAGAAGTCGTTCGCGAACCGCTGAAGACCGAACACCCCGCCGGTGACGTCCTCGGCCCAGCTGGAGCGGTAGAAGATCCGGAGCGTCTCCCCGGCGGCGATCGTGGTGATCGCGAGATAGTCGGCCCGCAGCCGCAGCGTCGGGATGCCCAGCAGGAGGGCCAGTACGACCGCGCAGGCCAGTCCGGCCAGTACCCCGAGCCACATGGGCCCGTCGTACGTCGACACTGTGACCGCGAGCCCGTAGCCGCCGACCAGCATGAAGCCGACCTGGCCGAAGTTGAGCAGGCCGGTGTAGCCGAAGTGCAGGTTCAGCCCCATCGCGGCGAGCGCGTAGACGGCGGCGATGGGGCCGATCCCGGACCGCAGCGCGTCGGAGAAGATGACCGACCAGTCCATGAGCCCGCCTCCTCATCCCACGCGTTCCGGGCGGCCGAGGATGCCCTGCGGCCGGACGAGGAGGACGACGATGAGGACCAGCAGCGCCCAGGCGTACTGCAGGTCGACCGGGAACCACAGGCTGGAGACCTGGGCGACGATCCCGATGACCAGGCTGCCCACCATCGCGCCGTAGGCGGAGCCCAGGCCGCCCAGGATGATCCCGGCGAACATGAGCAGCAGCAGCTTGAACCCCATGTCCCAGGTGATGATCTCCTCCAGCCCGAAGAAGACCCCGCCGAGGGCGGCCAGGGCTCCGCCGAGCATCCACACCACCAGCACCACCCGCTGCACATTGATGCCGGAGGCCTCGGCGAGGTCGCGGTTGACGGAGACGGCACGGATGGCGGTGCCGATCCGTGTCCTCTGCAGCAGTGCGGCGACGCCGAACAGCACCAGGACGGAGAGCACGGTCACCGTGAGATCCCGCGGGGTGATGCCGACCGGTCCCAGGTCGAACGCCTCCTGGATGTCGTACTGGGCGAAGGAGGCGGGCCGCGTCCCGAAGAGGATGAGCACGACGTGCCGCAGCAGCAGGGACAGCCCGATGGTCACGATGAACAGATTGATCAGCCCGGTGCCCCGTGCCCGCAGCGGGCGCCAGATGACGCGGTCCACGGCCCCGCCCAGCAGCGCTCCGACGAGGACCGCCGCGATCGTGGCCGGCACGAGGTGCCACCCGGGGCCCGCCGGGGAGACGTTGAGGAAGAAGGCGAAGGTGGCGCCGATCGTGACGAACTCGCCGTGCGCGAAGTTGATCAGGTGGATGGTGCCGAAGATCAGTGACAGTCCGACAGCGGTGATCGCGATGATCACACCGAACTGGACGCCGTCGATCAGCGCCTGCAGCAGCCGCGCACCGAATCCGCGGCCGTGCGGAACCTCGTCCTGCGCCCAGGCGGGGGATGCCCACAGCACCACCTGTGCCAGAGCGAGCACCGGAAGGAGAATCCACGGACGGCGCATGATGCTCCCGGTATGCCCCGAATGTCCCTGTCACCCAGTGTAAGAGTCTTCGGGCGCGGCGGTACGGTCAGCCTGCATCGTCATGACCGCTCGGGCGGCCGAATCCATCCCGGGGACCGCCCGACGGCTCGCTGCCGGCACGTGTACCCGCAACGTCACGCGATTCAGGCAATCCCATCCGGTAATCGCAGTGTCCCGTTACGGCACGGCACTCGCACCGTCCAGGCGTTCTTCCGGCCGCGTACGCACTGCGGGTGAATCAACGGACTTTTCCCTTCGGCGCAGGTAGCGGGTCCCTTACGGTCTCCGAATGGATCCGGCGGACGCAGGGGAGGCCCTGCGAGCGGGCGCCGGCTGAGAGGCGCACCTGATGTTGGGCTTGGGGAAGTCGCCGGACGTGCCCGGGGTCCGGTCGGCCGGCTGTCGTTGGACCAGGACGGAGATCCGGGCCGCGGTCGGAGTGGCATGCCTTGCGGGGGCGATGCTGGCTGTCACCGCGTGGTGGGCGGCCGAAAGCCTGTCCGCGCGGAGGGCGGGTTTCGGGCTGTCCGTCGGCTGCTGGGCGTTGACGGTGTCGCTGATCCTCCGTGCCCGGGAGGCACGTGGCCGGGTGCGGACGCGTCTGCTGCTGATGGCGGGTTCAGCGGCGGCCGGGGGCGTGTACCGGGCATCGGTCACCATGCTGTCGACCCACCCTCCGACGCCGGGCTCGGACGCGCGGCCGCTGCTCAGTGCGCTGGTGGTCACCGCGGTGACCGCGGCGGTGGGCCTGGGGATGGCGGGTCTGGTGGTGGCGGCCGATGCCGGTACCGGCCGGCACATGTGGCTGCGGCGCGTGCTCGACGGGGTCGTCGCAGCCGGATCCGGGTTCATGACGGGATGGCTCCTGCTGCGCGGGACCGGTGCGGGCTGGCGGCTGGAGACCGGCATGGTGGGCGTCCTGTGGACCGCTGAAGTCGTGTTCGTCGGCTTTCTGTTGGCCCTGCGCCGTCTCGTCCGGAGCGACCAGCGGGCCACGGTGGTGGTGGGGGTCGTCGGGCTGTCCCTCATGCTGATCGGCGACACCGTGCGCCTGTGGCGGGCTGGCCCGTCCCACCTGGCCGACGCCTGCGTCACCGCGGGACTGCTGGTGATCTCCGCCAGTCCCTGGGTTCCCGGCGGGGGAAGCCTGCTTGGCACGGATCGCCCGACGCTGCGGTTGGGGATGGAGGGCGCCGCGGCCTTCATCGTCCTGACCGTCTGTACCGTCACAGCGCTCAGCTACGCGCTGGCTCCCCTGGCCTGCGACCCGGTGTCGCTGTCGGTCGGCGGGACGGTGCTGTTGGGCCTTTGGGCACGCCGGACGCTGGTGCCGATCGAGCACACGACACGGGACGACTGAGTGTCAGGCCCAGGGCCGATGAGGGCCAGCGCAGGACAAGCAGGACGGCCGACGCCATGAGCAGCGAGTCGATCCGGTCCAGCAGGCGGCCGGAGCCGGGCAGCCAGCGGCCGGCTTCCTTCGTCTGCACACTCTTTTGATCACGGATTCGAGCAGGCCGCCGGCCGGGCCGCCGACCGCCACCGCCGTCGGCCGGCTCAGCGCGGCTGGCACGGCGACCCTGGCCGAGACCGACCGCGGCCCCGGCCAGGGTCCCGCTCCCCCGCCTGGCCGGCGGCAGAGGCGGCAGCCGCGGCCCGCCCAGCCCTTGCGTCACTTGAGAATTGATAGCGCCCGGGAGTCGTCGCCTGCCGGAAAACGCGTGGACCGCGAGGCCGCCCTCACGGGACACTGTCGAACTCGGACCGCTACTCCCCATGTACACAGGGTTAGGATGCAGACGCCTGAGCTAGAGAAAGTCCCGCCGCGCAAGGGCGCGGTGCTCCTCGCACTTCGTTACTACGGACGGGAGTTGGCCCGGCTCAGGTGGCTGACGGCTCCCGCCATGCTGCTGTTCGCGCTGGGCGGCATCGGCCTCAACTACATCGCCCCGCTGATCGTCGCGAAGCTGGCCGGCGCCATCGCCGAAGGCGACGAGGTCACGGTCGGCTCGGCGCTGCCGTACGTCCTGGGATTCGCCGGTGTCCTGCTGCTCGCGGAGGCACTGTGGCGGGTTGCCCTGCACTGTTTGAACCGTCTCGACGCCCTCGGGATCGAGCACCTGTACGTGATCGGGATGGACGAACTGTTCGCCAAGGACGCCACGTTCTTCCACGACAACTTCGCCGGGTCGCTCACCAAGCGCGTCCTGAGCTTCGCCACCCGTTTCGAGCCGTTCGTCGACACGCTGGCGTTCCAGGTCGTGGGCAACGTCGTGCCGCTGCTCTTCGGATCCGTGGTGCTGTGGCAGTACGAACCGCTGCTCGTCGTCGGGCTGCTGACGATGATCGCGGTGACGGCACTGTGCGCGGCACCTCTCATCCGGCGCCGCCAGGCGCTGGTCGCCGAGCGGGAGGCGGCGGTCGCCCGGGTGTCCGGGCACGTCGCCGACAGTCTGATGAACATGGACACGGTCCGCGCGTTCGGCGCCGAGGAACGCGAGGCCGCCGAACACCGCACCCGCGTCGCGACCTCACGCCGGCTCATGCTCAGGTCCTGGGACTACGGCAACCTGCGCATCGACACCTTCGTCGCACCGATGTCCGTACTCACCAACGCGCTTGGCCTGCTGCTCGCGGTCACCCTCGGCGGGGGCGAGCACGGCGTGGAGGCGGTCGTGGTCGCCTTCACCTACTACTCCAACGCGACCCGGATCATGTTCGAGTTCAACCAGATCTACCGGCGTCTGGAGAGCTCGATGACGGAGGCCGCGCAGTTCACCGAACTGCTGCTGACCCCGCCGACCGTGCTCGACCCGCCGTCGCCCGAGCCACTGCTGCCCGGGGCCGCCGACGTCCGCTTCGACCAGGTGAACTTCGCCCACACGGGCGCGGAGCCGCTCTTCGAGGGGCTCGACCTGGTCGTGCCCTGCGGGACCAAGATCGGCCTCGTCGGGCGCTCCGGCGGCGGCAAGACCACGCTCACCCGGCTGCTGCTGCGGATGCAGGACATCAACGGCGGCCGGATCCTGATCGGCGGCCAGGACATCAGCAGGCTGCGCCAGACCGACCTGCGCGGTCTGATGGCGTACGTCCCGCAGGACCCGGCGATGTTCCACCGCACGCTGCGGGACAACATCGCCTTCGCCCGCCCGGACGCCACCGATGCCGATATCCGCCGCGCGGCCGAGGCGGCACACGTCACGGAGTTCGCCGACGCGCTGCCGGAGGGCTTCGACACCCTGGTGGGCGAGCGTGGCGTCAAGCTGTCCGGTGGGCAGCGCCAGCGGGTCGCCCTGGCCCGGGCGATCCTGCGCGACGCGCCGATCCTGCTGCTCGACGAGGCGACCAGCGCGCTGGACTCGGAGAGCGAGCTCCTGGTTCAGGAGGCGCTGTGGCGGCTCATGGAGGGGCGGACCGCGCTCGTGGTGGCGCACCGGCTGAGCACGGTCGCGGGCATGGACCAGCTCGTCGTCCTCGACCGCGGGCGGATCGTCGAGCAGGGCAGCCACCAGGAACTGCTCTCACTGGACGGCCCGTACGCGAAGCTGTGGCACCACCAGTCGGGCGGCTTCCTGGAGGACGGCCTCGTGGAGGACGAGGTGCACGGCCTCGGGGAGACCTCGGTACAGCGGTGATCGGTGAGCCGATGACGGAGACAGGGGCGGTCCGCGGCGGTTGCGTGGTGGTCACCAGTGGTGGTCACCAGCTGACCCGGGCCGCCACCGGCCGGTGATCGCTGCCGGTGGCCGGCAGCACCCAGGAGCTGTCCGGCTGCAGGCCCCTGACCAGGATCTGGTCGATCCGCGCCACCGGGAACTTCGCCGGCCAGGTGAAGCCGAAGCCGTCCCCGGCCACCTCCTGAACCGAGTCCAGTCGCGAGGTGAGGCTGTCGAACTTGCGGTCGTCCAGGGTGCCGTTCAGGTCGCCGAGCAGCACGACCCGCTCGTTCGTCTCGGCGGCCATCGCCTTGCCGAGCTCCAGCGCCCCCTCGTCCCGCTGGCTCGACGACATGCCCGCCTTGGGATTGACGCGGACGGATCCCAGGTGGGCCACGTACACCGCGAGCGGCCCCCGGTCCGTGGCCACCGTGGTGCGCAGCGCCCGGGGCGTGGGCGCCCTCTCCGCGGCCGGCAGGCGCTCCGCCAGCGGGCCGGCCATGCCCTGCATCCCGACGTCGACCGTCCGGGTGTCCGACAACGGCAGCTTGCTCCACAGCCCGACCGTGCCCCGCAGCGCGTGATACGGGTACGCCTTCGCCAGGTCCTTCTCGTACGTGACCGCGGCCTGCTCGGTGATCTCCTCCAGCGCCAGAATGTCAGCCCCTGAGGCGGTCAGAGCGCGTGCGGTGCCGGCCGGGTCCTGGTTCTCGGCGCTGACGTTGTGGCTGACCACGGTCAGGTCGCCGCCCGCGTGGGACTTGTCGTCGAGCAGTCCGCCGAAGAGGCTCAGCCATGCCGTGACCGGCAGCAGCAGCGCGAGCATGGCGGAGGCGGAGCGGCGCCACACCGCGCCGACCAGCAGCACCGGGACGAAGACGCCGAACCACGGCAGAAAGGTCTCCACCAGACTGCCGAGGTTCTTGAACCCGTCCGGGATCTGCGCGTGCAGCAGCATGAGCAGGCCGAGCAGCAGCGCCAGCGCCGCGAGCACCGGGCCGCGCCTCCAGGGCCCCGGCCGGGAGACGACGTGGACCGCGCGGCGGATGCCCGCGCGCCAGGTTCCGGAGCGGGTGTCCCGGCGGGCGTCGCTGCCTTGAACCGTCTCCGTCGTGTCGACCTGTACCACCGTCTGTCCTCGCTCGCTTTCGGTCACTGTTGCATCCTGGGGTCCTGGGTGGGGTCGGCGTACATCCGCGGGCAGCCGTGGTCGACGGCTGCGGGGCGCAGTTCGTAGTGCCAGGGTTCGTTGCGGTAGAGGGGGCAGAGCCCGTACTCGGCGCCGTGTTCGGACAGCCATGCCGCCGCTGCGGAGGGTCCGATGTCGACCGCGTCGCCTGACACATGAGGTGATGTCGTCGCGGTGGCCACCCATCGGGCGGCCTCGGCCTCCGAGCCGTAGGTGGCGATGGCCTCGTGAAGAAGCTGATTCTGATACGCCGGTGAACGCCAGCCGCTGTTGACGCGGAATGCGACTCCGGAGTCCGTCGCAGCCGCGCGAAGGGCCTTGAGCAGCTCTGGATCGAGGTTGGCCACAGCCGGAATGTCGTCATCGAGGACCGTCACGCCGTCGGGGACCACACCGTCGTCCGCGTCGACCGCGACAGGGGGCTCACGGTTCTCACGATGCAGAGAATTCAGGGTCGCCGGGGCCGCGGCGGACGGAGCGGAAGAGGACTTCAGCAGCTGGTGGCCGAGGAGGGCGACGATCGCTGCGATCACGGCTGCCAGACCGACGGCTAAGAGGTAGTGAATCCGGCGGGAAGTCGTTCGTGCCGGCGGTGGGATTCGAGTCATACCGCCAGTCAAGGCAGCGGGGTGTTGCCGCCCCGTATGCGGTTTTCGATACGCCGACGATATGCGCCGACTCGTAGCATCGATGACATGCGTGTGTTGATCGTCGAGGACGAGCCCTATCTGGCGGAAGCCATCCGCGACGGACTACGCCTGGAGGCGATCGCGGCCGACCTCGCGGGTGACGGAGACACCGCTCTGGAACTGCTGAGCGTCAACGCGTACGACATCGCCGTCCTCGACCGTGACGTCCCCGGACCTTCCGGTGACGAGATCGCCCAATGCATCGTCGCCTCCGGCAGCGGCATGCCGATCCTGATGCTCACGGCGGCCGACCGTCTCGACGACAAGGCCTCCGGGTTCGAACTCGGCGCCGACGACTACCTCACGAAACCCTTCGAACTCCGGGAACTCGCGCTCAGACTCCGGGCACTGGACCGCAGACGTGCCCATAGCAGGCCTCCCGTACGGGAGATCGCGGGTCTGCGCCTCGACCCGTTCCGCAGAGAGGTCTACCGGGACGGCCGCTATGTCGCGCTGACCAGGAAGCAGTTCGCCGTGCTCGAAGTCCTTGTCGCCGCCGAGGGCGGAGTCGTGAGCGCCGAGGAACTCCTGGAACGTGCGTGGGACGAGAATGCCGACCCGTTCACCAACGCCGTGCGCATCACCGTCTCGGCACTGCGCAAACGTCTTGGCGAACCCTGGATCATCGCCACCGTGGCGGGCGTCGGCTACCGCATCGACGCGCAATCGGAGGCCGGACGTGGGGGAGGAGATCGTGGATAGACAGTCCGGGTTGAGTGTTCGCTTCCGGCTCACCCTCAGCTACGCCGGATTCCTCATGGTCGCGGGCTTTCTGCTGCTCGCGGCGGTATGGCTGTTCCTCCTGCGCTACGTCCCCGATCGGGCGATGCTCACCAACCGCGACGACGAGTCCTTGAACGGTGTTTTTCCCATCCGTTCGGTCCTCCTGGACGAATTCGCTCCGAGGGCGGCCGCGGTACTGGCGTTTCTGCTGGTGTTCGGACTCGTGGGAGGGTGGGTTCTCGCCGGTCGGATGCTCGCCCCGCTGACCCGGATCACGGACGCCACACGCACCGCCGCGAACGGATCGCTCTCCCACCGGATCCGGCTGCCGGGCCGCGAGGACGAGTTCCGCGAACTCGCCGACGCCTTCGACGAGATGCTCGCCCGCCTCGAAGCACACGTCGCCGAACAGCGGAGATTCGCGGCCAACGCCTCCCATGAGTTGCGCACCCCGCTGGCGATCTCGAAATCACTTCTCGACGTGGCCCGCGCCGATCCCCACCACGACACACATGAACTCGTCGAGCGGCTCCACGCCGTCAACACCCGGGCGATCGATCTCACCGAGGCCCTGCTCCTGGTCAGCCGTGCCGACCAGCAGTCCTTCAGCCGTGAACACGTCGATCTCTCCCTCATGGCGGAAGAGGCCACCGAAACGCTCCTCCCGCTCGCCGAGAAGCATGGCGTCATCATCGAGACCTCCGGCGACATCGCTCCCACGACCGGATCGCCGGCGCTTCTGCTCCAGTTGACGACGAACCTCGTCCACAACGCGATCGTCCACAACCTGTCCGGACCGGGCACGGTGTGGGTCACCACCGGCGTCCGTCCACGAGCCGTGCTGCTCACCGTCGAGAACACCGGTGAGGAACTCACCCCGCAGCTCGTCTCGACCCTCACCGAGCCGTTCCGGCGCGGCACGGAACGCATCCGCACCGACCACGCCGGCGTCGGCCTCGGCCTGTCGATCGTCACCTCCATCACGCAGGCGCACGACGGGACGCTGACCCTCACCCCGCGCTCCGGTGGCGGGCTGCGCATCACGGTGGAACTGCCCGCGGCGGGGCCGGACACCGGAAGTTGACAAGGAGCCGCTCCGTCACAACGGTGCCGGGGAGGACGCCCCCGCGATCAGCAGCCGGGGCGTGCCCGTGCCGTTCGCGGGGACGCTCCACAGGTCGCTGGTGCCGACCTTGCCCTCGGCGGGAAGGGCGTAGGCGACGGTCTTGTCGTCCAGCCAGGTCGCCTGGTCGTCGACGCTGTGGCGTTCGGCGAGCGGGGTCTCCTTGAGGGTGCGCAGGTCGAGGACGTACTCGTGCCAGAGGTCGGTGCGGGACAGCACCCGCTTCTTGAAGGCGACCCGGGTTCCGTCGGGGGAGAGCGAGGGGCACTCCACGTTCTCGACCAGGGTGGTGACCGACTGGCGTGAGAGCGAACCCCGCACCAGATAGGTCTTGTTGGCGGTGTTGAGGGTGGCGTAGAAGGTGTCGTCGTCGGAGGCGAAGGTGACGCCCCAGAAGTTGACGTCCGCCGCCTGGTAGGCCTTGCCGTTCAGGGTGATGGCGAACGTCTCCAGGCTCGGCGTGAGTTTCATGGTGCGGGTGTCCAGGACCGAGGTCCGGGTGGAGAAGAAGGCCGACGAGTAGGACTCGCCGGAGACGAACACGGTCCAGGCGACGAAGCGGCCGCTGGGGGAGACCCGGGCCCGGCTGGGGGTGCCCGCGAGCGCGTAGGTGTGCCGGGTGCGCAGGTCGGCGTCAAGGAGCAGGGCACGGTTGCTCTGCTTGAGCACGCCCGGGTTGGACTGGAGGCAGATACCGGTGCCGGCCGCCGCGTAGAAGCGCGCGCACTTGAGGTCCGAGGCGGTCCGCCCGGCCTTCGGGTCGGCGGACGGCACCGAAGCGACCGCCGTACGGTGCGGTCCCGCGGCCGCGTTGACGAACGTCAGGCGGTTCTTCTGGTCGAGCGTCAGCTTGCCCGTGCTGACGGCGGGGCCGCCCGCCTGCGGCTGGTTGGCCCGGTCCGCGCGGTCGGCGGCGTGCAGGACCATGCCCGTGCCCACGCCCGCGAGCAGCAGGACCGCGGTGACGAGGACGATCAGGCGGCGGCGTAGAGGTGTCATCCGGACCTTCGAGGCTGTGCTGGTCATGGGGTTCCGTGGAGTGTTGTGGCGGTCGTGGTCATCGGGCGCCGCCCGTCGGTCGCAGCACCCTGCCCGCCACGGCCGCGCAGCACAGCAGGCCGACGGCGGAGGCGGCCAGCGCCGGGCCGTCCCCCCACACCGTCCAGGCGGCGCCGAAGGCCAGCGAGCAGCAGAAGCGGGCCAGCGCCTGGCTGGTGCCCACGATCGCGAGACCGCTGGCACGCAGCTGCTCGGGCACGATGTCGGCGAGGGCGGCCGGGAGGACGCCGTCGGTGGCCGCGTAGAACACACCGTGCAGTCCGAGTACGAGGAAGGGGAGGGCCGGTGTGGCCGGGGCCCACAACAGGAAGGCGTAGCCGGTCAGCAGGGCCAGGTGTCCGGCGAGGAACACGGTGTGCCGCCCGACCCGGTCGGCCAGCGCGCCGACGGGCACGGCGAGGAGCAGGAACACCACGGCGGTGCCCAGCGGCAGCAGGGTGAACCACTGCTCGCCGATGCCCGCGCGCCGCTGCAGGAGCAGGTAGACGAAGGCGTCGCTGACGGTGGTGAGGCCGAGCAACGCGGCACAGCCGGCGAGGGCACGCAGACGGGGCAGCCGTAGCAGCGCGAGCGCTTCGCGGACGCGGACGGGAGGCTTGGCGTCGGCGGTGGGCTTGTCGTCCGCCGTACCGGCTTCGTGTGCTTCGTGTGCTTCGTGTGCTTCGGGTGCAAGGACACGCTGACCGCCGTCCTCCCCGCTGCCACGGAATGTCCGCCTGCCCGGTACGAACAGGACCAGCACGACGACCCCGAGTACGGCGACGCACGCGCTCACGCCGAACACCGCGTCGTAGCCGTCGGCCGCCGCGCTCAGGATGAGAAAGGCCGCCAGCGGGCCGAGCATCGCGCCCGTGGTGTCCATGGCCCGGTGCACGCCGAAGGCGCGGCCCTGTTTCCCGGGCGGTGTGGACAGGGAGATCATCGCGTCGCGCGGGGCGGTGCGCAGGCCCTTGCCGGTGCGGTCGACGGCGAGGACCGTGCCGAGCGCGCCGATGCTGCTCACGAGCAGGAGCAGCGGCTTGCAGAGTGCGGAGAGGCCGTAGCCGAGGCCGGCCAGCAGTTTGTGGTTGCGGATCCGGTCGGCGAGGTGGCCGCCGGTCAGCTGGACCAGCGCGCTGACGCCGTTGTAGACGCCGTCGAGGGTGCCGAACGCCAGCGGGCTGAAGCCGAGCGTGGTGACGAGGTACAGCGGCAGGACGGCGGTGACCATCTCCGAGGAGATGTCGGTGATCAGACTGACCGTGCCCAGGACGAGCACGACCGGGGCGACCCGGGGCCGTGAGCCGCGTCTTCGGCCCTGGTCGGGGCTTGCCCCCGGAGGCGCGGAGCGGTCGGTGAGGTACATGTTCGAGAACTCCGGATCGGGTGTGCGTCAGTTCTGTCGGCTGCTCTCGTCCCGCAGCCAGGTGCCGAAGTCCTGTGCCCGGATGGCCTTCTCGGCCCGGCGCCGGGCGACGACCGCCGCCGCGACGAAGACCACGACACTCGTGACCAGCTTCGGTTCGCCGCGGACCAGGGCGATCAGATCCGCCTTGCTCGTACGCGCCGAAGCCTCCTGCGGACTCTGATGCTGCTGTTCGACCTGGGCGGTGGAGACCGCCGCCCGGATCCGACGCTTGATCAGATCCGGCCATGTTCGTGGCGGTTGGACCACGACCCGGGCCGCTTCGACCACCCGCCGCTCCTCCGGTGCGAAGGCCAGGGAGGCGGCCAGGTCGTCCGCCATCAGTGGCGGCAGCGCGGCGATCCGGGTGTGCCCGGCCTTGGACACCGCGATGACACCCCGGCCGAACAGCCCCTCGCGCACGGCGGGCAGCCGCTGCCACACCCGGTAGTAGGCACGCACCCGCCAGGCGCATCCGGCCAGCGGAATCCGCCGTTCGGGGGCGGTGGCGAGAACGCCCGAGGAGTCGTCGTTCAAGGGCTCGGCCAACGCCCGTACGTCGCCGCTCCCGAGTACGACATCGGCGTCCACGTAGAGACGCGGGAAGCCGCGCGCATGC
The DNA here is from genome assembly GCF_044903305.1 of Streptomyces sp. NPDC019531. Lineage (NCBI taxonomy): Bacteria > Bacillati > Actinomycetota > Actinomycetes > Kitasatosporales > Streptomycetaceae > Streptomyces > Streptomyces sp. NPDC019531. The sequence goes on along the minus strand of NZ_JBJDQL010000006.1, from coordinate 238,430 downwards.
TCGTCGCCGGTCCGCAGGGCGGCGTGCTTGGACGGCACGGGGGTCTCGACCACTCGCACGCGCGGGCCGCGAGCGGCCGCGATGTGCGCGGTGTCGTCCGTACAGCCATTGCACACGACCACGATGTCTGTCTCGTCCTCGATGGAATCGGCCAGAAGTGAATCGAGGAGCCGGCCGATGACTTGCGCCTCGTTGTGGGCCGGGATCACGATGCTCGTCACCTGGGCAGTATGCAGTCGATGTCACTATTGCGATGTGTGTTTCGTCCAACTGTTCCCGTGACTGCGGTCGGTGGTCTAGATTGAGGGCCGCCGAACCGGTTTGGGTGGGGAACATGAGGCACTAGCCCGCAGGTATGGGGACATGAGGCGGTTGGGGAACCGCTGAGGCTTCTTTGTTTTCAACTGCCGTTGTGCTGGGGGCACATCGGTGTTCGGTCAGGGGAAACCGCGCACGTCGTGGGGGGCGCATGACCATTGAGGTCACGCATGAGCAACTGCTTGTGGAACACAGAACTCCACAAGGTCGTCGAAGACCTTGGGAGCAGAAGTACCGGATGGTCCTGCTGGTCGCGGACAGCCTCGCCGCTGTTGCCGCGGCCTTCGTGATCCACGCGGCGTACGGCCGCTGGGCGGTGGCCCTGGTGCTGCCCCCGACGTGGATCGTGGCAATGATCGCCCACCGCTCCTACGACCGCAGCGCCTTGGGGCTGGGGACCGAGGAGTACCGCAGGGTACTGCGCGGCGCCGTCGCGCTGCCGGCGCTGGCCGCGGTCGCGCACTGGTCGTTCACCCGCGATTCGGGTCTCCTCCATGACATGACCATGGCCTCGATACCCGTCGCCGTCCTCGCCCTGCTGGTGCGGTACACGCTCCGCCGCCGACTGCACCGGCGATGGGCCAGGGACCGGGGCCGCAGCGCGACCCTTCTGGTCGGCCCGTCGCACGGCATCGTGGAACTCGTCGCCGTGCTGCGGCGGAGCGGCGCACAGGAGCTCCGGGCCGCCGGAGTGTGTCTGAGCGATCCGCGAAACGCCGCGGAGGTACGGAAGTTGGGCATCCCCGTGCTCGGCGGCGTCGACACCATGGACGACGTCATCCGGGCCATGGGCATCGGCACCCTGGTGGTGCTGCCCGCGCCCGAGTTCGACGCCTCCGTACTGCGCCGGATGTCCTGGACCGCGGCCGTGCAGGGCGTCGACTTCCTGCTCGCCCCCGTGCTGGCCGACGTGTCCGCCGCCCGGCTCGCGGTACGACCCGTCAACGGGGTGCCGCTGGTGCGCATCCAGGCGCCCAACCTCTCCCGGGCCTCGCGGCTGCCCAAGGAGCTGATGGATCGTTCCTTCGCCGCGACGCTCCTGCTGCTGCTCGCCCTTCCCCTGCTGCTGGTCGCCCTGACCGTCCGCCTGGACAGCACCGGTCCCGCGCTCTTCCGGCAGCAGCGGGTGGGCCGGTACGGCGACCACTTCACCATGTTCAAGTTCCGTACCATGCGGCCGGATTCGGAGGCCCTCAAGGCGGAACTGGAACACCTCAACCAGAACAGCGACGGCCTGCTGTTCAAGGTGAAGGGAGACCCGCGGATCACCCGGGTCGGCTCGTTCCTGCGCCGCAGTTCGCTCGACGAACTCCCGCAGCTGATCAACGTGGTCAGGGGTCACATGTCGCTCGTCGGCCCCCGTCCGCCGCTGCCCGAGGAAGTGGACGAGTACCCGGCGGAGGTCAAGCGCCGACTGCTGGTGAAGCCCGGACTCACCGGGCTCTGGCAGGTCAGCGGCCGCTCGGACCTGCCCTGGGACGAGGCCGTCCGGCTCGATCTCGCATACGTGGACAACTGGTCGACCAGCCTCGACCTGTCCATCCTGGCGCGCACCACGACAGCGGTGGTGCGCGGAACGGGGGCCTACTGATGGACCGAAGGAAGAGGAACCAAGTGACTGAGACCAGTGGGCCGTTGGGGGTCGCGGTCGTCGGGGCCGGCTACTGGGGGCCCAACCTCGTCCGCAACTTCCAGGCCAGCGACCGGTTCCGGCTGCGCTGGCTGTGCGACCTCGACGTGGACCGCGCCAAGCGGGTCCTCGGCGGCTACTCGACGGTCGAGGCCACCTCGGACTACGCGGCCGTACTCGCCGACCCGACGGTTGCCGCCGTCGCCGTGGCCACGCCCGCCGGAACGCATCTCGACATCGCCCTGGCCGCCCTGCGCGCCGGAAAGCACGTCCTCGTGGAGAAGCCGCTCGCGGCGACCTACGCCGACGGGATGCGCCTGGTCGCCGAGGCGGAGGAGCGCGGGCTCACCCTGATGTGCGACCACACCTACTGCTACACACCGGCCGTGGGCCGGATCAGGGAACTGGTGCACTCCGGCGAGCTCGGCGAGATCCACTTCGTCGACTCGGTGCGGATCAACCTCGGCCTGGTCCAGAAGGACATCGACGTCCTGTGGGATCTCGCCCCGCACGACCTGTCGATCCTCGACTTCATCCTCCCCGCGGGCGTCGAGCCGGTCGCCGTCGCCGCCCACGGGGCCGACCCGATCGGCGCCGGACAGGCCTGCGTGGCCTATCTGACGCTCACGCTCAACACCGGGGCCATCGCCCACGTGCACGTCAACTGGCTGTCGCCGACCAAGGTGCGCACCACCATGGTGGGCGGCTCCAAGCGCACCCTGCTCTGGGACGACCTCAACCCCCTTCAGCGGGTGGCCGTCTACGACCGGGGTGTGGACATGGCCGCACCGCAGGAGATCGGCGCGGACGAGCGCCGGGACATGCTCATCTCGTACCGCTCCGGAGACATGGTCGCGCCCGCGATCGGCGAGAAGGAAGCGCTGCGCGGCATGGTCGACGAGTTCGCCGACGCGATCACGACGGGCCGCGCGCCGCTGACCGACGGCCGGGCGGGTCTGAGGGTGTTGGACATCCTCGAAGCGGCTTCCCGAAGCCTCGAATTCAAGGGCGCGGTCGTCGGCCTGCGCGCCGGGCGTTGACAGAACCAATTCGCTGAGAGGTAACCGCAGTTGAGCAGCGTACGTGGCAAGAAGATCCTGGTCACCGGGGGAGCGGGCACGATCGGCTCCAACCTGGTCGACCTGCTGGCCGAGGGCGGCGCCCGCGAGATCGTCGTACTCGACAACTTCGTGCGCGGGCGGCGGGCCAACCTCGCGCAGGCCCTGCCCAGCGGTGTGGTGGAGGTCGTCGAGGGCGACGTACGGGACGTCGACACCGTACGGAAGGTCACCGAGGGCGCCGACCTGGTGTTCCACCTCGCCGCGATCCGCATCACGCAGTGCGCGGAGGAGCCGAGGCTCGCCAACGAGGTCCTCGTCGACGGCACCTTCAACGTGCTGGAGGCCGCGGCCGCGGCCGGCGTCGGCAAAGTCGTCGCCTCCTCCTCGGCCTCCGTCTACGGCATGGCCGAGGTCTTCCCGACGACAGAGCGGCACCACGCGTACAACAACGACACCTTCTACGGCGCCGCGAAGGCCTTCAACGAGGGCATGCTGCGCAGCTTCCACGCGATGTACGGGCTCGATTACGTGGCCCTGCGCTACTTCAACGTATACGGCCCCCGGATGGACATCCACGGTCTCTACACCGAGGTGCTCATCCGCTGGATGGAGCGCATCGAGTCGGGCGAGCCGCCGCTGATCCTCGGCGACGGCACCCAGACCATGGACTTCGTCGACGTCCGCGACATCGCCAGGGCCAACATCCTGGCCGCCGAGTCGGACGTCACCGACGAGGTGTTCAACGTCGCCAGCGGCACCGAGACCTCACTGCGCGAACTCGCCGACGGACTGCTGGAGGCGATGGGCGCCGAGGGCCTGGAGCCGGTGCACGGGCCCGCCCGCTCGGTGAACTCGGTGGTGCGCAGACTCGCGGACACCACCCAGGCCGCCGAACGGCTCGGCTTCACCGCGGAGATCGACCTGCGCACGGGTCTCAGGGACCTGGTCCAGTGGTGGCGCGCCGAGCGTGCCGCCGCCAAGGAGGCCGACAAGTGAGCACCGACCGCATCCCCGTGATGATCCCCTGGCTCGGCGAGGAGGAGGCCAAGGCCGCCTCCGACGCCGTACTGTCCGGCTGGGTCGCGCAGGGTCCCCGAGTCGTCGCCTTCGAGGAGGCGTTCGCCGAGCGGGTGGGCGCCGAGCACGCCGTCGCGGTCAGCTCCTGCACCACCGCCCTGCATCTCACCCTCGTCGCCCTCGGCGTCGGCCCCGGCGACGAGGTCGTGGTGCCCTCACTGTCGTTCATCGCCACCGCCAACGCCGTACGGTACGTCGGCGCCGAGCCGGTGTTCGCCGACGTCGAGCTCGCCACGGGCAACCTGACCCCGGCCACCGTGGACCAGGTCCGCACCCCCCGAACCAAGGCCGTCCTCGCCGTCCACCAGGGCGGCGTACCGGCCGACGTGCACGCCCTGCGTGCCGCCTGCGCCGACTGGGACCTGCCGCTGGTCGAGGACGCGGCCTGCGCCATCGGCTCCACCGTCGGCGGCAAGCCCGTCGGCCACGGCGCGCTGCTCGCCGCCTGGTCCTTCCACCCCCGCAAGGTCGTCACCACGGGCGAGGGCGGCATGGTCACCACCGACGACGCCGAGTGGGCGGCCCGGCTGCGGCGGCTGCGCGAGCACGGCATGAACGCCTCGGCCGCGGAACGCCATGCGAGCAACAAGCCGGTCCTGGAAAGCTACTTGGAGGTCGGCTTCAACTACCGGATGACCGACATCCAGGCCGCGGTGGGTCTGGTCCAGCTGGACAAGCTCGACGCGATGATCGCCCGCCGTCGCGAACTGGCGTCCCGTTACGACGCGTTGCTGCACGACATCCATGGCCTCACCGCCGTACGCGACCCCGCGCACGGGCAGAGCAACTTCCAGTCCTACTGGGTGCTGCTCGACGAGGACTTCCCCGTCGGCCGGGACGACCTGCTCGCCGCGCTCGCCCACGCCGGAGTCTCCGCCCGGCGCGGCATCATGGCCGCGCACCTCGAACCCGCCTACGCGGGCCACCCGGGCGTTCCGCTGCCGATCACCGAGCGGATCAGCCGTGACTCGCTGATCCTGCCGCTGTTCCACACGATGACCGAGGCCCAGCAGGACCGTGTCGTCGCGGCACTGCGTGAACAGGCCCGAAGATGACCGGACTTGTGATCGTCGGCGCGGGCGGCTTCGCCCGGGAGACGGCCCAGGCCGTGACGCACCTGGGCGAGTTCGAGCTGCTCGGGCATCTCGACGACAACGCCGACCTGCATGGCACCGAGGTGGACGGTGTGCCCGTCCTCGGCGGCTGCGACCTGGTCCACGAACTGCCCGAGGCGCGGGTGGTGATCTGTGTGGGCAACCCACGCGACTACGCGGTCCGCGCCCGGCTGGTCCGCCGCCTCGGCCTGCCCGCGGACCGCTACGCCACCGTGGTCCACCCGACCGCGGTGGTGTCGGCGACCTCCGAGATCGGTCCCGGCTCGGTGCTGCTCGCGCACTGCGCGCTGACCGCCGCCGTACGGGTCGGGGCCCATGTCGCTGTGATGCCCCACGTCGTCCTCACCCATGACGACGTGGTCGGGGACTACGTCACGGTCACGTCCGGTGTCCGGCTGGGCGGGAACGTGCGACTGGAGCGCGGGGCCTATGTGGGCTCCGGGGCCCTGGTCAGGGAGGGCACGACGATCGGCGCCTGGTCGCAGATCGGGATGGGGAGTGCCGTGCTCGGCGATGTTCCGCCGGGCGAGGTCTGGGTGGGGAGCCCGGCCCGACGGCTGCGGGAGGCGGGCGCTCCCGCACTGGAAGAACTCGCGACACCGACAGTGGGGGGACCGCTGACATGAACCAGATACCGCTTGTGGACCTCAAGGCGGCCCATGAGGAGGTCGCCGACGAGGTACGAGCCGGATTCGAGCGGGTCCTGGCGAACACCGCGTTCGTCGGCGGCGACGAGGTCCGGCAGTTCGAGCGCGAGTACGCGGAGTTCGGTGAGGTGGCGCACTGCGTCGGAGTCGCCAATGGCACCGACGCCGTCGAACTCGCCCTGCGGGCCAGCGGAGTGGGCCCCGGTGACGAGGTCGTCGTACCTGCCAACACCTTCATCGCCACCGCGGGCGCCGTCGCCAGGATCGGCGCACGCCCGGTCCTGGCGGACTGCCTCCCCGACAGCCATCTCCTGGACCCCCAGGCCGCGTTGGCCGCGGTCGGCCCCGCCACCCGTGCGGTCGTGCCGGTGCACCTGTACGGGCAGATGGCCGAGGTGACGGAGCTGACCGCCCAACTGCCCGACCGCGTACGGGTCGTGGAGGACGCCGCCCAGTGCCAGGGCGCGACTCGCGACGGCCGGACACCGGGCAGCGGCGGGATCGCGGCCACCAGCTTCTACCCGGGCAAGAACCTCGGTGCCTACGGCGACGCGGGCGCGGTCCTCACCGATGACGAGCAACTCACCGGCCTGGTACGGGCGATCGCCAACCATGGCGGCGTCGCCAAGTACCGCCACGACGTCCCCGGCTTCAACAGCCGCCTCGACGGACTCCAGGCCGTCGTCCTGCGGGCCAAGCTCAAACGGCTGGCCGAGGGCAACGCGGCCCGCCGGGGGGCCGCCGCCCGCTACGACGAACTCCTCGCCGACCTGGCCGCCGCCGGACGGGTCGTCCTCCCGGTGACGGAGCCCGGCAACGTCCACGTCTGGCACCTGTACGTCGTTCAGGTGGCCGGAGCCGACCGCGACGACATCGTCGGCAAGCTCAATGCCGAGGGCATCGGTGCCGGGGTGCACTATCCCGCCCCGGTCCACCTCACCCCGGCCTACCGCGATCTGGGCCACGCCCGGGGCGACTTCCCGCACGCCGAACAGGCGGCGGAACGGATCCTGTCGCTGCCGCTCTACCCCCAGATCACCCCCGACCAGCAGCAACGCGTCGTCGACACGCTCATCGACGCTCTCGGACGCTGATCGGTCACCGCTTTCACCGCTTCACCCCGACTTTCCCCGGTCGGGCCGGCACAGCACCGCTGAGAGGTACACATGAACAGATGGACCAGACGGATCAGAGGCGGTCGCCTCGCCGTCGTGGCGGCATTGATATGGGCGGTGCTCCCGGTGGCCGGGTCCGCCCAGGCGGCGTCCGATCCGTGCGGGTCGGGCTCGAACCCCGTGGTCTGCGAGAACTCCAAGACGGGCAGCCCGATGTCCGACTGGTACGCACCCAACTCCTACGGTGACATTCAGGGGTTCACCACCAAGGAGAGCGTCCAGGCGGGCGACACGGTCCAGTTCAAGGTCCAGTCGAAGACGTCGTACCAGATCCAGATCTACCGCCTCGGCTGGTACGGCGGCGACGGCGCCCGCCAGATGTCGACGGCGGCCCAGGCCGCGGTGACCTACCCGGCCAACTTCACAAGCAGCCCCGCCAGTTGCACCACCAAGAGCAGCACAGGACTGGTCGACTGCGGCAACTGGCCCGTGACCGCGAGCTGGACGGTGCCCAGCGACGCCGTGTCCGGCCTGTACATCGCCAACCTCACGCAGACCGACGGCGACGGCCTGATGCCGTACCCGTTCGTCGTCCGCAAGGACTCCAGCACCTCCGACATCGTCGTGCAGACCAGTGACCAGACCTGGCAGGCCTACAACGACTACGGCGGCCAGGACCTCTACGGCGGCGCGGGCCCGGCGCCCGACGGCCGTGCCTACGAGGTGAGTTACAACCGGCCGCTGGACATCGGCGGCGACAACGGCATCTACGGCTCCGAGTACATGATGCTGTCCTGGCTGGAGCGCAACGGCTACGACGTCAGCTACCTCTCCGGCGTGGACGTGTCGACCAATGGCGCCACCCTGCTGAAGAACCACAAGGTGTACCTGTCCTCGGGCCATGACGAGTACTGGACGCAGAGCCAGTACAGCAACGTCCTGGCGGCCCGGAAGGCAGGCGTGCGGCAGGGGTTCTTCAGTGGCAACGAGGTGTTCTGGAAGACCCGGCTGACCCCGAGCATCGACGGCACCAGCACCTCGAACCGCACCCTGGTCTGCTACAAGATGACCAAGATGGCGCAGAACAACGGCGTCGCCGACCCGAGCGGCGAGTGGACCGGCACCTGGATGGACCCGACCAGCACCAACTACGGCCAGTCCTACCAGCCGCCGAACATCCTCACCGGCTCCATGTTCACCGTGAACGGCTACCGCGCCGACGCCATCACCGTCCCCGGGTCGTACGGCAAGAACCGGATCTGGCGCAACACCTCGATCGCGAGCCTCACTTCGAGCCAGACCGCCACCTTCCCGACCGGCACCCTCGGCTACGAGTGGGACAGCGACCTCGACAACAGCACCAGACCCGCCGGCGCGATCGACGTGTCGTCCACGACCGTGGACATCAACGACGGCAAGTTCCGGCTCGACTGGGGCAACATGTACGGCAACGGCACCGCGACCCACAACCTCGTCGAGTTCCGCGACCAGGACTCGGGAGCCCTGGTGTTCGGCGCGGGCACCGTGCAGTGGTCCTGGGGTCTGACCAACCTGCCGACGTACGACCCCGAGGACGTGGTGGTCACCGAGGACGTCCGCATGCAGCAGGCGACCGTGAACATCCTCGCCGACATGGGCGTACAGCCGCTGACCCGGCAGAGCAACCTCGTCGCCGCCACGGCCTCCACCGACACCACGGGCCCGGCGATCACCGTGTCCAGCCCGGCTTCCGGGGTCACCGTCCCGGCGCTGAAGCCGGTCACCATCAGCGGCACAGCCACCGACTCCGGCGGCGGAGTGGTGTCCCGCGTGGAGGTCTCCACCGACGGCGGATCGACCTGGAAGGCCGCCACCGGCCTGACGTCCTGGAACTACAGCTGGACCCCGACGGCCCCCGGTTCGGCGTCCATCAAGGTCCGCGCGGTCGACGACAGCGTCAACATCGGCGCGGTCACCACCATCCCGGTGACCGTCGGCCCCCAGGCCTGCCCCTGCACCGTCTGGCCGGCCACCGCGGTCCCCGGCACCGTCAACGCGGGTGACGGCGGTCCCCTGGAGCTCGGCGTCAAGTTCCGCACCACGACGGCCGGTTCGGTCACCGGTGTCCGCTTCTACAAGTCGACCGCCAACACCGGCACCCACATCGGCAGCCTGTGGACCGCCTCCGGCACCCGCCTGGCCACCGGCACCTTCACCAACGAGACGGCCTCCGGCTGGCAGCAGCTGAACTTCGCCACCCCGGTCACCGTCAAGGCCAACACCACCTACGTCGCCTCGTACTTCGCCCCCAACGGCGGATACTCCTACGACGGCGGCTACTTCTCCAACAGCGATGCGGGCCTCGCCCCGCTCACCGCCCTGAAGTCCGGCACCGACGGCGGCAACGGCGTCTACCGCTACAGCTCGACCAGCGCCTTCCCGTCCTCGGCCTCCTCCGGCAGCAACTACTGGGTCGACGTGGTCCTGGACACCTCCACGGCCAGCACCACCCCGCCCACCGTCTCCTCCACCTCCCCGACGTCCGGGGCGACCGGAGCGTCGATCACGGCGCCGGTGTCGGCCACCTTCAGCGCGGCCGTCGACACCGACAACGTGACGTTCACCCTGAAGGACCCGGACGGCAACAACGTGCCGGGCGCCCTCACCTACCCCGCGTCGAACAAGGCGACCTTCACCCCGTCGACGGAACTGGAACTGCACACCACGTACACCGCGTCCGTGCAGGCCTCGGACGTCTGGGGCAACGCCATGGCGGATCCGGTGACCTGGAGCTTCACCACCAGCTCCACCCCGCCCGCGGTCACCTGCCCCTGCACCCTGTGGAACGCGAGCGCGGTACCGGCCACCACCGCGGTCACCGGTGACCCCAACTCCGTGGAGCTGGGCACCCGGTTCACGTCCTCGGCGGACGGCTGGATCACCGGCGTCTCCTTCTACAAGGGCGCAACCAACACCGGCACCCACACCGGCAGCCTGTGGTCCGACGACGGCACGCTGCTCGCCACCGGCACCTTCACCGCGGAGACGGCGTCCGGCTGGCAGACGATGACCTTCGCGACACCGGTGGCGGTCACCGCGGGCACCGCGTACGTGGCCTCCTACCACGCGCCGAACGGCAACTACGCGGTGGACGGCGGCTACTTCGCGTCGGCCCACAAGTCCTATCCGCTGACCGCCACCGCCGACACCACCGCGCACCACAACGGGCTCTACAAGTACGGCAGCGAAACGGCCTTCCCCAACGGGTCCTACGGATCCGCGAACTACTGGGTCGGCCCGCTCTTCACCGCCGACGACCCGAGCGCGTCCCTGGCGTCGGCCACCGCTTCGGAGGTGACCGAGTTCTCGGTGCAGTACACCGCGGACGCGGACAGCCCCCTGGTGATGAGCCTGCCCACGACCGCCAAGCCGACATCCGTCCAGGCGACCCTGGTCGTCCTGCCCGGCGCCAAGGCGGCCGCGGCCAGGAAGCTCCACGTCAAGGCCGTCACCTCCTACGACCGGGCCACCCACAAGGTGTCCGTCCACCTCACCACCCCGCTGCCGGACGGCACCCGGTTCAGGATCTCGGTCGTGGCCAGGGACAAGCAGCGCCACACGGTCAAGTCCAGGACCTGGACCCTGAGCAGCAAGACCGTCCGCACGAAGAAGAACTGACCGACCAGAACCCACCGGTGGTGGCCTCCGCCCGCTGCGGCGGGGGCCACCACCGGGGATTGGCCCCCACACATGAGCACCGTCAGTGTTGTGATCCCCTGCTACAAGTACGGCCACTTCCTGGCCGACTGTGTGAGCAGCGTCCTGGACGAGCAGGACGGCGTCGACGTCCGGGTGCTCATCATCGACGACGCCTCACCGGACGACTCGGCCGAGACGGCGAAGAAACTGGCGGCCTCCGACCCACGGATCGACGTCCTCGTCCACGCGACCAACAAGGGCCACATCGCCACGTACAACGAAGGCCTCATGGAGTGGGCCGACGGCGACTACGTGGCCCTGCTCTCCGCCGACGACCGCCTGGTGCCCGGCGCGCTGGTCCGGGCCGCGGCACTGCTCGACGCCCACCCCGAGGCGGGCTTCGCCTACGGGCGGCCCCTGCGCTTCCAGCATGGCGGCCCGCTGCCCGCGGCCCGCACCCGGAGCACCGGTTCGGTCGTCTACCCCGGCCAGTGGTGGCTGGAGAGGCGCTTCCGTGAGGGCACCGGCTGTATCACCTCACCGGAAGTCGTCGTCCGCACCAGCCTCCAGCGCGAGGTCGGCGGCTACGACCCGGCCCTGCCGCACGCCGGCGACATCGAGATGTGGATGCGGCTCGCCGCCCACGCCGACGTCGGCTACATACGCGGCGCCGACCAGGCCTTCTACCGCGTCCACGGGAACAACATGTCCACCACCGACTTCGGCGGCCAGCTCGACGACCTGCGCCAGCGCCTGGTCGCCTACGACTCCGCCCTCGCCAAGTGCGCCGACCGGCTGCCCCACGCCGACCGCCTCGCCGAACAGGTCCACACCCGGCTCGCCCGCTACGCGCTGCGCCGCGCCTACCGGGCCTACGACCGGGGCCGTACCGCCGTCGTCCCGGTCGACGAGTGCGTGGCGTTCGCCGAGCAGTGCCTGCCGGGATACCGGACCCTGCCCGAGTACCGCGCGCTGCGGCTCAGACGACGGATCGGACCGAAGGCGATGCCGTATCTCCAGCCGCTGATCCTTTCGGCCGTCGCCGAGCGGGGCCGCGAGTGGCTGTGGTGGGAGTCCTGGAAGCGCCGCGGAATCTGATGAAGACGTTCAGCTCCCGGGGCTCAGCCCGTCACCGGAACCTCGTCCGAGTAGAGCCGTGGCCCTGGGAAGTCCTTCCCACGGCGCCGCGCGAACCGGTCGAACCACAGCGCGCCCAGGATTCCGGTGAGCGCGCCCAGCAGTGCCGTACCGGCCAGTGCGCGGCTCCTGGTGCCCTGCATCAGGGCGGAGCTCGGGGCGACCAGGACGGAGGCGCTGATCCGCGCCCCGGTCGCGACCCCCTGTGCCTCCTGGAGGGCCGCCACGTGCTTGCCGTACACCTCGATGACCTGCCGGACCACCGCGTCGGCCTCGGCGGCGGAGCCCCGCCGTGCCTGCACCTGTACCGAAGGGATCAGATAGGCGGGTGTCGCGCTGGTGCCGCTGTTGCGCGGGATCAGCTGGTACGTCCCCTCGACCCCCGCGGCCTTCAACTCCTTGTGCCCGGCAGCCGATTCCAGCTGCTGGATGACGCCGTACGACAACGAGGCAAGCGGTGGTTGGAGGTTGGTCAGCTGGTTCGGCTGGTTCCCGGTCACCGGCGGCTTGAGGACGACCACCGCCGAACTCAGGTACTGCGGTGCGGGGCGCAGCACTTGGTAGGCTCCGGCGGCCGTCAGCAGGAGCGCGAGCAGCAGCACGTACCAGCGGCGGAGCAGCGCTTCGGCGACGTCACGAGGCGACACAGGGATTCCTTCCGTCGGCACCGATCCTCGCAGGCGCCGGAGCGGGCCGCCACCCGATCGCCGGGCCGGAAGGAGAGTTCATGAGTCTCGCCGACCTTCTGGCGATCATGCGCAGGCGCTGGTACTTCATGGTGCCCCTCACCCTGCTCAGTCTCTTCGCGGGCGGGTACCTCTACCGGACCGTCCCCGTGTCCTACGAGTCCCAGAGCTCCGTCACCCTGCTCGACTCCACGGCGATCGCGGACTTGGCGCCGACCTTCGGCAACCCCCTGTCGAACGCGGGCGGTTCGCTGGTCGTCACGGCCGATGTACTGATCAGGACGCTCCAGTCCAGCGATTCGGCGAAGGAACTGCACTCCCGCGGGGTCACCGACCGCTACACGGTCGGCTTCGCCCCGGACGCCGACAGCCCGCTGCTCACCCTGAGCGTCACCGGTACCGACCAGGCGAAGGTGCTCAAGGAGACCACCATCCTCACCGACTTCACCGGTGAGCAGCTCAAGGCCCTTCAGGCCGCCTCCAAGGTGCCGAAGACATACCTGGTGCAGACCGCGCCGGTCGTCCTGCCGCAGACGCCGGTCTCGGAGCCGAAGAGCCGGTACCAGAGCATCGCGGCGGTCGTCATCGCCGGACTCGGCAGCGCCTTCCTGCTGTCCATCCTCGCCGAGGGCGTCGCCGTGGTCCGCCGCCGGGGACGGGCCGTGGCCGGATACGTCCCCCGCCGACACCGCGCCCAGCCGCCCGAGCAGGCGCCCAGAGGACTGCTGGTCCGCCGCCTGGACGCCACGACGATCCTTACCGGCTATCTGGGCCTTGCCTTCTTCGTGCCGTCGAACCTCACCCTGCCCGCGCTGGGCGGTGTCGGTACCCCGGCCAACGTCTTCGCCCTGCTCGGACTGCTCTGGTACCTCGCGACCTGGCTCGGCGGACGCATCCTCCCGGCACCGGGCACCCGACTGCCACGCGTGGTGATGTGCCTGCTCGCCGCGGCGGTGCTGCTGTCCTACCTCGCCGACGCCACCCGTGAAAGCTCCCACGAGGAGGTCCTCGGAGCCGACCGGGGCCTGATCGGACTCGGGGTCTGGGTGGCGCTGGTCGTGCTGGCCTCGGCCGGCATCCAGGAACGCAGCCGGCTGGAGACTCTGATGCGCCGGCTCGTCGTCCTGGGCACGGTGGTCGCCCTCATCGGCTACTACGACTTCTTCGCCGCGACCAACATCGCCGACTCCATCCACATCCCCGGCCTCCAGTCGAGCACGGCCGGGATCAGCGCCATGGACCGCGGTTCGTTCACCCGGCCGCGCTCCACCACGGCCCACCCGCTGGAGTTCGGCGGGATGCTGGCCATCCTGGTGCCCTTCGCCGTCCATCAGGCCTTCGATCCGGTACGACGGCACGCCGGCGCCCTGCGCCGCTGGGCCCCCGTGGCGATCATGGCGGGAGCTCTCCCGCTCACCGTGTCCAGGACGTCCATCATCGGCGCCTTCATCGTGATCCTGGTGATGGTGCCCCGCTGGAAGCCGCAGCGCCGCTGGGCCGCGATCGGCCTGATCACGGGCTCGGTGGCCGGGTTCAAGGTGATCATCCCCGGGCTGATCGGAACCATCACCAACCTGTTCGCCAGCTTCCTGTCCAACTCCGACAGCAGCACCCAGGCCCGCACCGTGAAGTACAGCGCGATCGTCCCCTACTTCCACGAACACCCCTGGTTCGGGCGGGGATTCGGCACCTTCACTCCCGACCTGTACTTCTTCACGGACAACCAGTACATGCTGACCCTGGCCGAGATGGGCATCCTGGGACTGGTCGCGCTGGCCGCCCTGTTCATCACCGGGATCCACACCGGCGGCGCGATCCGCCGGCTGGCCCGGAACGACTCGGACCGAGAGCTGGGACAGGCATTCCTCGCGTCCGCTCTGGTCGCCCTGGTCATCAGCGCCACCTTCGACGCGCTGAGCTTCCCCATGTACGCCGGGATGTTCTTCCTGGTGCTGGGCGCGGGCGGGAGCTATCTCGGCTTCGTGCGCCGGGAGGCGGCAGCCTCTTCGGTGGCCGAGGTCCCCGTGTCCCGTGAGGTGTCCGACACCAAGCTTCCCGAACTCGTGGAGTCCCGATGAGCACCGTCGCCGTCATCGTCGTCACCTGGAACAGCGCCTCGGTGCTACCCGGGTTCCTCGCCGCGCTGCCCGACGGCATGGCAGGGCTCGACTGGCGGCTCGTCGTCGCCGACAACGACTCCGCCGACGACACCGTCGAGGTGCTGCGGACGCTGGCCCCGGACGCGGAGGTCGTGCAGACCGGGCGCAACGCGGGGTACGCGGCCGGGGTCAACGCGGCGCTGTCCGCTGCCGGGGAGTACGAGACGGCACTGATCTGCAACCCTGACATCCGCATGCGGCAGGGCTGTGCGAAACGACTCGTGGACAGCCTCGGGGGCGGGGTCGGGATCGCCGTACCCCTGCTGTACGAAGAGGGCCGGGACACACCGCACTTCTCGCTACGGCGTGAGTCGAGCGTGCTGCGGGCGCTGGGAGAGGCGGTCATAGGCAACCGGCGGGCCGGGCGGTTTCCGTTGCTGAGCGAGCTGGTCACCGATCCTGCGGCTTATCGGGAGCCGACTCGGGCGGACTGGGCGACGGGTGCGCTGATGGCCGTGTCGGGGGAGTGCTTGGCGGACTGCGGTCCCTGGGACGAGTCCTTCTTCCTGTACTCGGAGGAAACCGAGTACTGCCTTCGGGCGCGGGATCTTGGGTATGCGACGCAGTTGGAGCCGTCGGCGGAAGCGGTGCACCTGGGGGGTGAGTCCCAGGTGTCGCCTCGGCTGTGGTCGCTGCTGGTGGTCAATCGGGTTCGGTTGTATCGGCGTCGGCATGGGGTGGTTGCGACGGGGGCGTTCCGGGGGGCTGTGCTGCTTCGGGAGGTGTTGCGGGCGCTGTTGGGGAGGCGGGCCAGTCGGGCAGCTGTGGTGGCCTTGGTCCACCCGGCGACTCTGCATACGCCGGGTTCAGCAGCGCCCCTTTAGGGGCGCGGGGCTGTGTCGATATGCGGCTCCGCCGCGTGGGCGCGACCAGCCACAACGAACCCGCACACGCGCTACGACCGAACCCGGCACACCATCGCGACGAAATCGTGCCCAACCTCCGCCAGGGCCGCGTCCTCCGCCGCGAAGCACCTCTCCAGCAGCTCCAGTGTCTCCGGCTCCTGGTCCCTGAAATTGTGGGCGATTCCGGAGAACGCTATGTGCAACACCGTGCCGCCGTAAGGGCGTTCCTCCACCACCTCGAAGTGGCGGCGCAGGCCCGGGAGAAGCGCCGCCGCGTCGACCGCCTCCGACGGGTCGTCCAGGACCATGGCGAGTCTGCTGGGGCGGATGACCCGATGTTTGATCCGGCCGTCCGCCAACCGCCGCCGCTCCTCCGGAAGCTGGGCCAACAACGCGTTCGCCGCGTCGAGTTGCGCGTCCGTCCACTGGAAGCGCGTGGGGCCGACGAACTCGTCGATGACGAACAGGCCGTCAGGCTCGATCAGTTGGGACAGGCGGGGCAGGGTCTCCGCCAGGTTGTCGAAGTGATGGAGCGACTGGAGGCCGAGCAGGACGTCGAAGCGTTCGCCGTCGCTGGTCATCTGGTTGACGTCGGTGACCCGGAAGCGGAGCACGTCGGCGAGGCCGTTCTCGGCGGCGGCCTGAGTCGCGAAGTCGATGCGCTGCTGGGCCACGTCCACGCCCTCCAGGAGGCCGAACGCGCCGGTCTTCGCCCAGAGGAGTTCGTTGCCACCGGTTCCGCAGCCCAGGGACAGCCCGCGCAGATCGGTGCGGGGCGCGAAGTGCTTGGCGGCCACGTACTCGGGGAAGGACGTCTCCGCGTCGCCGGTCATCAGCAGGTTCCACCGCTTGATCACCGCCGGTATCGCCCACCACTCGGTGAGCGACGGATCGACCTGGGACCAGTGCTGGACCACCCGGGCACCGCCGCGCACCCGCAACTTCGCGAGCACGGGGTCGAGTTCGAGCTTGCGGACCTTGCGCAGCAGCCGGTCCGCGTCATGTCTGTTGATCAGGTTGTTCAGCATCACGACTCCGTCCGTACGGCGATGAGCGACTTGGTGGCACCGAGCACCCGCTCGCTGAGAAGGGTCGATGTGGGGAACAGGTAGCGCATCTCGGCACGGGTCAGCAGCTCGATGTTGATCACGGCGTTCATCGCCGACTCCGGGCTGTCGGGGCGGCTGTGGACGAGCGGCCAGTGCCGTACCAGACGGGCCCGGGCGGCCAGCGGCAGGAACTGGAAGCCGGGTGCCACGAAGTGCGGCTCGACCGGGAAGTAGCGGTACGGCGTCTGGATCCAGTGCAGCGGGGCCAGTTGCTCCACCGCGGCGACGAACAGCCGGCGCTGGCTGTGGCCGCCCACGTGCTCGATGGTCGAGTTGGAGAACACCATGTCGTAGCCGCCCTGCCGGCTCAGCTCGGCGGCGACCTCGGGGTCGGTGACGTCGGCGTTCTCGGCGGTGATCCAGTCGGGCAGTTCGGCCGGATGCGCCTCCAGGTTGATCAGATGGACGTGCTTGGCGCGCACCGGCGCCCGCAGCCACATCTCGGCCGTCCCGCCCAGGTCGAGGACGCTCATGTTCTCGATGCCGGGGAAGCAGCGCCGGAACCGCTCCCAGCGGGCGATGCGCAGCCGTTCGCCCAGGGAACCGGGTGCGTCGACGAATCTGTTTCTGAGGGCGCGGGATCGGGGCACGGGATCAACCACCTGTGGTCGTGAGGGAGGGCGAGGGCGAGGGGCGCTTCGACTGCTCGGTCACCACCGGGTGTAGAAGCTCGCCGGGTTCATCAGGTATCGGACGGTCGGATACGGCACATGCCGCACCCGGTGCCTGCGGGCGTACCGGCGGATCAGCTCCCAGTCCTCCCGGGGCATCACCTCCGGTGTCCGGCGCAGACGGCTGAAGCGCAAGGCGCGGGTGCGCCGGGCGACGAAGGCGTTGGTGTCGAGGAAGGACTCGCGGGCGGCCCGGCGCCGGTCGAAGGGCACGGACAGGACGTCCCGGTCGGTTCCGTCGGGCAGGACGCGGCGGAGTGCCGTATAGACGCCGTCGGGGCCGCCCGGGGACTCCAGTGCCTCCAGAGCCTTGGCGAGGTGGTCCGGCTCCCAGAGGTTGTCGTCGTCCAGGAAGGCGACGTAGCGGGAGCGGGTCAGGCGGATGCCGACGTTGCGGACGACTCCGGCGGTGCCGGTGTTGGCCGACAGGGAGACCGCGAACAGCCTTGGGTCGTCCGGGAGTTCGGGGAGCCCGGCGCCGTCGTCGACGACCATGACGACCTGGTCGCGGACGCTCTGCGCGAGGGCCGAGCGGACCGCGGCGCGCAGGGCCTCGGGGCGGCGGTGCGTGGCGATGACCGTGGCGACCAGAGCGGAGGGCAGGGAGGGGAGACCGGCGGCGAGCCGACGGGTCTCGGCGTCCTCGATCCGGCGCAGTCGTAGCGCGGAGGGGGCCAGGAGGACCTTGTTCCTCGCCTCGAAGAGCACCAGCCAGCCGAACACCGCCTTGAGCAGCGTCCAGGGCGCCCGCGCCACTCGGCGCGTCATGCCCCCGCTCACGAGGACGGCTCCGGCGTCACCAGGCGGCCGTCGGACATGCGGTTGTTGCGCCACTCGTTTCCTGCGCCGCCCGCGTTCCAGTGGGCGACCACGCCGTATCCCCCGGAGGCCGGGTGGTACTGCGTCGAGAAGATGTTGTCGGTGACCTTGATCCCGGTGGCGCCGGTGCTCCCGCCGTAGAGGGCGTACGCGCCGCCCGCGATCCAGTTGTCGTCGACGGTGACGTTGCGGACCACACCGGTGTCCGCGAACAGGCCGATGCTGCCCGAGGCCCCCTGCTTGAGACTGGTCGCGTTCAGCAGGGTGTTGTGGCGGATGACCAGGTGTCCGGTGTTGCCGCCGCCGCTGATCACCGCGTTGGTGTGCTGCCACTCCTTGCCCAGGTTCACGAACGGGACGATGTCGTGGACGTAGTTGTCGTGGATGTTGCCCTGTCCCATGGAGAGGGCGTCGCCGAACACCGAGACGTCGCACCAGCCGACCTCGATGGAGCTGCCGCCCATGTTCGAGACCGCGTAGTCGACGCCGCCGTTGTCGGGCCCCTTACCGGGTACGGCGGTGATGGTGGAGTGCAGAACCCTCAGGCCGCTGTAGCCGGGGCGCAGGTTGATGCCCCACCAGTTGTCCGAGGTGATCCTGGAGTCGATCACGGTGACGTTGTTCGCGTAGATGTCGAGCGAGCCGGTGATGTCCCAGCCCCGGATCACGAGCCCGTTCGTGCGGACGGCCATGTACCCGGTCTTGTGCGGGGTGAGCTTGGTCCGGTGGCCGGTCGTGTCGGCGTCGGGAAAGCCGCAGGCGCCCGGGGAGGTGCAGGTGGTCCTGGCCGCGGGTGCGCTGCTGGACGCACCGGCCGTCGTGGAGGGCTTCGGCGTCGGTGACGGTGGAGTGGGGGTGGGTGTCTGCGAGACCTGGGCGGTGGTGGTCGACGGGACGGCGCTCGGTGACGCCGAGGGAACGTCCGACGGGCGCGGTGACGCCGACTTGTCGGTTCCCGAACATGCCGTGGCGGTGATCGCCAGTAAGGCCGCCAGCAGCAGCCCCGCGATCCGACTCCGGCCGATACGCCGTGACATCCGGCTCACCTCATGTCCTGTTGGGCGGACGGCACCGGCGCGGACGGCCGGTGTCGGCCCCGGTGGGGCCGGTCGACGCCGCGCAGGAAGTCGCGGCTGGGCAGTACGCACACGGTGTAACCGGCCAGGGCGATCGTGCCGATGGCGAGGAGCGCGAGCCGGCTGTCGCCGAACCGCGGTTCCAGGCCGAGGACGACCGCGGCCATCACGGCCCCGCCGAGGAAGGGCCACGCGCAGGCCCTGGCGATCCGGCCCACGCCGATACCGCCCCGGCCGAGGGCGACCAGGAACACGGGCACCACCAGACCGCCGGCGACCACGACATGGGCTTGGGAGACGCCGACGATGCCGTTCAGGTGGGAGGCGGCGAGGAGCGCCGGGATCAGGGCCACCAGCCACAGCCCCTGCACCAGGAAGAGGGAGCGGCGCTGGCCTACGGCGATCAGGCAGTCGTACGCCAGTTCCGCGCCGATCCGGATCAGTCCGAGGGCCATCAGCCAGGGCAGTGCCGCGGCGGCGGGCGTCCACCGGTCGCCGTAGATCAGCTGGATGACCGGTTCCGCGAGCCCGCCCAGCAGGACGCACAGCGGCACGGTCCCGGTGATCAGGACGCCCAGAGCACGGCTGAAGCCCTGGGCGAGTATCTGCGGTGACTCGGCCAGCCGGGAGAACCCGGCGAAGGAGACCCGGCGGGCGGCCTCGGAGATGATCCGCACGGGCCAGCCGGAGATGTTGAAGGCGAGCACGTAGAAACCCAGGGAGACGTTGCCGAGCGTCGCACCCACCACCATGGTGTCGACGTTGACCACGGCGAGGGCCAGCATGCTCGCCCCCGCCAGCGGGAGGCCGAACCGCAGGAGCGCGCGGGCCTGTTCGGGGTTCCACCCGTACTTCAGGGTGCCCGGGGCCGCCAGCCCGCAGCCGACCAGCGTCACGACGTTGCCCGCCACGGCTCCCACGGCGAAGCTCATCGCGCCCCAGCCCTCGAAGGCCAGCAGCAGGGTCACCGAGGTGCCGATGACGAAGTTGAGCCCGTCGATCACCATCCGCTTGCCCTGGGCGAACTCACGGGTGAGGAAGTTGCCGGGTACCTGGGCCACCCCGTCGATCACCACGCACAGGCACATCACCCGCAGCACGCCCGCGGCGTCCGGCGAGCCGAGCAGACCGGCCACCGTCGGCGCCGCCGCGAACAGCGCCACATACAGCAGTCCGCTGGAGAGGGTGCTGAGGGTCAGCACGGTCGGCGCGAACCGGCGTGCGTCCCCCTCCCAGCGCACGATGGCCAGTCCCACACCCAGCTCGTTCGCGGACAGCAGGACCAGCAGCACGGTCTGGGCGACGCCGTACACGCCCCATTCCGCGGGGCCCAGGGCGAAGCGCGCCAGCACGATGCCGGTCGCGAAGGTGCCCAGGCGCATGACAACGGTGTTGATCAGACTCCAGCGGGCCGCCGAACGGACCTTGCGGCCGAGGGAATCGGCGGCAGGGGGAGGGGACGGTGCGGGAACGTGAGCAGCGGTGAGCGCGGGAGCGGGAGGAACGGGGGCCTCGCTCGTCTCACCGGTCTCTCTGTCCGGTGCGCGGGCGGTGTCCATGAGTCGACTCCTCGTCGAGCGGCTCTGCTGCGGACGCTACGGCCATGACGGGCCGTTGCGTGGTGGGCTCTGCGGCCGAACCGTCCTCGCGGGACCGCGTCCAGCTGGGCGGGCGCCGGATGGCGAGGGTCTCCTCCACGACCGACTCCTTGGCCGGATCGACCGGAGCGGGGACGGTGGCGGGGTCCGAGTCCGGGTCCGGGTCCGGGGCGGGCGTCGCCTCCTCCGGCGCCGACGCCAACTCCTCCCCGGCCGTGGGCCCTTGGGACCTCTTGCGCGCCTCCACGTAGAAGACGGCGACCATGGTGAGCACGAAGCCGGCGCCTCCCGCCATGATCATGTACTCGAGCCGCGTCTTGGTCTGCGCCGCAGGCGTCTGCGGGGAGACGATCGTGCTCATACGGATCATGGCGTTCTGGTCGACCGACTGCTGTTCCTGGAACTCCTTCAGCCGCTCCTTGGCGTACGCGGTCAGGAGGCGGTCCGAGGTCAGGACGGCCTTCTTGTCGGTGCCGGTGACGGTCAGCCACAGGAGCGGGCCCTGGGCGTTGTCGGCGAGCTTGGCCTCGAACGTACCTGAGGCGCCACGGGACTTGAGCTCCCGGACGGACACATCGGAGTTGAGGTTGCGGGCCAGGCTGTCGGCCATGCCGGTGAGCGAGGTCTGGGTGCTCAGGAAGGGGTTGCCGTCATAAGCCTTGGTGGCCTTCTGGGAGTTGAGGAGAACCACCGTGCTCTGGGACTGGTAGGTGACCGGAACCACCACGGTGACGGCGAACGTCAGGCCGGCGGCCAGCAGCAGTCCGGGCAGCAGGACGTACCAGCGCCTGCGCATGACCCGGAAGATCTCAGCGAGATCCATGGTCGTTCCCCCCAGCGATCTTATGTTCGACGAGCATATGTTGCAAGCGGATCATATGGGGAGGCTCTGGTCAGTGGGTCTGGGTCGGGTGCTCGCCGTTCCTCCCTCCAGCAGCACCTCGGCGATCCGGTCACTGGCGTGCCCGTCCCACAGGTCGGGGCGGCGCGGTGCGGGCGGCTGGTCAAGGACCCGGTTGACGGTGGCCACGATGCATGCCGGGTCCCGTCCGGCCAGCACATTGGTGCCCTGCTCGACGGTGATGGGCCGCTCGGTGTTGTCCCGCAGGGTCACGCACGGCACGCCCAGCGCGGTGGTCTCCTCCTGGATGCCGCCCGAGTCCGTCAGCACGATCCGGGCTGAGTCCTGCAGGGCGATGAAGTCCAGGTACCCGGCGGGCGGCACGAGTTGAATGCCTCCGGGTACGCCGATGTCGGCCAGCCGGCCGGCCGCGCGCGGATGCACGGGCAGCAGCAACGGCAGCCGGCCGGCGATCTCGCCGAGCGCCTTCAGCAGCCCGGCGAGGATCTCGGGGTCGTCCACGTTGGCCGGGCGGTGCAGGGTGACCAGGCCGAACTCGCCCTTGGTCAGGCCGTGTCGGTCGAGGACGTCCGAGGCCCGGGCCCGCTCCAGATTGCTCAGCAGCGTGTCGATCATGACGTTGCCGACGAGGTGGATCTGGTCGTCCCGGTATCCCTCCGCGCGCAGGTTCTCGGCGGCGTCGGGGGAGGGGGCCAGCAGATAGTCGCTGACCCGGTCGGTGGCGACCCGGTTGACCTCCTCCGGCATGCTCCAGTCCCGGCTGCGCAGCCCGGACTCGACATGGGCGAGCAGCGGCCCTGCCTTCGCGGTGACCAGGGCGCAGGCCAGGGTGGAGTTGATGTCGCCGACCACGACCACGATGTCCGGGGCCAGTTCGGCGATCAGCGGCTCGAACGCGGTCATCACGCGTCCGGTCTGCTCGGCGTGGGTGCCCGAACCGACGCCGAGGAAGCGGTCGGGAGGGCGGATGCCGAGGTCGGCGAAGAACACGTCGTTCATTGCCGGGTCGTAGTGCTGGCCGGTGTGGACGAGGATCACCTCGGCGCCCCGGCTCTCCAGGGCGTCCATCACCGGTTTGATCTTCATGTAGTTGGGGCGGGCCCCGGCGACGCAGACGATGCGCGGCATGGTTCAGAGCACCTCGATGGTGGGTCCGGAGGGCAGACGGCGTCGGCAGTCGAGGACGAACGGGGCGTGTTCGGCGACGAGTTCGTAGTCGAAGCCGTCGTGGTCGGTGAGCAGGACCACGACGTCGGCGGCGGCCAGCTCCTTGGGGTCCGGATCGACCCGCACCAGCCGGGTGTCCACCGGCAGGCTCTCCACGACATGCGGATCCGCCGCCCTGACCTGGGCCCCCATGTCGAGCAGCAGTTGGGAGATGCGCAGCGCGGGCGACTCCCGGGCGTCACCGGTGTTCTTCTTGTACGCCAGACCGAGCAGCAGGATGCGCGAGCCGTTGACCGAACGGCGCCGCTCGTTGAACAGGTCGCTGATGCGGCGCGTCACGTACTCGGGCATGTGGTTGTTGATGTCGTTGGCGAGCTCCACGAAGCGGAAGCTCTGGCCGAGTTCGCGCTGCACCCGCCAGGACAGGTACGAGGGGTCGATCGGCAGGCAATGGCCGCCGACGCCGGGCCCGGGCGTGAACCGCATGAAGCCGAAGGGCTTGGTGGAGGCCGCGTTGATGGCCTGCCAGACGTCGATGTCCAAGTGGTGGGCGAACATCGCGATCTCGTTGACCAGCGCGATGTTCACATGCCGGAAGGTGTTCTCCAGGAGCTTGGCGAGCTCGGCCTCCTTGGGCGAGCCAACCGGCACGGTGGTGTCGACGAGTTCGGCGTAGAAATCCTGAACGGCTTTCAGCGAGGCCTCGTCGACGCCCGACACGACCTTCGGGGTCTCCTTGAAACCCCACACGGTGTTCCCGGGGTCGATCCGCTCCGGGCTGTAGCCGAGCTGGAAGTCGGTGCCCGCGGTGAGGCCCGAGCCGTCCTCCAGGATGGGGGCGAACATCTCCTGGGTCGTACCGGGATACGTGGTCGACTCCAGGACAACGGTCGCCCCGGGTCTCAGATACCGGGCGAGGGTGACCGCCGACTCGCGGATGTACCGCAGATCGGGGGTGCCCTCGTGCAGCGGGGTGGGCACGGTCACCACGGCGACGTCGAAGCCGCCGCAGTCACGGGCCGACTCGCTCGGCCGGTAGGCACCGCTGTCCAGTGCGGCGCGGATCCGCTCGGAGGAGACGTCCTCGACGAAGGACTCACCGGCGGCGAGGCTCTTGACCCGCCGGGAGTCGACGTCGTAGCCGATCACCTCGTGGCCGACCTCCGCGGCGCGGATGGCCAACGGCAGGCCGACGTATCCCTGTCCAACCACGACGACACGCATCAGTGACTCCTGTTCGCGGGAGCGGTCTGCGGGGTGAGCCGGATGAACTCCCGCGCCGTCATGAGAAGGAAGGCGGTGTTGGTGGTGACGTAGCGTTTGCCCAGTCGGCGTGGCTCCTGGAGCGCGCGGTAGAGCCACTCGACGCCGAAGCGCTGCCAGGACGCGGGGGCCCGCTTGGTGATTCCGGCCAGGATGTCGAAGGAGCCGCCGACGCCGTGCACGACCCGGGCGCCGGTGCGGGCGCCGTACGCGGCGGTGAAGATCTCCTTCTTCGGTGAGGTCATGCCAAGGAAGAGCATCTGGGCGCCGCTGCGGGCGATGTCGCCCGCGATGGCCTCCTGCTGGGTGTCGTCGAAGTAGCCGTTGCGGCCGCCTGCCACCTTCAGACCGGGGAAGCGGTCGGCCACCCGGCGCAGCATCTCCTCCAGCACCTCCTGCTTGGCGCCGAGGAAGTACACCGAGATGCCCGCCGACTCGGCCTCGGCCAGCAGCCGAAGGAACAGGTCGATCCCGGCGACCCGTTCGGGCAGCGGGGCGCGCAGCACCTTGCCGGCCCAGACCACTGCCTGTCCGTCGGCGAGAACGAGGTCGCAGCCGGACACGGCCTCGGCGAGCCGGGGGTCGCGCCGCATGTTCACCAGCTTCGCCGCGTTGACGACGCCGATCTCCAGCTGCCGTCCGTCGCGTACCGCTTCGAGACAGCGTGCGACGGTCTGGTCCATGGTCAGCGGGTCGAGCTCGACCCCGAAGAGGGTCCGGCGCTCACTCATATCCGGCCCCCCTGCCAGGCGTGGAGCATCCAGCCGAACTCGTACGGCCTGCACTCGCGGTCCACCGACACCGGGCGGTAGACCCGGTCCAGGGTCTTCAGCCGGAGGCTCGGAGCGAGTCGGGTGGAGAGTCCCCGGGCGGCGCGTACGGCCTTCTTCGGGTCGCCCCGGAAGACCTTGCGCCAGGTCACACCGAGCTCGTCGAGGATCAACGGCTCCTGGCGTGCGCCCAGTTCGGGCACGTCCGTCATCCAGGCGAGGCCCTTGCGGATGGCCGCGCCGAAGTCGCTGCCGCCCGCGTCGGTGAGATCGAACAGCGCGGTCGGCGCCATCGCGTGCTGGTGGACGCTGTAGACCGGGTAGCCCTCCACGACCCCGCCGGTGCGCGCGTCGTAGTGCCACCACCACTGCCCGCCGTCGCCCTGGAGTTCGCAGACGCGCGCGGCGCACGCCTCGGACGCGGCCAGTGCCTCCGGGTCCCCGTCCCCGCTCGCGTGCGCGCGGGCCAGTGCCTGGAGCGGGTAAGTCTGGTCGGCGAAGCAGGCCACATGCGCCCGGTACCAGGGCATCAGTCCGGGCCCGGTGGCGTGCGGGAAGAGCGGGCTGTCGCCGATTCGGGCCCGCAGCACACGGTCACGGGCCTCGGAGAAACGTCTCTCCACATCGACCGTGTCCCGGGCCGCCGCGAGGGCGGACAGCACCCAGGCCGCCTCGACGGTGTACTGCGGCCGGCCCTCCTCGTCCAGGGCGTCGACCCGTGCCACGGCGTCGGACAGCTTGGGGTGCCCGGTCTCGGCGGCGGCCCAGGCGATGAGCGCCGCGTCACCGAGGTTCGTGACCCCGGGCAGCGACTCGATCAGCAGACCGGTGAACTCCTCGGCGGTACGCCCGCCGAGGACCGCGCGCTGGCGGTTCTCCGGAAGGAACCGGACACCGAGAGCGGTGATGGCCGCGTACCGGGTGCTGGTGCCACGCTGCTCCAGGGCCCATGATCCGGCAGGGGTCTGCCGCCCGGCCATGGTGAAGGCGAAGGCCTCGCCGCCGGGCAGCAGCATGGACGGCAGCCCCGACTCGGCGACCGTGAGGAGTCGTTGGGCGAGTGAGAGCAGCGTCGGTTCCTCACGACCGAGCGCGGCCAAACGTGTGATGCTCATCGGTTGGACACACCAACCCCCCTGTTTTCGCGCAGACTTGAGAGCGCCGCGGCGTGAACGGCCGGGCGGTGGAAGGCAAGGCGGACGTCAGGTGTCGGTGCTGGTGCCGATCCTGGTTTCAGGCATAGGTGTTTCCACCCGGTAACCCCCCCTGGGCACTACTGGTTAGTGTGCTCATTGTGCTTGGTCTGCACAGATCGCACACATGTTATGCCGGTGAATGTTCGAAGATTTGCGTTTTGGCGGAAACAAGAATCATGCGCGCTCGACGAGTTGGCCGTCCTTCTCGTCGTACAGCGCACCCGTCTCGGGGCACTCCCATGTGCCCGGTTCGCCTTCCCGCTCCACCAGCCGTACGCCGGCCCGGCCCACCCAGCCGATCCGGCGGGCCGGAACACCGGCCACGAGTGCGTGGTCGGGCACGTCCCGGGTCACCACGGCGCCCGCCGCGACCAGCGCCCAACGGCCGACACGGACCGGCGCCACACACACCGAGCGGGCCCCCAGCGACGCCCCCTCGGCCACCACCACCGCCACGGCCTCCCAGTCGCCCCCGCGCTTCAACTTGCCCTCCGGGTCCACGGACCGGGGGAAGTAGTCGTTGGTGAGAACCGCCGCCGGGCCGACGAACACCCCGTCGCCGAGCACCGCGGGCTCGTAGACCAGCGCGTAGTTCTGGAGCTTCACGTTGTCACCGATCCGCACCCCCGGACCGACATAGGCCCCCCGGCCCACGATGCACCCACTGCCCAGCCGGGCGTCCTCCCGGATCTGGGCCAGGTCCCAGACCGTCGTCCCGTCGCCGATCTCCGCCGTCTCGTCGACCTGAGCGGTCGGCTGCGCCTTGAAGTTCACCGGGCTCCCCCCTTCTTCGCGTCTTCGCGTCTTCGCGTCGAACGTGTCGACGGTGTTCATGACGGACCGAGTCTGATCACCGCGCCGACGGAATACCAGCCTCCGTTCAGGAGCCGTGTGGTGGACGGCGGATCAGACCAGGTGCGGATCGACGTGGACCTTCGGGCCGGGACCGGCTCCGGGCGGCCGTCCGCCCGCGAGTACGGCGCCGACCTCGTCCAGGGCGACGGTCGCGGCCACGAGCGGCCTCGGGTCGACGACCTGTTCGGCGTACGCCTTGATCGTGGCGTCGAGCCCCGGTGAGGCCGACAGGACGCCGACCGCCGTCACGTCCTTCAGGACGAGCGCACGGGTGTCGATCACGCTGGGTTCGGCGGCCAGGCCGATGTAGACGATCCGCCCGCCGGGTTCCACCGACTCCAGTGCCAGGGCGGGCAGTCGGACCGCGTTGGTGGCGTCGACCACCGCGTCGAACGGCAGGTCGGGCACGGTGTCCTCGCGCCAGGTGTGCGGGAAGCCCAGGGAGCGCGCGAAGGCGAGGGAGGCCTCGGTGGAGCCCATCAGGTGCACCTCCGCACCGGCGGCCCGGACGAACATCGCGACCAGCAGACCGATGGTCCCCGGCCCCAGCACCAGGACCCGGTCGCCGGGTCCGGCCCCCATCGCCCGCGCGGCCCGCAGTGCGTTGCCGCCCGGCTCGACCAGTGCACCGAGAACCGGGTCCACGGAGTCGGGCAGCACATGCAACGACCCGACAGGCACGGCGAGTTGCTCTGCGAGGGCGCCGGCGCGGGCGCCCCGGATGCCCACTTCCTCCCGCTTCTCGCAGACGTGCTGGCGACCGCGCCGACAGCGGCGGCAGGTCCCGCAGCCGAGCATGGTGTCGCCCATGACCCGGCGGCCGACCCAGCCGGGCTCGACCCCCGGACCGACCGCGCGGACCCGGCCGGCCCACTCGTGTCCGAGCCGCATCGGATAGCTGGAGTGCCCTTGGCGGAGATAGGCCATGGCTCCGGTGAAGAACTCCAGGTCGGTGCCGCACACTCCGACCCGCTCGACGTCCACGACGACCTCACCCGGAGCGGCCACCGGCGCGGGCACCTCCTGAACCGCGTACTCACCGGGTGCCGTGAGGACGAACGCGCGCATCAGAAGGGCTCCTTCAGGGGACCGAGCGCCTCGCGGATCTCCTCCACGGCGTCGACCAGGGTCCGCAGGGGAGTCCGGTACGACAGCGCGCTGACGCTCACCGCCCCCGAGGGAGCCGTGGGCGAGGTGCCGTAGACCGGCAGGGCCAGGCAGTTGACCCCGGTCTCGTTCTCCTGGTCGTCGAGGGCGTATCCCCGTTCGCCGATGGTCCGCAGTTCGCGGTGCAACTCCTCGGCCGTACACAGGGTTCGAGGTGTCCGCCGCTTCAGCGGGCTTGCGCCGATCCATTGCCGTACGGCGTCGAGGGTGCCCAACTCTTGGGCGAGCAGCAGCTTTCCGACACCGGTGGCGTGGGCGGGGTTGCGGCCGCCGACGGTGGAGGTCAGCCGGACGGCGCCGGTGGGCGGGTCGGCCTTGGCGCGGTACACGACCTCACGACCGTCGAGGACGGCGTAGCGGGCGGTCTCACCGAACCGGGCGGCCAGTGTCTCCAACAGCGGCCGGACCCGCATGTGTTCGGGGCGGGCCTCATGGTGGGCGAACGCCATCCGGAGGAACTCGTCCCCCAGCAGATAGCGGCCGCGGGCGTCCTGTCCGGCCAGACCGGCCCGGCGCAGTGCGGCCAGGGCCCGGTGCACGGTGGGCTTGGGGCTGCCGATCGCGCGGGTGAGCTCGTCGAGCGACACCCCGTCCGGGTGCCGGGCGAGTTCCTTGAGCACGGCCAGCACCCGGTCCGATCCCACGAGACGGTCGCCCTCCGCGCGGTCCGTGTCGGGGGCTGTCGAAGGGTGAGTCGTCTGCGTATGCTGCATCGCGTTCCGGATAGTAGACCGCCGTACCGATTACCGGAAAGAGCTGAGCGATGAGGCTTCGCAGCGCACAGTGGTACGCCGGACAGGACCGCAACGCCTATATCCACCGGGCCTGGATGCGCCGCGGGGTACCGCAGGACGCCTTCACCGGCCGGCCGCAGATCGCCATCGCCAACACCGCCTCCGACCTCACCCCCTGCAACGCGCACCTGGACGAGGTGGCCAGGTCCGTCCGCGACGGCGTGTACGAGGCGGGCGGCATCCCCCTCGACCTGCCCGTGGTGTCGCTGGGCGAGACCAACGTGCGTCCCACGGCCATGCTCTGGCGCAACATGGCCGCGATGGCCACGGAGGAGATGCTCAGGGCCAACCCCCTTGACGGAGTGGTCCTGTTGGGCGGCTGCGACAAGACGATCCCGTCCCTGCTGATGGCCGCCGCCTCGGTGGACCTGCCCGCCGTGGTCGTCCCCGGCGGCCCCATGCTGACCGGCACCTTCCGCGGCACCCCGCTGGGCTGCGGCACGGACGTGTGGCGGCTGTCGGAGGAGGTCCGCGCCGGAACCCTGTCCCAGGAACAGTTCACCCGCTCCGAGTCGTCGATGATCCGCAGCCGTGGGCACTGCAACACCATGGGCACCGCCTCCACCATGGCGCTGGTGGCCGAGGCCCTGGGCACGGTCCTCCCCGGGGTGGCCGGCACACCCGCCCCGGACAGCCGGCTGCTGGAGGCCGCGCACGGCACCGGACGCCTCGCCGTGGAACTGGTGGCCGCCGAGCGCCGTCCGAGCACCTTCCTGACCAAGGGGTCCTTCCACAACGCGATCGTGGCGCTGGCCGCGATCGGCGGCTCGACCAACGCCGTCGTCCATCTCCTCGCCATCGCGGGCCGGTTGGGCGTCGAGCTGACCCTCGACGACTTCGACCGCATCGGCTCCCGGGTACCCGTCCTGGTCGACCTCCAGCCCGCGGGACGCTTCCTGATGGAGGACTTCCACCGGGCCGGGGGCCTGCTCGCCGTGTTGCGCGAGGTCGCCGACCTCCTGGACCCCGACGCGCTGACCGTCACGGGAGAGCCGCTGGTGGACCATCTCGCCGACGCCCCGATCTGGGACGCCGAGGTGATCAGGACCCGGGCCCGGCCTCTGGTCGAGGAGGGCGGCATCGCCGTTCTGCGCGGCAGCCTCGCCCCCGACGGAGCGCTGATCAAACCCGCGGCGGCCTCACCGCACCTGCTGCGCCACCGGGGCCGTGCGGTCGTCTTCGACAGCATCGAGGACTTCCACGCCCGCGTCGACGACCCGGACCTCGACGTCGACGCGGACTCCGTGCTCGTGCTGCGCGGCTGCGGGCCCAGGGGCTACCCGGGCATGCCCGAGGTGGCCAACATGCCGCTCCCCACCAAGCTGTTGGAGCAGGGCATCCGGGACATGGTCCGCGTCTGCGACGGCCGTATGAGCGGAACCGCGTACGGCACCGTCGTCCTGCACGTGGCACCGGAAGCGGCGGCGGGCGGCCCGCTCGCCCTCGTACGGACCGGCGACGTCATCGGTCTCGACGTCGAGGGCCGGCGGATCGACCTGGAGGTGCCCGCCGCCGAACTCGCCTCCCGCACCCCGAACGCGGCCACCGTCGAGGGCTTCGCCAACCCGCGCCGGGGCTGGGAGCGGCTGTACGTCGACCACGTGCAACAGGCCGACACCGGCGCCGACCTGGACTTCCTTCTGGGCTCAAGTGGGTCGGAGGTCAGCCGGGAGTCGCACTGATCAACCGTCGCAGAAGATCCCGACCAGCAGTCGTCATCAGTGGCGGCACCTCCAGATCGTCCAGCATGTCCGCCGCGGCCTGCATCTCGGCCTCGCGTCGGACCGCGTGGCGATGGCTGCCCTCGATCAGCCGGTCAAGGGTCGAGGCGTCGACGCGGGTCAGCTCGGCGGCGATGTGCTCGCGCAGCCAGTCCTCGCAGCCCGCGCTCCGGGCCGCGTCGAGGGCTTCGACGACGGTCGCCGCGAGCCCCTTGTAGAAGACGCTGCGCAGGAGTTTGCGCTCGGCGGCAAGGCCCGCCGGTCCGTCGAGCACCTCCACCGTCGCGCCGAGGGGGCGGAGCAGCCCGGCGCAGCGATCGGCCTCCGGGCCGGAGACCAGCATCGGCGTGCGCAGGCCCTTCCCGGGCACGGGGGCCATCAGGGACACGTCGGCGAAGCCGATCCCGGCCTCCCCGGCGATCTCGCCGAGCTGCCGCTTCACCGCCGGGGACGCGGTGTTGAGGTCGGCCCAGAGACAACCGGGAGCGGCTCCGGCGAGGCCCGCGCGCAGGGCGTCCACGGAGGCCGAGGCGCTGTTGACGCTCAGGACGAGGCCGCTGCCCTCGGCCGCCTCCGCCTCGCTGCCGGTGCCGACCACCCCGTGGGGAGCCGGCACCTTCGGGTCGTAGCCGCGTACGGGCACGCCTGCTGCGACCAGGTCGGCCGCGATCGCGCCGCCCGCCTCTCCCAGTCCGAGTACGGCGACGGGCGGGACCTCGACGGGCATGGGCACTCCTCGGATCGTGCAAGATTGACGACAATATTGTTACCAGTCTTTGCCGTCCTGTAGTCGTCATCTTGTAGTCGTTCATATGGGGAGAGGGGATCCACGTGCCTGCTGTGCGCAGAGTCCAGTCCGAGTCCGACCCGGTCGTCGAGGTCATCCGCACGGCGATCGTGAGCGGGGACTTCGTGCCGGACCAGCGGCTCGTGGAGGCGGATCTCTCGGAGCGGTTCTCCGTGAGCCGCGGAGCCGTGCGGGCCGCACTGCTCCAGCTCGGCAACGAGGGGCTGGTGGAGCGGATCCCGCACCGGGGTGCCCGGGTGCGGGCGGTGTCCCTGGCCGAGGCCATCGAGATCACGGAGATCCGGATGGTGGTCGAGGGGCTGTGCGCCGCGAAGGCCGCGCAGCGAGCGGCCGAGACGGAGATCGCCGAGCTGCGGGAGATCCGTGCGGGCATGGTGGCGGCCGTCGACGCCGGGGCCGTCATGGACTACTCGGCGCTGAACAACCGGCTGCACCGCAGGATGGTGGAGATGAGCGGCCAGGTCACGGCCGAGGGGGTGATCGAGCGGCTGCGCGGGCAGTCCGTCCGGCACCAGTTCCGGCTGGCCCTGCAGCCGGGCCGGCCGTCCGTCTCGCTGCCGGAGCACCTCGCGATCATCGACGCGATCTGCGAGCGCGACTCGGTCGCCGCCGAGGCGGCCGCCCGCGGCCATCTCGCCAGTGTGATCCGGGCGCTGCGGGGGGCGGCAGGATGACCCCGGTGCGAGGCGTGTTCCAGGCCCGGCGCGGCTGAAGGGGAACTGTGAGTACGGACTTCTGAGTACCACTTTCTGCGCGACCCATTGACGCCTCCTCATCGATTGTTAACAATCCGGGTCACCAAATTGGTGACAGGAGGCGGCGTGACCGACCTACCAGCCTCACATCCGACCCCGTCGGACCATGCCCGCGAGCTCGTCGCGGGGGCCTACGACATCCACGTCCACATCGCACCCGACCTCATGAAACGCCGGGTCGACGACCTGACCCTGGCAGCCCGCTTCACCGAGGTCGGCCTCCACGGGTTCGTCCTCAAGTCGCACTACGTCCCCACGGCGGAGCGGGCCGAGGTGGTCCGCAACGCCTTACCCGGATTCGGAGCCGTCGGAGCGATCACCCTGAACGCCTCGGTGGGCGGCATGAACCCGATCGCCGTCGAGATAGCGGGCCGCGGCGGCGCCCAGTTCGTCTGGCTGCCCACCGTGGACAGCGCCAACGAACGCGCCTGTACGGCGGCGGGTCCCGAGGGCGCCACACCGCCCATGTGGGTCCAGCTCCAGGACGACCTGCGCGCCGCGGGCATGGCGGCCGACCCGGTCGACGTGGTCGGACCAGACGGCGAGGTCCTTCCGGCCGCCCGCCAGGTGCTCAGGGTGATCGCGGCCCACGACATGACCCTCGCCACCGGCCACCTCGGCTCCGACGAGATCACCGCCGTCGTGGACGCCGCCGTCGAGGAGGGCGTGCGCCGGATCGTCATCACCCACCCGGAGTTCACCTCCCAGCGCATCGGCGTCGAACGCCAACGCCAACTCGCCGCCAAGGGAGCCCTGTTGGAGAGGTGCTTCACCACCCCGCACACCGGCAAGGTCACCTGGGACCTGTGGCTGGAGAACATCCGCGCCGTCGGCCCCGAACACTCCGTGCTCTCCAGCGACCTCGGCCAGCCCTTCAACCCGCCGGTCGAGGACGGCCTGCCGCTGCTCGCCGAGCGGTTGCTCGGCGCGGGCTTCACCGAGCGGGAGGTCCGGACCATGGCCGTGGACAACACGCGCTGGCTGGCCGGAGCGGAGAAGGACCGATGACCGCCGTTCTGGAGATCCGCGGGCTGAGCAAGCAGTTCGTCAAGGACGACCTCGGGATCGTGGCCTTGCGCGACCTGAGTCTGGAGATCGAGGAGGGGTGCTTCGTCACGGTGCTCGGCCGCAGCGGCTGCGGCAAGTCGACCATGCTGAACATGATGTCCGGGCTCATCCCCCCGACCTCCGGTGAGGTGAGGTTCCGGGACCGCAAGGTGACCGGTCCACGCAGCGACGTCGGATATCTGACCCAGTCGGACACCCTCATGCCGTGGCGCGACGTCCGACGCAACGTCGAAATGCCCATGGAGCTCAAGGGAGTTCCATCGAAGGAACGGCGGGAACGCGCCACTGACCTGATCGGACGGGTCGGCCTCACCGGCTTCGAACGCCACTATCCGCGCGAACTGTCCGGTGGCATGCGGCGCCGCGCGA
This sequence comes from Streptomyces sp. NPDC019531, assembly GCF_044903305.1. Taxonomy (NCBI): domain Bacteria; kingdom Bacillati; phylum Actinomycetota; class Actinomycetes; order Kitasatosporales; family Streptomycetaceae; genus Streptomyces; species Streptomyces sp. NPDC019531. The sequence goes on along the minus strand of NZ_JBJDQL010000006.1, from coordinate 204,894 downwards.
GCCTGGCCCGGATGCTCGCCGGCGACCCCGACGTCCTGCTGCTCGACGAGCCCTTCGGCGCCCTCGACGCCCAACTGCGCTCCGTGCTGCAGGCCGAACTGCTGCGGCTGTGGCAGGGCAGCCGGCAGACCGTGGTGTTCGTGACCCATGACATCGAGGAGGCACTGCTGCTCGGCGACCGGATCGTGGTCCTCGGCCGGATCGGCCGGGTGGTACTGGACCGCGAGCTCGACCTGCCGAGACCGCGCGACGCCGACGAACTGCGTGTCGACCCGCAATTCGTCAGCCTGCACAAGGAGATGACCGAGGCACTTCGGGAGGCACGATGAGCACGGCCGACGTGAACAAGGCGGACGCCGGGCCGATCGACGCCGGAACACTCATCGGTCAGTCGGTCACCGTCCCGCTGAACCGCACCTGGTGGCAGAAGCACGGCGGCACGGTCGTCATCTGGGTCGGCCGGCTGCTCTTCGTCGTCGTGCTGCTGGTCTCCTGGGAGCTGTGCGCCGGGCGCGTGTTCGACGAGACCTTCACCAGTCGCCCGCTGGACGTGGTGCACCGACTGGGCGACTGGCAGCGGGAGGGACTGCTCTGGTCCAACACCTGGGTCACGCTGAAGGAGATCGTCCTGGGCTTTGTCCTCGGCGCCGGAGCAGGCGCGCTGACCGGGTTCGTCCTCGCCTCGCTGCCGACCTTCTACCGGATCATCGACCCGTTCGTCGTGGCCCTGTACTCCCTGCCGAAAGTGGCCCTCGCACCGCTGTTCATCGTCTGGTTCGGCATCGGCCTGCAGATGAAGGTGCTGCTCGCCGCCGCCACCGTCTTCTTCCTGGTCTTCCTCAACACCGCGGTGGGGGTGCGCGAGGTCGACCGTCAACTGATCGACGCGGTACGGCTGATGGGCGGAGGCCGCCGCGAGGTCGTCCTGAAAGTCGTCCTGCCCGGCTCGATGACCGGCCTGCTCACCGGCCTCAAGGTCGCCGTGCCGTACTCCCTGATCGGCGCGGTCATCGGTGAACTCGTCGCCTCCAACCGGGGGCTGGGCTATCTGATCAGCGACGCCGCCGCCAACTTCGACACGGCGGGTGTCTTCGCCACCCTCGTGGTCCTCGGAACCATCGCGACCGTCCTCAACCTGCTTGTCGGAGTGCTCGACCGCAGGGCCAACCGCTGGAAGCCCTTGGAGGTCCGCAAGTGAACAGACGGCAGTTGGTCAAGAGCCTGCTCGCGACGGGAGCGGTCGCGCTGACCGGCGCGGGCTGCGCCGAGTCCGGGGCCTCGACAGCGGTCGGCAAGCTGTCGGTGGGCCAGGTCAGCAAGTCGATCGCGTTCTTCCCCATGTTCATCGCGACCGAGAAGGGCTACTTCAAGGAGGAGGGCGTCAGCTTCGGCGAGCCGCCCGTCCTCGGCAACGGCTCCAAGGTGGCCGCCGCCCTCAAGTCCGGCAGCATCGAACTCGGCGGCGGTGTGATGACCGACGTCTTCAAGCTCTCGGAGGTCGAGAACGACATCCGGCTGGTGGCCGACCTGGTCGACCGGTACTACATCGACATCGTCACCGGTACGAAGTTCAAGGGCGCCGCGACCGACGCCTCCCTGGACGAGCGGATCGCGTCCCTCAAGGGAAAGAAGATCGGCATCACCGGGCCGGGCAGCGGCACCGAGGCACTGGTCGTCTACCTGTTCACCAAGGGCGGGATGAACGCGAAGAAGGACGCCGAACTGGTCAACCTCGGCAGCGAACCCACCGCCGCCCTCGGAGCCCTCAAAAACGGTCAGGTCGACGCCCTCTCCTTCGCCCAGCCGCTCGGCCAGCAGGCGGAGGGGTCCGGCATCGGCACCCTCTACATCTCCCCGTCCCGCGGCGACATCCCCGACCTGGTCGACGTCTGCCACGGCGTCTTCTTCACCACCGCGGGCATCCTCAAGGACAAGGCCAAGGAGATAGCCGCCTTCCAGAAGGCCCTCGTCCGCGCCAAGGAGGACATCCACGGCGGTGACGCGGCCGAGGTGAAGAAGCTGCTCGCCGCATACCGCAGCGGAATGGCCGACGAGACCCTCGAATCGCTGCTGCCCCTGCTGCGCACGGAGATCCCGAAGACCAACGCCTTCAAACGCTCCTCCTTCGACACCGCGGTGGCCTTCCACAAGTCCTCCGGCCTGATCGAGAAGGACCCCGACTACGACCAGCTCGTCCCGAAGAACCTGCGCGCCTGATGGACGCGGAAGCCCTGACGGACGCCGACGTCCTGGTCGTCGGCGGCGGCAACGCGGCGATCGTGAGCGCGCTGACCGCCGCCGACGCCGGGGCCCGCGTTCTGCTGCTGGAACGGGCCCCCGTCCACTTCCGCGGCGGCAACAGCCGCCACACCCGCAACATCCGCTGCGCCCACGACACCGGCGACGAGTTCACCACCGGCCCCTACCCCTTCGACGAGCTCTGGCACGACCTGTGCGGAGTCGGCAAGGGCCCGAGCGACGAACACCTAGCGGAGCTGACGGTCCGTCAATCCGCCGAGGTGCCTTCCTGGATGGCCGCGCACGGTGCTCACTGGCAGCGCGCTCTGACCGGCACCCTCGACCTGGCCCGCACCAACCGCTTCTTCCTCGGCGGCGGCAAGGCACTGCTCAACTCCTACTACCGGCGGGCGAGTCGGCAAGGGATCGCCATCGAGTACGACACCAAGGTCACGCACCTGGAGTTCGACGGCGAGACCTGCACCGGGGTCCTGACCGACGACGGCCGCCGTGTCCGGGCCCCCGCCGTGATCTGCGCGAGCGGCGGCTTCGAGGCCGACCTCGCCTGGCTGGGCCGCTACTGGGGCGAGGCGGTACAGGGCTTCCACGTGCGCGGGCCGTCGTACAACGACGGAAGGCTACTGCGGGAGCTACTGGACGCGGGCGCCCAACAGGCAGGCGAGGAGCGCGGGTTCCACGCCGTCGCGGTCGACGCCCGCAGCCCGAGGTACGACGGCGGAATCGCCACCCGCATCGACGCCATCCCCTTCGGCATCGTGGTCAACCGGGACGGCCGTCGCTTCTACGACGAGGGCGAGGACATCTGGCCCAAGCGGTACGCCATCTGGGGGCGCAACATCGCCCTCCAGCCGGGCCAGATCGCCTACGCCCTGTGGGACGCGAAGGTCCGAGGAGCCTTCCTGCCTCCCATGTACGGCCCGTACAGCGCCCAAAGCATCGAGGAACTGGCCGAGTTGCTGGACCTCGACAAGCGGGCGGTCGCCGAGACGGTGGACACCTTCAACAAGGCCGTCGACCGTGCTCCGGACACCGAGGCCACCGCCGGTCTCGACCCGCCCAAGAGCAACTGGGCCAGGCGCCTCGACACACCCCCCTATTTCGCGGTCCCGATGCGCCCCGGGATCACCTTCACCTACCTGGGCGTCGCGGTCACCGACCGGGCCCGGGTCCGCCGGGCCGACGGCGGGGTCTTCGGCAACGTCTTCGCCGCCGGCGAGATCATGTCCGGGAACATCCTCTCCACCGGATACCTCGCCGGGTTCGGCATGACCATCGGCACGGTATGGGGCCGTATCGCCGGAACGGAGGCGGCTCGCCATGCCCTGGGATGATCTGTTCAAAGAGGCCGAGCGCCAGCTCACCATCTGCAACTCCTGCCGCTACTGCGCCGGTTACTGCCCCGTCTGGCCCGCCCTGGAACTGCGGACCACGCTCGGACGCGAGGACGTCACCCATCTCGCCAACCTCTGCCACGACTGCGGCGACTGCCTCTCCGCCTGCATGTACGCCCCACCGCACCAGTTCGCCGTCGACCCGCCCCAGGTCTTCGCCGAGGTACGCGAGGACACCTACCGCCGCTACGTCTGGCCGCATCGGACGCCGGGCCGACGCGAGACAGGCATCGCCTTCACCGTCGTATGCCTGGTACTCGCCCTGCTGTCCTGGCTGTTCACAGGGCGCGCGTTCGTGGTGGCGGACACCCCCGGCGACCCGTACGAGATCCTCCCGCACACTCCGCTGCTGATCGCGGTGAGCGTGCCGAGCCTGTGGGCGGCCGGGATGTTCGGCTGGGCGGTGCTGCGGTACTGGCGGGACGTCCATGGCCGCCTCGCCGACCTGTTCCGGCCGCGAGCGTGGCTGACGACCTTTCACCAGGCCGTGCAGCTGAAGCACATGACCGGGGGAGGGGCGGGATGTGAGCGACCCGGCCGACGCGGATTCCATCGGGTACTGCTGTACGGCTTCGGGCTGTGCGTCGTCTCCACCACGGCGGCGGCGTTCCAGCAGAACATCCTAGGCACCCATCCGCCGTACGGCTGGCTCTCCGTGCCCGTGATCAGCGGCAGCGTCGGCGGGATCGCCATGCTCGTCGGCGGGACCGGGCTGTGGGTCCGCAGCGGCGGGAGCGGCTTTCTCTGGGCCTTGCTGGTGCTGGCGGCGACCGGGATGCTCACCCTGCTGCTCAGGCAGACGGTCGTCTTCGGGCCGTTGCTGTTGCTGCATGTCGGCGCGGTCGTCGTCGCGTTCGGGATCGCGCCGTACACCAAGTTCGTGCACGGGATCTTCCGGACCCTGTCCATCCACCACGACAACCTGGAGCGATGACATGGGCAACACCGCCACGGTGATCGCCGAACACATCCGTGCCGCGGGGGCCGGGCGGGTGTTCGCCTACCCGGGCGACCCGATCATCGAGCTGATGGAGGCGATGCGCGCGCTGGACGTCGAGGTCGTGCTCGGCGGACGCGAAGGCACCGCGGTGTTCATGGCCGAGGCGCACGCGATGGTGACCGGGCGGCCGGGGGTGTGCCTGTCGACCCTCGGGCCGGGCTCCACCTCCCTCGTCAACGGGGTCGCCGCCGCCACCTGGGACCGCGTACCGCTCCTCGCGGTCTCCGGCCAAGTCGACGCCGGGCGTGAGGACATGACCACCCATCAAGTGGTCGATCACAAACTGCTGTTCTCGCCGGTCACCAAATGGGCGGGCCGGATCCACCCACGGTCCGTCGACGGCGTGCTGCGCAAGGCGCTCCGGCTGGCCGTCGCCGAACGGCCCGGGGCGGTCCATCTCACCGGCTCCGCCGAGACGTTCGCCGCCGATGCCCTCGACGTCGGCGTCAAGTCGCCTCCACTGGACGGCGCCGCCGGAGGCGTACGGGTGCACCGGGTGCTTGGCGGCCCCGACCCGGCGCAGCTGCTGCGCTCCGCCCGGCGCCCGGTGCTGCTGGCGGGGGCCGGAGCGACCCGGTGCGGCGCTTCCGGCGCCCTGCTGCGCCTCGCGGAGGCGGTCGGGGCCCCGGTCGTGGTGGCCCCGATGGCCAAGGGGGTGTTCCCCGAGGACCACCCGTACTTCGCCGGGGTGGTCGACATGGCCTGCAACCAGGTCCTGTGGGACTTCCTCGCCGACAGCGATCTCGTCGTCACCGCCGGGTTCGACCCGGTCGAACTGATCAAACCGTGGTCGCTCGACACGCCGGTCCTGCATGTGGACACCACGCCCAACACCGACCAGGTCTACCCCAGCGACTGCGAAGTCGTCGGGGACGTCTCCCTGAGCCTGGACTGGCTCGCCGAAGGATGGCGGGGCCAGCCCCGCCGGAGCGAGCACGACGTCGCCGCGCACCGCGACCGGCTCCGTACGGCCTACTACGCGGGCCGGGTCCCCGGCCGTCTCAACCCCACCGACGTCATCGACGTGGTCCGCGCGGCCGCCCCCGACGACACCGTCGTCACCTGTGACGTCGGCTCCCACAAGCTGCTCGTCGGCCAGGGCTGGCGGGCCCGACGCCCCCGAAGCGTCCTCATGAGCAACGGCCTGTCCTCGATGGGCTTCGGACTCCCCGGGGCGATCGCCGCCCAGCTGGCCCTCGGCGAGACACCCGTCGTCGCGCTGATCGGCGACGGCGGCTTCGCGATGGCCGCCACCGAACTGCGACTCGCCGCCGCACGCCAACTCCGGCTGGCCGTGGTGGTGTTCGTCGACGGCAGCCTCAACCGCATCGAGCTCAAACAGCGGGCGCTCGGCTATCCCGCCACGGCGACCCGCCTCGCGGACATCGACCTGGTCGCCCTCGCCGGCTCCATGGGCTGCGACGGCGTACGGGTGACCTCGATGGCCGAACTGGAGAAGGCCACGGCCGGGTTGGGCGGCCTGACCCGGCCGCTGCTCATCGAGGCCCGTATCGAACCCGCCCAGTACGAGGCGCAGTTCTGAGGAGGGAGACACCGACATGACCGTCGTGGAGGAACTGGCCGGGTTCGCGGTCGCCCAGCGTGCGCACCCGCTCGCCGCGGAAGTACGGCACGCGGCCGTGCGCGCGGTCGTGGACTGGGTGTCGGCCACCGTCCCGGGCACCGGCACCCGGGCCGCCCGCGCACTGACCGAGGCGCTCGACCCGGGCCCCGGGCCCGCCCGCCTCATCCCCTCCGGCCGGCCGGCCGACGTACGCACCGCGGCCCTCCTGAACGGCACCGCCGCGCACGCCGCCGAACTCGACGACATCTACCGGGACGCCTTCTACCACCCCGGCGCCCCGACCGTCGCCGCCGCCTTCGCGGTCGCCGACCTCCTCGACGCCTCCGGCGAGGACTTCCTGCGGGCCGTGACCATCGGGTACGAGATCGGCGCGCGGATCGCACTCGCCGTAGGGCCACGGCACTACCGCAACTGGCACACCACCGGGACGGTCGGCACCTTCGGCGCGGCAGCGGCGGCGGCCGAGCTGATGGGGCTGGAACCCGCCCGTCTCGCGGGTGCGCTGGCACTGGCCGGGACCATGACCGCGGGCCTCCAGCAGACCTTCCGGTCACCGTCCACGGGCAAGCCGCTGCACTCGGGGCACGCGGCCGAGGCCGGGGTGGTGGCCGCGCTCGCCGCCCGGAAGGGGCTCACGGGAGCCCTCGACGTGCTGGAGGGACCGGCCGGGTTCGGCGTCGCGACCGCAGGCATCGAGAACCTGACCGTCAGCGGACTGGGCGAACCGTTCTGCGTCACGGAGACAACGGTCAAGAACCACGCCTGCTGCGGGCACACCTTCGCCGCGATCGACGCCGCGCTCGAACTCCGCGACTCCGTAAGGACGGAGGACATCAAGGCCATCGAGATCGAGACCTACGCCGTCGCCACCAAGGTTGCCGGACGGCCGGATCCGGTCGACCCCGACGAGGCCCGGTTCAGTCTGGCCCACACGGTCGCCGCCGCACTCGTCCTGGGCGGCGTACGCCTGCACGCCTTCACCCCGACGGCAGTGCGGGACCCCTCGATCCGCAGGCTCGTCGCGTGCACCACGGCCCGGGTGGACCCGGCACTGGACAGGCTCGCCCCCGCCCGCCGGGCGGCCCGGGTCCGGATCACCGACCGGCACGGCGGTACGCACGAACGACTGCGGCTGACGCGCAAGGGCGATCCCGACGACCCTTTGACCGACGACGAACTGCGCGCCAAATACGATGAGTTGGTGCCCCCGTACCTCGGCGCCGCGCGGGCCGGGGCGATCGCGGACGCGCTGTGGAACCTGCCCTCCCTGAAGCGGATGAGCGCACTGGAGTGGGGGCGGTCGGATGACTGAGCGACTTCCGGTGCTCGACAAGTACACCGGTGACGTCATCGCCGAACTCCCCGTGGCCGGCCCCGACCAGGCGGACGAGGCGATCGCCTCGGCGACCGGGGCCGTGGGCCAACTGCCTTACCAGGAACGGGCGTTGGCCCTCCGCAGGGCGGCCCGGCTCCTGGACGAGCGGCGGGACACCGTCGTCGCCCAGTACGTCGCAGAGACCGGCTTCACCCCGGCCGACGCCACCACCGAACTCGACCGGACCCTCCTCGTCCTCGAACTCTGCGCCCAGGAAGCCCTGCGGCTCACCGGCGAGATGGTGCCGGTCCAGGCGGCCACCGGTCACGAGGACTCGCTCTGCTTCACCCTGCGGGTCCCGGTCGGGGTGGTCGCCGCCATCACCCCCTTCAACGCCCCGCTCAGCACGGTCGCCCACAAGATCGCACCCGCTCTCGCCGCCGGGAACGCGGTGGTCCTCAAGCCCGCCGAGCAGACCCCGATGTCCGCGATCTCGTTGGTACAGGCCCTGCTCGATGCCGGTCTGCCCGAGCAGCTCCTCCACCTGCTGCACGGCCCGGGTGAGACGGTCGGCGACCACCTCGTACGGCACCCGGACGTCCGCTACATCACCTTCACCGGCTCCACCGAGACCGGCCGCCACATCCGCGCCGTCAGCGGCCTCGCCCGCACCCACCTCGAACTCGGTTCCAACGCACCGACGTTGCTGTGGCGCGACGCCGATCTGGAGCTCGCCCTGCCGCTCGTCGCCCGCGCCGGGTACCGCAAGGCCGGACAGGTCTGCACCTCCGTACAACGACTCCTCGTACACGAGACGATCGCGGACGAGGTCGTCGCACGGCTGACCGCGCTCGTTCAGGAGATCACCTACGGCGATCCGCGCGCCCCCGGCACCCAGGTCGGCCCGCTCATCGACACAGAGGCGGCCGAGCGTGCCGAGGGTCTGGTCGGGGACGCCGTGGACCGGGGGAGCCGGCTGCTCACCGGGGGGACCAGGAAGGGCGCGCTGATGGCGCCGGCGGTGCTGGCCGGGCTGCCGGACGCGGCACGGCTGGCCTCCGAGGAGGCCTTCGCACCGCTGGTCGCCGTCGACACGGTCGGCTCCCTCGAAGAGGCCGCGCGCAAGGCCAACGCCACCCGGTACGGGCTCCAGACGGGGGTGTTCTGCCAGGACCTCGACGTCGCGCTCACCTTCACCCGGCTGCTGCAGACGGGAGGCGTCATGATCAACGACACGTCCAGCTGCCACCCCGACCCGATGCCGTACGGCGGGGTCAAGGACAGCGGCCAGGGCGTCGAGGGTCCCCGCTACGCCGTCCAGGACATGACCGACGCGCGGACCGTCCTGATCCGGCACCGGCCCCGCTACTTCTCGTAACGAGCGACAGAGCCCCTGCTAGGGTGCGCCGATGTCATCGATCAAGAAGGTCCAGATCACCTTCGACTGTGCCGAACCCGAGCGTGTCGCCCGCTTCTGGTGCGAGGTGCTGGGGTACGTCGTACCGCCGCCACCGGAGGGGTTCGACACATGGGGCGATTTCGACCGCTCCCTGCCGCCCGAGCGCAAGGGAGCGTCCTTCGCCTGCGGGGACCCCTCAGGTGTGGGCCCGCGGCTGTACTTCCAGCGCGTCCCCGAGGGCAAGGTCGTCAAGAACCGGGTGCATCTCGACGTGCGCGTCGGCACCGGGCTCGTGGGAGCGGAACGTCTCGCCACGCTCGAAGCCGAGTGCGCACGACTGGTCGCGCTCGGCGCGGTGCGCGTACAGGTGCTGCTCGCCGATGAGCACAACGAGTCGTGCATCCTGATGCAGGACGTCGAGGGCAACGAGTTCTGCCTCGACTGAGTCACCCCACCGGTATGAATTCGGGCAGGAGTACGCCACGCTGCAACGCCTGGTCCGTGCGCAGTCGGGGTGCCTGACGGGCGGGGCGAGAACTCCATGGCCGCCGCGGAGGAGACCAGCGTCCGGCCGGTCACACCTCGTCGAGGGCGTGCGGACCTTTCTGCGGGCGTACCGGGCCGTGTAAGGCCGGCTGACCTGGTGCTGTCCAAAAACCAGTGGTTCGGCGCCGCCGTACGCCACTAGCGTGCTGCCGAACCAAGTCGTCTGGGCAAGGACGTGCCGTTGTACACCCTGTGAGACCTCCCGAGCGCTGAATCGTCGCGCGTCGCGTCTGTGCGCCGCGCTCCTTTTTGCTGCGGACTTCTCACTGAAACCGGTGTACTTCTGTGCTCACCATCTGGGTGGTCATGCCCACCTGCCTGCCGCTCGTGCTGCGCCGTTGCCACACGTGCGCGTCCGACCGTTTCCGGTCGAGCGGCAAATTCCGCGTCAACGCCAACCACAAGCTCATCGATGCCTGGCTCCTCGCGCTCTGCACCACCTGCGGGGAGACCACGAAGCTCACGGTCCTGGAGCGGACGAACGTGCGCTCCGTGCGACCCGATCTGCTGGACCGAATGCACGACAACGACCCAGGTCTGGCAGCCGAGTTGCTCCAGGACCCGGTCCTGCGGCGCCGTAACCGCATAGCCCTCGACTGGGCCGACGCCTGGCACCTCGACACCGGCGGGACGGAGCACCCGGACCACGAGGTGCTCGACGTCTCGGTCCGCTTCGCGGCGCGGATCCCGGTCCGGCCGGTGCGGCTCATCGCCGAAGGCTGCGGCCTCTCACGGGCCGAGGTCGAGAGGCTGGTGACGGAGGGGAAGGTCGTCTCAGCGGTCCGGCTGAGCGGCAGACTCTCCGGCGACTTCACCTTCACGCTCAAGCGCTGAGCCCGCAAGGTGCCAACGGCCCTGTCCGGCTGACCCGCCGGACAGGGCCCGCCTCCGGCCCCGACCTCGAAGATCTCACAGCGCTGACGATCGAGTCCGCCGCCATGGCCCCTGTCCCGCTCGCGGGCCCGAACCGGATCCACACGAGGGACTGTGATCGCCGTCGTCGTTCATCGCCTCCCCGTGCTCATGGCACGGTGCCAATTTCGCCCCGCTCATCGGCGCGATGGCGGCCGACCTCGCCACCGGCCGCGCCGAGCCGAACCCCGCTTCCGGCTGGACTGCCTGGCCTGGACCCGAGAACCGGCCCGAAGGACGGATCCGCCGCCTGGCGGTGACCGCCTTCGAGGACGGCCCGCGGCACTGACGAGCCCCGATCTGCCCGCCTCGTGGACGCCCTCTTGACGTGCGCCCCTGCCCGATCGACACTCCAGATGGGAATCCTAGTGAACAGGTAGGGAAACATGGGGCGCCTTGAGTCGGCCGTCGGCCGTGTCAGCCGTACGGCTCTGCCGTCGCCTCTTCTGACCTCCCGCCGTCACATCGATCTGCTGCGGGTCTGCAGCGCGATCAGGCCCCTGGGCTGAGCCCGGCCGCCCCTTGGCACCCTGTCCCCGTGCACGGGGACAGCCGCCCGCTCCCGCCCGACGACGCTTCCGCCGCGCGTACGTCTGCGCACCGACCCCGGGGAGACCCATGTCCGTCACACCGCTCGTCCATGTCCCGGCCACCCACCCGTCCCCCGCGTTCCGGGGCAGGATCGGCCGGGACGCGCGCAGTGGGCACTACGCCGTGCCGCGCCGGTACCGGCTCCACCTCGCCTCCGCCTGTGCCGACGGACTGCGCATCGCCGTCGTGCACAGCCTGCTCGACCTCGACGACGTCTGTCCCGTGACCTTCCTGGACCCGGTCCCCGACTGTCCCGACGGCGGACATTCCGCGCTGCGCCCGTTGTACGAAGCCAGCGCGCACCGGTACACCGGAGCGGCCGTCGCCCCGGTGCTCAGCGACGACTGGTCGGGCCGGATCGTCAGCACCCACGCCGCCGACATCACCCGCGACCTGGCCGGGCACTTCGGCGGCGGCCGACCGGCCCTGTACCCGTGCGGGGCGGAGTCGGAGACCGAGGCCGTCGAGCGGATGTGCGCGCAGGGCATCGAACAGACCGCGCAGCGCGCCGGATCGGCGGGCGGCGACGAGGGCGAACGCGCCGCCGGACTGGAACGGCTGCTGGACTCCCTGGGCTCCCTTGAGCGCTGGCTCGGCGGGCGCGAGTACCTGATCCGGGATCACATCACCGCCGCCGACGTCGAGTTGTGGGTCACGCTGGTCCAGCTCGACACCGTGCACCGCCACCACCTGGACGCAGCCGCGGTGCAGCGCATCGCCGACCACCCGACACTGTGGTCCTACGCCCGCCGCCTGGCCGCCCACCCGGCCTTCGGCGGCCACCTCGACCTCGACGGCATCGCCCGCAGGCACCACGCGCACTGCCGGGGCCTGGAGGCCGCCGGGGCCGCCGTACAGATCCTGGACTGGGCGTCGCACACCGCCCGGTGCCCCTGAATGCCGTTCCGCCGGCTGTCTCCTCCAGGAACAGGGCGTTCTTCCACACCGAGTACGAGGGCCCGACCCTCCGCCACCAACTCGGCTTCGCACACCCCGACGACGTCCGGGGCGAGCAGCGAGTGGCGTGACACCCGTCCGAACCGGTGGTCCGACGCTCACTCCGCCCAGTCGAGTTGATGCTCGGGAGTGCCCACCGACCGTCCGTACGCCACCGCTTCGGCGCGGCCCGCCTCGTCGCCGCGCCGATAGCGGAAGACCTTGCCGGCGAAGACGACCACCCGCTCGTCCCCGGCGGTGAAGTCGGCGTACCAGCCGAGTTCCGGTGCCAGCACCTCGGCGATCGCGTCCGCGAGCCCACCGATGTCCTCGCCGTCGCTCTCCCACTCGACGAGCGTCCACACAGACGGCTGTCCGTCGGCCGCCGCACCGATCTCGACCCTGCCGACGTTCCGCAACCGCAGCCCTTGCGGCTTGAACACCGCGCCGGGCCGAAGGCTCTCGCCGATGACGTATCCGGTGATCATGTGCTGTCTCCCTGCTGATCGGGGGCTTCACGGACGACGCTACGGCCGTATGGCTGACATCCTGTGTCAGTCGTACGTCGATGAGGTGATCGCCCGATGCGAGCGGACCGACTGCTGTCCCTCCTGCTCCACATCCAGTCCCGTGGTCGGCTGACGGCCCGTCAACTGGCCGTGGAACTGGAGGTGTCGGTACGAACCGTCTACAGGGACCTGGAGGCGCTGAGCGCGGCCGGCGTGCCGGTGGTGGCGAAGGGAGGCCCCGGCGGCGGCTGCCGTCTGATGGAGGGCTGGCGCAGCCCGCTGCTCGGCATCAGCGCCGAGGAGGCGACGGCTCTGCTGGCGGTGGCCTCCGGCGGCGGCCCGCTGGAACGGATCGCGCTGGGCGACGCGTTGGCCCAGGCCCGACTGAAACTGCTGGCCTCGCTGCCGACGGCGGGCCGCGAGCAGGCGAACGCGACGGCGAGCCGCTTCCACATCGACGCCCAGGCCTGGTTCAGGCCAGCGGAACCGGTCCCACACCTCGCCGTGCTCGTCGACGCGGTACGACGGGACCGACGCCTGCGGCTGAGCCATGCGGGCCGACCCGGCTCGACCAGAGTCGTGGACCCCCTCGGCCTCGTTGCGAAGGCGGGCGTCTGGTACCTGGTGGCCCGGTCGGACCGGGGCGTCCGCGCCCACCGGGCGTCGAGAATCACGGAAACCGATCTCCTCCCGGAGCCATTCACCCGCCCCACCGACTTCGACCTGGCGGCCTACTGGGCCCGCTGGACCGCCGAGTTCGAGGCGAGCCTGGACCAGTTCCCGGTCGCCGTACGCCTGACGACGGCAGGGCTCGCCGTACTTCCGCAGGTGCTCGGCGACACCGAGTCGGCGGCACGGGCGACCCCCGATCCGGAGCGGCCCGGACGGCACCGCCTGGTCCTCCACTTCGACGACCGGCGCACCGCCTGCCGCCGCCTGCTCGGCTTCGGCCCCGACGTCGAGGTCCTCGAACCGGCCGACGTCCGGGAGGGGTTGGCGGCGACCGCCCGCAGCACGGCCGACCTCTACCGGGAACCGCCCGGCACCGTGCCATGATCGACGCCATGGCCGTCCGTATCGACATCGACCTCGCCGACGTCACAGACCTCCACCAGGTCCTGGCGGACCACGCCCGCTACTGGGGCGAGCGCGACCTCCGCTCGCTCCATCTGACCGTGCTTATACAGGAGTTCGGCCCCACCTGCCTGGTCGCCCGCTCCGAGGACGGCATCCGCGGCTACCTCTTCGGGTTCGTGACGCCCGACCACACCGGATACGTCCACCTGATCGCCACCCGCGACGACACCCGCGGCACCGGCCTCGGCCGTACCCTCTACGAGGCCTTCACCGAGACCGCCCGCCGTCAGGGCGCGGTCCGCCTCAAGGCCATCACCTCGGTCACCAACGAGGGCTCCCTCGCCTTCCACCGCAGCCTCGGCTTCGACGCCCGCGTGGTGGAGGACTACGACGGCCCCGGCCGCGCCCGTGTCGTCTTCACCCGGGACCTGCGGTGAGGATCGCATCGAGCAGCGGGCCCAGCGAATCCTCGGGCTCCTGTCCCGCGGTGTCGACCACGAGGCGGTCCCGATGCCACGGCTCGTACTCCCGATCGGCGATTTGCTGCCAGGTGGGCAGCGGCAGGTCCGGGATGTCCACCGAGCGCGCGTCCACGCGCCGCCGGTGCTCGTCCGGATCGGAGCAGACGACCTCCACCTCGACCACGGGCACCCCGGCCCTCGTCGCGGCGCCGCACCAGGCATCGCGCGTGATCGCCAGCGGATTGACGGACTCCGCGATCACCGTGAGCCCCTGCCGCAGCTGCTCTTCGGCGAGGGCGTACCCCACGACATAGCCCACCGGCCCCACGGGATGCCGGGCCAGTCCCGAGCGGACGACCGCCTGCTCGATGGTGTCGACCCGCAGATGGACCGCGCCCGTCCTGGAGGCCAGGAGCCGCGCGAGGGTGGTCTTGCCGGTGGCAGGCAGGCCGCCGATGACGATCAGCATGCCCCCACCCTTTCACCCGGAACGCGCACGCCGTGTGGCCGACGCTCGTCTCCCTCCCCCGAAGGTGACGAGCGCCGGCCATTCCCCCGGCGCCGGACAGTGGTCCAGCCTCGCCCGCGTGCGGCCCGTATGTGCTCTCACCAGCACATGACCGCGGTTTCCCCCGAACCCCACGCGGAGTACAGGCGCACACGGACGAAGTAGCGGCGGCCCTTCACGAGACGGGCCCTGATCGTTGCGTTGTGCGGAGTGCCTCCGTCGTCCCGGCCGGTGAGGTAGCGGGGCTCCTCGTCCCGCTCCTCGAAGACCACGACGACGGTGTCGCTGTCGCCGAAGGTGCCCACGGTGTACTCGCGGGTCTCCGGCGGCTCCACGATGAAGTCGGCCTGCTCGCCCGGGCCTAGCCCGAGCGGAGCGGACCGGAAGGGCATCAGCGCCGGAGGCCGGGTCGGCTCGGTCGGCGGGTACCAGCGCAGGACGTACTCCTTGTCGGCGGGCGACAGGGTGCCAGGCGGGTTGAGGCCCTGGCGGAACTGCTCGGGCTCCAGGATCAGGCCCGCCTCGAACGGGTACTCCATGATCGACTGTGGGTCCCAGACGGTGCCGTTGACCTCGTCCGGTTCCAGCTTGCGCAGGATGTTGAAGGAGGTCCGGTCCCGGCTCCAGAAGTTCGGCGGGCCCGCCAGATCGGCGTACACGGCCTCGTCGTCCCAGTGGATCCCGGCGAACGGACTCTGGTGCTCGTGCAGCATGCCGAGCGCGTGCCCGATCTCGTGCAGGGCCGTCCCGCGCTCCCCGGGCGCGGTCAGGTCCCAGCCGAAGTTCATGGTGCGCTCGGTCAGACCGACGTGGAGTGCGTCCTTGCCCACCGTCGACCAGGAGCCGTCACCGATCTGGAACCCGATGCGCAGTTCGGCCTCCGAACGGTCCCCGACCTCGGCGAACCTCACTCCGATCCCGAGGTCCTGCCACTCCTGGAAGCACTCGCGCACCACGTCCCGCTGCTCCTTGGCGCCGACCCACGACACCCGACGGGACTGCCCGGTCCCCGGAACTGGAATGACCGACCCGTCGGTGTCGCCGTCGAAGAAGCAGTAGTGCAGGACCGTGCTGTTGACCCACATCCGGCCGCCGCCGATGAGCGCGCTCAGCCGCTCGGCGGCCAGCCCCGGGGCGAACGCCGGAGCCGGCTGCTGCGCGAGTGAGCAGTAGCGGGCGGTCATGGTGTTCAGCGTGCCGTCGGGCGGCTCGGGGCGCCTGAGTCGGGGGCTACTCAAGTCCCCCTGTATCAGGACTGAGTAGCGGTGCTCTTGCTTCCGTGATGACATTCGAACGGGACGCGAAGACCCTGGAGCTGCCCTGGCCGTTCACCGGGCGGGAGGACGAACTCGAACTGGTCCGCAGGTCCGTGGCCGGGGGACGGCACGGCATCGTGGTGACCGGCCCCGCGGGGCGGGGCAAGACCCGGCTCGTCACGGAGGCCGTGCGCGGCACCGACTGCGCCAGGGTGGCGGGCACGCCCGAGACCCGCAAGCTCCCGTTCGCCGCCTTCGCACATCTGCTTCCCGAGACGGTGTCCCTGCATCGCGCGGTCCAACTCCTCTCAGGCGTACGACTGTTGCTCGTCGACGACGCCCATCTGCTGGACGACGCCTCGGCCGCCCTCGTCCACCAGCTCGCCCTGCACGCCCGCACCCGCCTCGTGGTCGTCGCCACCGACGGAGCCCAGGCGCCCGGTGCGATCTCCCGCCTGTGGACCGGAGAGCTCCTGCCGCGACTCGCCCTGGAGCCATTGCCCCGCGAGGAGACCGCACAGCTGCTCGCGGCCGGCGCCGGGGCCCTCGAAGCCCTCACCGTGAACCGGCTGCACCGTCTGTGCCGGGGTGACCTGCGGCTGCTGCGCGAACTGGTGGACGCGGTGCGTGAGCAGGGACAGCTGATCCGCGTCCCGGACTCGGCCGAGTGGCAGTGGCGGGGCCCGGTGCCGATCACTCCGGCCGTCCGTGAGCGCACCGCTCATCTCCTCGACCGCACCGGTCCCGGCGAGCGCGAGACCCTGGAACAGCTGGCGTTCGGCGAGCCGCTCCCGATGAACGCCGAGACATTCGACCTGTACGTCCTCGAAGGCATGGAGGCCGACGGACTGGTCCACGTCGACGACCACGGCACCGTTCGCCTCGCCGACCCCCTGCACGGCCCGGTGCTGCGCGCCGCCGCCGGACGCCTGCGGGCCCGCCGCCTGGCCCGCACCCCGGCCGACTGCATGGCCGCCCTGGAGACCGAGACGGCCACGCTGACCCGGGCGATCGGCGAGAAGGACGTACGGGCCGTCCCGGCCCCGGTGGGGGAGTGGCTCCTGGACGAGGGCGCCGGGATCCCGCCCCGACACGCCGCCGCACGAGCGCGGTTCGCCCGCCTGCGGGGGGAACTGCGGGAGGCCGCGTCCTGGGCGAGGGAGGGACTACGGGCGACCGCCGATGACCGGTCCTGCAGCCTCGAACTCACCCTGGCCGCAGCGCAGTCGGGGGACACGAAGCTCGCGGCGGGGTCTGGCGCCGCAGGCCTCCCCGAGCCTTCGTCCAGGTCCGGCGACCTCGGATCCGCGGGGCCCCTGCCACCTCCAGGCGCCCCCTGCCGCACGACACCCTCGACGGCCCCCGCCACGTCTGGCTCCGCCACACCTCGGGCCCAGTCCCCCCGGAACCGACTCCCGTCCCCGCCAACCGACGCCGGCACGGACCGTCTTGCCGCGCCCATGGTCGGGCGCGACGGCTGCCAAGTCGCCGCGCGTGAAAGGGATTTCGGCGAGAGCCAACTCGCTGCGTCGGCCGCGGAGTCCAGCACGGACCGGCTCGGCGTGCCCACCGTCGGGGGCGGCGGTGCCCCCAATGCCGCGGCTGAAGCCGGGCCTGTCGGCGGTCAAGTCGTGGTGTCTGTCGGGGAGTCCGGCGCGGACCGTCTTGCCGTGTCCTCTGCCGGGGGCGGTGGTGTCCCCGTTGGCGTGGCTGAGGCCGGGCCTGTCGGCGGTCAATTGGCTGCGTCTGCTGCGGAGTCCGGAGCGGATCGTCTCGGTGCGTCCCTTGCCGGGGGCGGTGTCCCGGTTGCCGCCGCCGAGGCCGGGCCTGTCGGCGGCCAGTTCGCGGTTTCTGTCGCGGAGTCCGGCGCCGACCGTCTCTCCGCGCCCACCGTCGGGCGCGACGGCGTCCGAGTCGCTGAGCTTGGGGTCGAGTCCGGCGGCGGCCGACTCTCCGCTGCCCCTGCCGAGTCCAGTGGCGCCCAACTCACTCAGCCCACCGCCGAGTCCGGCACCCCACCCCGGTCCAGCGGCGCGGGCGGATCGGCGGACGCCTGGCGGGCCGCCGCCCGTGGTGACCTCGACGCGGCGCTCGGCTCGGTCACCGAGGAGCCGTACGACGCCGTCCGGCTCGGTGCGCCGGACCGGGCCGTCGGCCGGCTGACCGGTGTGTTCGCCGCGCACGCCGAGGCGCTCGCCCGTCGCGACGGTCCTGCCCTCGACCGCGCGGCGCACGCGCTGGAGGAGCGCGGGTTCCTGCTGTTCGCGGCGGAGGCGTACGCCCACGCCGTGCGGGCGCACCGCGACCCGAGCGCGGCGCGCACCTCACGCAGCCGCGCCGTCGCTCTCGCCCGCCGCTGCCAGGGCGCCCGGACCCCGGCCTTGTCCGGCCTCGTTCTCGGCGAACTCACCGCCCGGCAGCGGCAGGTCGTCACGCTCGCCGCCGCCGGCCTGAGCAACCGCCAGATCGCGGAGAAACTCACCTTGTCGATCCGCACCGTTGGCAACCACCTCTACAGCGCGTACACCCGCCTCGGCGCAAGCGACCGCGACGCGTTGCCGTGCCTGGTGGAGCTGCCGGAGGCCCAGCCGGCCTGAGCCGCACCCCTGACCGGGGCGGTCTGACCCCCAGTATTCGGGGGAGGGGTCAGGCCGCCCCACACATCACGTCACACACCACACCGCACATCACGCGGCCCCGAACGCCGAGAACGCCCACCCCGTCGCCCGATGCACCGAGTCCCCCGGCAGCGCCCCCCGCGCATCCCGCAACGCCTCCGCCAGCGACAACCCCGAACTCAGCCCCTTGTGCAGCGCGAGCATCAACGGCACCACCGCCTCGTCGTTCACCGGCGCACTGCACGCCACCACCCCCGCCGTACCCAGCGGCAGCAACGCGGTGACAAGTCCGAGCAGCTCGTCCGCGCCGACCGAGGCGAACCGGGCCGTGTCGCAGCAGGACAGGATGATCCGGTACGGACTGCGGTCCAGGCGCTCGAAGTCGTGGACGATGAGCGGCCCGTCGGCCATCCGCAGCGACGAGAACAGCGGGCTGTCCGCACGGAACGCGCCATGCGCGGCGATATGCGCCAGCGCGGCCCCGTCCAGTTCCTCCAACACCCGCGGCACGCGCGCGTCGTCGTACTCCAGGACGGTCGCGGAGCCGTAGCGCCCGGCCAGTTCGGGCACCTCGGCACCCCCGGTGGCGAGTCCCGGCCCGCGCACCAGCACCTGCCTCGCGCCCGTCGGCGGCACGGTGTCCCTGGCACGCAGCCAACTGCTCGACGACGGCGACACGCTGAACACCCGCTCCCGCAGCGAGGGCAGCAGGGCCCACGGCACCCGGTGCAGCCGCCCCGGCGGCACCACCACGACAGGACCGGAACCGAGCCGCGCCGCGGCAGGCCCCAGCAGCAGCTCCTCCAGGTGCCGCCCCGCGGCCTCCACCACCGGAAGTCGAGCCTCCGCCCCGGGATGCGCCAACCGCCGCAGTCCCGCCTGGACGTGCTCCGCCTCGCGCTCCGCGTCCGCCAGCAGCCCGCCCTCGAACCGCCGCACCCGTCCCTGCCCGCACAACAGCACCTGAACCCGCCCGCCCACTACAGCGAGTTCGACCAGTCGTACGTCGTCACCGAGCTGTTCCAGCAGTCTGCGGGGGTCGAACCGGTAACCGTCACCAGGCGCATCGCCCCGCATATGGAGGGTGCGGGAGCGGATCTCCCGTTCCAGGCGCCGCTGTTCACGCTCCAGCGCCGGCACCGGCCGACCCTCCATCCGGGCCGCCTCCGCACGGGCCGCGATCTCCCGGTAGGCGGTCAGGTCGCTGAGCAGTGAGGGGTCGGCCGGCGGACGGGTCGGCGGCGCGGACAGCACCGTGGCCCGCCAGCGCTCGCTCCACACCAGCAGCTGCCGTGGCCCGCCCGAGGCGAGCGAGGCCCGCGCGGCAAGACCGGCGAGTTCCGCACCCTGCGCGGTGGCGCGCGCCCTGAGCTCCGAGGCGCCCAGGGTCGTACGGTGATCGTCGAGCACGTCCAGACCCCGGCGACAGGCCTCAAGGACCCGTCGATCGGACCCCAGGGCCCGCGCCCACAGTGCCTGCGCCGCCCAGCCCGTCATCCGGGCCAGCGGCGGCCCGCTGTGCCGGCTGCGGGCGGCGACCTCCAGATGACGCTGAGCGTCCTCCCGCCAGCCCAGGTCGAGCGCGATCCGGCCCGCGAGCAGCGAGGCCTCCGGGGCGGCGGGCGCGCCGAACGAGGCCAGCCGGTCGGCCACCGCGGCCGCCTCCGCGACCAGCCGGCCCGAACCGCGCCCGGCGGCGACCCGCGCCTCGATCAGCACCAGCCGCGCATGCGTCTCCCACCAGGTGCGCCGCTGGCCCGCGAACAGCCGTACGGCCATGTCGGCACGGGCGATCGCGGTGTGCGCGTCCCCCGCGAGCCGGGCGGCCCGCGCGGCGGCGAGCAGCAGCTCCGCCTTGAGGGTGGACTGCCCGCCGATCCCGTCGAGCACCTTGATCGCCGCGTCCGCCTCCGCGAGCGCCTCCGGGGCGAGCCCCGCGGCCATCAGGACCTCGCAGCGCCGGACGGTGAGCATGAACGTCGGAGTGCCGAGCTTGGCGTACCGCTCCTGCGCCTCGTCGAGCAGCCGCAGCGCGGCCGGAATGTCCCCCGACCGGTACGCGGCAAGGCCCCGGCTCTCCACCGCGTCGGCCTTGTCGTGCTCCTGCCCCGTGGTGTCCCACAGTGCCTCTGCCGCGGTGAAGTCGGCGTCCGCCCGCTCCACCGCCCCCAGCGCCAGATGCACGGTCGCCCGCAGGGTCAGCGCCCGAGCCGTCCAGATCACGTCGTCCGCCTGCCGTAGCACCGGAACCGCCCGCCGTACGTCCTCCAGCGCCGCCCGGTGATGGCCGAGCACCCATGACGCGTAGGCCCGCCGGAACAGGACACGCGCGCGTGTGTGGCCGCTGCCGACCTCGACACCCCGCTCCAGCGCCGCGAGACCCTGCCGGGTGCGCCCCGCGTGCACCAGCGCCACACCGAGCGCGGCCAGCACGTCCGCCTCCCGGTCGGCCGACTCCGAGCGCGCCGCGAGATCGCGGGCCCGGCGCAGATGGTCCAGGGCGATCCGCATGTCGCCCCAGTCCCGCTGCCAGATCCCGATCACCTGGTGGGCGACGGAGGCGTGCAGCGGTGAGGGATCCGAGCCGAGTACTTCCTCTGCCCTCGCCAGCGCCTGGTTGGGGGCGGCGAACACCATCGGCAGCAGTTCGAGAACCGTGTCGCTTCCCGCTGTCACTCAAAGGATGGTAGTGGCCCAGGTGGCGGGCCACACCGGTTTGGCGCTGTATCAATCACCGGCACCGCGGCTCTGACTGACGACCGCAGCCTCAGTGGGAGGACACGCCATGGCACCTCAGCGATTCCACGAGCAGTTCGACCAGATCCAGCGCTCCATGCCCGACGTCCCGTTGGCCCTGGGACCCGACGACGCCTCGGAGTTCATCTACGAGAAGGGCGTGGTCCTCGCCCGGGACGGCGCCGAGGCACGGCTCGTCGAGGACACCGTGCGCGCCCACTTCACCGAAGCGACCGGCCTGGTGGGCGAGTACGTGCAGCGGGACAGCCCCGAGACCAACCGCTCGGGCATCACCCGCATCAAGGTCGGCGACCCCGGACACGGCGACCGGCGCGGCGACCGGGCCGTCACCAACGCCCTGCGCGCCCTGAGCGAGCGGGAGGGGCACACCGGACGGCGCCTGGTCAGCCGTAACCATGTGGTGTCGATCGCCGTCAACTCATGCCCAGGCGACGAACCCGTGCCCGCCGCCCTCAGCCAGGGCACCAACCCGGCGCCCGCCGAGGCCGGTTACGACTCGGGCACCGCGGTCGGCGTCCTCGTCGTCGACAACGGCCTCACCCACGACCACGGGCTGGTCCCGCTGCTCGCCCACGTCCAGGGCGACCCGCACGGCACGGAGACCGACGGTGCCGGCAACCTCCTCCAGTACGTCGGCCACGGCACGTTCATCGCGGGGGTCCTCGCGGCCGTCGCGCCCAACTCCGGCATCACCGTGCGCAACACCCTCAACGACGCGGGCGCCATCCTGGAGTCCGAGCTCGGCGCGAAGCTCTTCGAGGCCGTCGCAGGCGGCTGGCCCGACATCATCAGCCTCTCCGCGGGCACCTCCAACGGCCGGACCGACGGACTGCTCGGCATGGACGCGTTCATGGAGGAACTGCGTGCCCACGGCACCCTGTTGGTCGCGGCGGCCGGCAACAACGCCAGCGCCAGCCCCTTCTGGCCCGCCGCCTACGCCGGCCTGCCCGACTACCAGGACGTCGTCCTGTCGGTCGGCGCGCTGCGCGGCGACGGCGAGTTCGGCGCCTGCTTCAGCAACCACGGGCCCTGGGTGAACGTCTACGCCCCCGGCGAACGCCTCACCAGTACCCTCACCGGCTTCGACGCGCCCGTGCCGTACGCGTACCAGCACTCCACCTACGAGGCCTGCCGGTTCGGCTTCACCTATGTGTGCACCTGCCAGTCCCCGTCCCACGTCGGCGTGTTGAGCGAGGACGGCACCACCGCCAAGCCGGACCAGGTGATGTTCGAGGGATACGCGCACTGGAGCGGCACCTCCTTCGCCACCCCGGTCGCCGCCGGTCTCGTCGCCGCCCACATGACCGCGAACAAGGAGACCGACCCACGCGAGGCCCGGCGGCAACTGCTCGCCGCCAACGCCCAGTTCGCCGAAGTGCGGGGAGCGCACGTACCGGCGCTGAAGCCGGCCGGCTGGCGTCCGGTGCCGGTCGTGCAGCGCCCCGTCGGCGCATGAGGGCCGGAGTGGTCCCTTCCACGGCGTACGATGACTTGCCGTACACGAGGGGTGGGACCGTGGACCGAGCAGATGTCGGTGCGCTGGTCCAGTCCGCCGTCGACGGTGACGCGGCGGCCTGGAAGGCGCTCGTGGAGGGGCTGAGCCCACTGGTGTGGTCCGTCGTACGCGCGCACCGGCTCTCCGACGCCGACGCGCACGAGGTGTACCAGACCGTGTGGTTCCGCTTCGCCCAGCACCTCGGGCGGATCCGCGAACCCGACAAGGCCAAGTCCTGGCTGGCCAGCACCGCGCGCCACGAGTGCCTGAAGGTGCTCAAGAGCTTAAGGCGGCTGACCGTCACGGACGATCCGCGGCTTCTGGACCGGATCAGCGAGGATCTTACGCCCGAGCAGTCGTTCATCGACTCCGAGGAGGCCGCCGCGCAGAGCGAGCGCGTCCGGTACTTGTGGCAGGAGTTCGAGGAACTCGGCGATCGGTGCAGGCAGTTGCTGCGCATCCTGATGGCCTCGCCGAAGCCCGGCTACCAGGAGGTGTCCGCCGCCCTGGGTGTCGCGGTGGGCAGCATCGGACCACTGCGCCAGCGCTGTCTGAGGCGGTTGCGGGCGCGGCTCGAAGCCCGGGGGGCGGTATGAGCGACATGAACGACGACCTCGGCGAAGAGGCCCTGCCCAACGAGGAGTTCGATCTCGACCTGCTGGAGGAGGAGCTCCGGCAGGCCGCGGCCATCCTGGACCCCGTACCGCCCGCGCTGCGGCAGATCGCCGTCGAGGCCTTCGCGCTGCACGATCTGGACAGCCGTATCGCCGAGTTGGCCTTCGACTCGGTGGTGGACGCCATTGCGGTGAGGGGAGCGACGGGGGCGCCCCGGATGCTGACCTTCCACGCGGGCGAGGTGACGGTCGACGTCGAACTCACCGCGCAGGGTCTGATGGGGCAGGTGCTGCCGCCCCAGTCGGCCCTGATCGAGGTGCTCAGCGGTCCGCAGGCGGGCTCCCCGCTCACCACCGACGACATGGGACGCTTCACCCACGAGGCTTTCCCCGCCGGTCCCTTCGCCCTGCGCCTGCGGACCGGTGAAGGAGTGATCGTCACCGACTGGCTGACCGTCTGAACCCCACACGCACCACAGGACGGGCAGGCTCTGCGGCCCGGGCTCCGGGCGGAGGTCAGCTCAGGGCGTCCACGAGCGCGCCAAGGGCCACGGCGAGGGTGTGCAGACCCGGTCCGGCGGGCCCGCCGGGTTCGGTCATGTACGTGTTCCGCCGCATCTCCACCATCAGGGCGCTCACCCGCGGATCGCGGCAGTGGAACTCCAGCGGTACGTATGTCCCGCTGAACGGACTGTCCAGCCCGACCTCGCCGGACGCGAACGCCTCCCGGGCCGCGGCGACCAGCTCGGGCGGGGTGTGGAAGGAGTCGGTACCGAGACACACGGGCGGCCGCGGCCCTTCGCCGTGCAGTTCGTAGGGCAGCGGTGTGCTGGGATAGGAGTGCACATCGATGATCACGGCCCGACCGACGGCGTCCAGCCGCTGGGCCACGGCTTCGGTCATGGCTCGGGCGTACGGCCGGAAGTAACGCGCGATCAGCGGCTCCGGGTCGGTGTCCGCTGGCCGCAGCGCCTCCCGGTGCGTGGTCCGCGTGTACACGGCGCCCATCCCCACGGCGAGCATCTCCTCCCGCTCGTCCGGAAACCGCTCGGGGTCGACGACCAGCCGGGAGAGCCGGTTCACGAACCGCCACGGGGTGCTTCTGGACAGCCCCGCCGCCACCTCGGCGAGCTCCGAGGTGTGCGCGTCGACGATGTGGTCGAGCTCCCGCTCCAGCGCGGAGTCGTCCAGCATGATGCCCGCCCGCACCTCGGCCGGTATCTCCCGTGCGGAGTGCGGCACATGGAGGATCACCGGCGACTGCGCGGCACCGGGCAACAGATCGAACGAGGGCATACGGCTGCTCCCGGGGCGTTGTCAGTGGTGTGGGGCACCATCTCAGCATGGACATCGGCAACCAGCACGTGATCGCCCACCCGTTCCTTGACGCGCTCTACCGGGACGGCTGGTACCCCGACCGCGCGGTGGACCGGGGCAAGGAGATCCTGCTGCGGCTCTGCGAGCGCATCGAGACGGACCGGCCCACCGACCTGGCCGCGCTGTATGTCCTGACGCAGGCGGCCACCGAGGAGTTCAACGACCTCCAGGACGACGACTTCGACATCGAGACCGTGGCCCGGGAGGAGATAGCCGAGAACTTCTGGTTCGTGGCCAACGCCTACGGCTTCGCGGACGCCGACGCAGAGGAACTGATCGCGACCCGGGACTGGTGAGCCGCCCGGGCGGTGCCGAGCCGGTCGGCCGCGCGGGTCCGTCGAGTCCGGCGGCGACCCGGCGCTCTGGTCGGAGGTGGGCGAGGACAGACCTGTCCGGCACCGGACAGCCCACAGCCTCCATAGCCTCCATGGCTTCCACGGCCCCCGCGACCGCCCGGTCGGGCTCGGCCGTGAAGACGACCTCGCCCCGGCCGGGCACATGCCGACCGGGGCGGAGTCATACAGCGGGCGGGCGTCAGCTCAGGGACGCGAGCGCCTCGTTCCACGTCGTCGACGGGCGCATGACCTTCGCGGCCTTGGCCGGGTCGGGCTGGTAGTAGCCGCCGATGTCGGCCGGCTTGCCCTGGACGGCGTTCAGTTCGCCGACGATCTTCTGCTCGTTCGAGGAGAGGGTCTCGGCGAGCGGGGCGAAGGCCTTCGCCAGGTCCGCGTCGTCGGTCTGCGCCGCCAGCTCCTGGGCCCAGTACAGGGACAGGTAGAAGTGGCTGCCGCGGTTGTCGATGCCGCCGACGCGACGGGTCGGGGACTTGTCCTCGTTGAGGAAGGTCGCCGTGGCGCGGTCGAGGGTGTCGGCGAGGACCTTGGCCTTGGAGTTGTTCGTGGCCGTCGCGTACTGCTCAAGGGACGGAACCAGGGCGAAGAACTCACCGAGGGAGTCCCAGCGCAGGTAGTCCTCCTTGACCAGCTGCTGGACGTGCTTCGGCGCGGAACCGCCGGCGCCCGTCTCGAACAGGCCGCCGCCCGCCATCAGCGGGACCACCGACAGCATCTTGGCGCTGGTGCCCAGCTCCAGGATGGGGAAGAGGTCGGTCAGGTAGTCACGCAGGACGTTGCCCGTCACGGAGATCGTGTCCTCGCCGCGGCGGATGCGCTCCACCGACAGCTTCGTCGCGTCGACCGGGGCGAGGATCCGGATGTCCAGGCCCTCGGTGTCGTGCTCCGGCAGGTACGCGTTGACCTTGGCGATCAGGTTGGCGTCGTGCGCGCGGGTCTCGTCCAGCCAGAACACCGCCGGGTCGCCGGTGGCGCGGGCGCGGGTGACGGCCAGCTTCACCCAGTCCTTGATCGGCGCGTCCTTGGTCTGGCAGGCGCGGAAGATGTCACCGGCGGACACGGTCTGCTCGATCACCGCGTTGCCGTTCTGGTCGACCAGGCGGACCGTGCCCGTGGTCGCGATCTCGAACGTCTTGTCGTGGGAGCCGTACTCCTCGGCCTTCTGCGCCATGAGGCCGACGTTGGGGACCGAGCCCATGGTCGACGGGTCGTAGGCGCCGTTGGCCCGGCAGTCGTCGAGGACGACCTGGTACACGCCGGCGTAGCTGGAGTCCGGCAGCACCGCGAGGGTGTCGGCCTCCTGGCCGTCCGGGCCCCACATGTGGCCGGAGGTGCGGATCATGGCCGGCATCGAGGCGTCGACGATCACGTCGGACGGCACGTGCAGGTTGGTGATGCCCTTGTCGGAGTCGACCATCGCGAGGGCCGGGCCCTCGGCGAGCTCGGCGTCGAAGGAGGCCTTGATCTCGGCACCCTCGGGCAGGGACTCCAGGCCCTTGTAGATGCCGCCCAGACCGTCGTTCGGGGTGAGGCCGGCCGCGGCGAGCGCCTGGCCGTACCGCGCGAAGGTCTTCGGGAAGAACGCGCGCACCACGTGACCGAAGATGATCGGGTCGGAGACCTTCATCATCGTGGCCTTCAGGTGCACGGAGAACAGCACGTCCTCGGCCTTGGCGCGGGCGATCTGCGCGGTGAGGAACTCACGCAGCGGCGCCACGTGCAGCACGGAGGCGTCGACGACCTCGCCGGCGAGGACCGGTACGGACTCACGCAGCACGGTGGTGGAGCCGTCGTCGCCGACCAGTTCGATGCGCAGCGCGCCGGCCTCGGAGATCACGACGGACTTCTCGGTGGAGCGGAAGTCGTCCACGCCCATGGTCGCCACGTTGGTCTTGGAGTCCGACGACCAGGCGCCCATGCGGTGCGGGTGGGTCTTGGCGTAGTTCTTGACCGAGGCGGGGGCGCGGCGGTCGGAGTTGCCCTCACGCAGGACCGGGTTCACCGCGGAGCCCTTGACCTTGTCGTAGCGGGCCTGGATGTCCCGCTCCTCGTCGGTCTTCGGGTCGTCCGGGTAGTCCGGCAGCGCGTAGCCCTGGGCCTGCAGCTCGGCGACGGCGGCCTTGAGCTGCGGGATCGACGCCGAGATGTTCGGCAGCTTGATGATGTTGGCCTCGGGCGTCTTCGCCAGCTCGCCCAGCTCGTGCAGGGCGTCCGGGATCCGCTGGTCCTCGGCCAGGTACTCCGGGAACACCGCGATGAGGCGTCCGGCCAGCGAGATGTCCCGCGTCTCCACAGAGACACCCGCCTGCGAGGCGTACGCCTGGACCACCGGCAGGAAGGAATACGTCGCCAGGGCCGGGGCCTCGTCAGTGTGCGTATAGATGATGGTCGAGTCAGTCACCGGGTGCTCCGCTCCACGTCTGCAACATTGCTCGACATCAAGATATCTCGTGACCGGCCTCGGCTCGACAGGGGTCCGGGCACGCTGTCCGAGAACCCGTGCCTCCCTCGAAGCAACTCAAGAGTCCGATCTTGTGGTCAGGCAGGTTGATCACACTCGTCCGACGGCCGGACCCGACCGGCAGGCCGCCCGAGAGGAAGCGGACCATGAGATATCGCACCAGGGTGACGGTCCCGGCAGCTCTGCTCGGCACGGCGGCGGCCCTGTCCCTGGCCTCCCCGGCGCACGCGGACCCGGAGACCGCCACCCCTGGCCCGGAGACCCTGGGGGACTCCGTCTTTCCGGGCCTGGGCAACGACGGCTACCGCGTCGGCGCCTACCATCTCGACTTCGCGTACGACCCCACGACCCGGCTGGTCGACGCGACGGCGACCCTGAGGCGCTTCCGCAACGCCTCGGCGTCGACCGACGACTGCATCGCCGTCGCTTCGGAGGTCTCCGGCACGGACCAGTCCGGTTTCCTGCGGGACCGGCTCTTCGGCGCGAAGACCCCGAGGATGCCCGGCCACCCGGACTGGACCGTGACCCCGGTGACCTCTGCCCTGCGCACACCGCCGAGCAGTCCGAGCGGTCCGCACGACAACTCGGCCGCCCTGTAGCCGACCTCGGCAGGGGGGCTCCCGATCAGCCCGGACGGCTCCGCGCAGCCACGGCTTCGCGGAGCCGTCGGGCGCCGACGTGCCGGACGCCCGGCGCGGGGCGACTGATCGGGCGGTGCGATGGCCTCGGGCCCGGCCCCGGCCGCGCGGGGCGCACCCGATCGTGGCCCCCCTTACGAGCCAGGCCCGGGTACGCCGTTCCTCAACGCCGGCCTGGTCCGAAGTGCATGACCTAGTCGAGCCGGGCGGAGGACACGTCGCCCGGCTCGATCACGGTCTCCGCGCCCCGCTGCTGCGGAATCGTCACCGACCCCTGCTGAATGGCCACCGTCCGCGCCGGCGCCGGAATCCGGATGCCCTCAGCGCGGTAGCGCTTGTGCAGTTGCTTGATGAACTCGTGCTTGATGCGGAACTGGTCGCTGAACTCGCCGACGCCCAGGATGACCGTGAAGCCGATACGGGAGTCGCCGAAGGTGTGGAAGCGGACCAGCGGTTCGTGCTCCGGCAGCGCGCCCTCGATCTCCGTCATGACCTCGGTGACGACCTCGCAGGTGACCCGCTCGACGTGGTCCAGATCGCTGTCGTAGGCCACCCCGACCTGCACCAGGATCGTCAACTGCTGCTCGGGACGCATGAAGTTGGTCATGTTGGTCTTGGCGAGCTCGCCGTTGGGGACGACGATCAGGTTGTTGGAGAGCGCGCGGACCGTGGTCTGGCGCCAGTTGATGTCCTCGACGTAGCCCTCCTCACCGCTGGCCAGCCGGATGTAGTCACCCGGCTGGACCGTCTTGGAGGCGAGGATGTGGATGCCCGCGAAGAGGTTGGCGAGGGTGTCCTGAAGGGCGAGCGCGACCGCGAGACCGCCCACGCCCAGGGCGGTGAGCAGGGGCGCGATGGAGATGCCGAGGGTCTGCAGGACGACCAGGAAGCCGATCGCCAGGACCAGCACCCGGGTGATGTTGACGAAGATCGTGGCCGAACCGGCGACTCCGGAGCGGGACGTGGTGACCGTCCGCACGAGCCCTGCGACCAGCCGGGCCGCCGCCACCGTCACCACGAAGATCAGCAGCACGGTCAGGACCTGGTTGACGGTGTGCTGGACCCCCTTGGTCAGCGGCAGCGCCGCCGCGGCGACGGCGATGCCGCCCGCGATCGCCGCCGACGGCACCACGGTCCGCAGCGCGGCCACGAGGACGTCGTCGCCGCCCCACTTGGTGCGGTCCGCGTGCTTGCCCAGCCACTTGAGCAGCATGCGCAGCAGGAAAGCCGCCACCAGGCCCGTGACCACGGCGATGCCGGCGCCGACCATGTCGTCCATGGTGAGATCCCGTTGAAATGCCGTCACGTTGCCACCTGTTCGAAATTGCGGGATGTGCGATCGCGTCGGCCGCGTGAAGGTTCCGTGGCCGACGCGACCGCTCATCCTGCCGTATCCGGTACAGGAGTTCGTAGCTGGCGGGGTGCCGGATGGCGAGGTTTCAGACGATGCCCTCGGCGAGTTCGGCCTGCTCCCGGTCGGAGTAGGCGGCGGTCGTGGGTGTTCCGTACGAACGCCGGGCCACGAACCACCACACCGTGGCGAGGAGCAGTACGACGGCCAGGGCGACGGACGCGTAGTTCATCGTGTCCACGGTCACCGGCGAGGCCTGCGGCAGGCAGAACAGCACCGTCACACACGCCACCCAGACCACAGCAGTCCATCCGATGGGCTTGCTCCACCGGCCCAGGCTCCACGGACCCGGCTGAAAACGGTCCCCCGCGCGCAGCCGCAGCAGTACGGGGATGGCGTACGCGGGGGTGATGCCGATGACGTTGATCGCGGTCACCGCGCCGTACGCGGTCGCCGAGTACAGGGAAGGCAGCGCGAGCAGAGCGGCGACCACGACCGCCAGCCAGACAGCGGCGACCGGCGTCTGGGTACGGGCGCTGACCTTCCGCCAGAGCGCCGAGCCAGGCAGGGCCTTGTCCCGGCTGAACGCGAACACCATCCGGCTGGCAGCGGCCACCTCGGCGTTGCCGCAGAACAGCTGCGCCACGATCACCACGACCAGGAGCGCGCTCGCGCCGTCCGTGCCGAGACCGTCGAGCAGGATCTGCGCCGGCGGCACCCCGGTCGCACTGTTCCGCGTGGCGTCGTAGTCCTGGATGGCGAAGGTGAGCCCGGCGAGCAGTACGAACCCGGCGATCCACGACACCCAGATCGAACGCACGATGCCCTTCGCGGCGGACACCGAGGCGTTGGAGGTCTCCTCGGAGAGGTGGGCGGAGGCGTCGTAACCGGAGAAGGTGTACTGCGCGAGCAGCAGACCGATCGCGGCCACGTAGACCGGGTTGTGCCAGCCGGTGTCGTTGACGAACTCTGTGAACACGAAGGACGGCGACTGGTGGCTGTCCGGGACGATCCACAGGGCGCCGACGATGATCGCCACACCGACGAGGTGCCACCACACGCTGATCGAGTTGAGCACGCTGACCAGCCGGACACCGAACAGGTTGAGCACGGCGTGCAGCAGCAGGATCGCCAGGAAGATCAGCATCGTCTTCTCCGGCGTCGGCTCGAAGCCCCACTGAAGGTTGGCGAACGCGCCAGCGAACAGGGCGGCGCCGTAGTCGATGCCGGCGATCGCGCCGAGCAGACCGAGCAGGTTCAGCCAGCCCGTGTACCAGCCCCAGCGGCGCCCGCCGAGCCGGTCCGCCATGTAGTACAGGGCGCCGGACGTCGGATACGCGCTGGTGACCTCCGCCAGCGCGAGTCCCACGCACAGCACGAACAGTCCGACGCCGGCCCAGCCCCACAGCATCACGGCGGGGCCGCCCGCGCCCATGCCGAAGCCGTACAGGGTCATACAGCCGGACAGGATCGAGATCACCGAGAAGCTGATCGCGAAGTTGCCGAAGCCGCCCATGCGCCGGGCGAGCACGGGCCGGTAGCCGAGTTCCCGCAGCCGCTGTTCCTCGTCCGGCTGCGGGACTCCCGGGGAGACCGTCGGTTCGGATGACATACGGAGACCTCCGATGAAGTGTCGGGAAAGGTACGGGTGTCAGGGGCCGTGCGTCGCGGACCGGCTGCGCGCCCGCGCCTGGAGGAAGACCTGCACGCCCTCTGCCTGCACGCCGTTGGCGTCGGCGCGGTAGGACCAGGGCAGCGGCGTGTAGTACGGGCCGAGCGCGTCGAACACCCCGGTCGCCTCCTCGAACCGCAGGGCACCCCACAGGGCGTGGGCGAGATGGTTGAGGTCGAGCGGGGTGCGCTCCTCGGCAGGGGCGTGCGCGAACCATTGCCCGTGGGCCCGGTCCGCTTCCCGGATGGCTTCCTCGGCCACCCAGTGCAGGTCGAGCGCGGCACTGCGTCCACTGCCGCGCCGGTACCGCTCGACCCGCACGTACAGCGGCAGGACGTGCAGCGCGGAGCCCGTCGGGGCCGACTCCGCGGCCCAGTGCGCATAGCCGACCGCCTCCGCCAGCCGACCCGAGGACGACTGCGCGTACAGGAACTGCAGCATGCGGTGGTGGGCCTCGCGGTTGTACGGGTCCCGCTTGTCGGCCTCCGCCAGCAGCCCCCACGGCCCCGGCGGCAGCGTCGGACCGGGCGGCTCGGCCCGGTGCTCCTCCCACAGCAGCCTGTGGTCCAACTGGGCCAGGGACAGCAGACACACCCAGGGCACCGGGTCATGGGCCGCGATCCGGGCGGCGGTCCGGCTGACGTCCCACGCCTCGATCCACAGTTCGTGCGTACGGCGGTGCTGCTCGCGCCGGGCCCGCAGCGCGCGCTCCACCGCGACCCGGGCCCGCATCACCGCGGCCGGCACACTGCCGGGCTCCTCGGTGAGCCAGGTCCGCACCACGTCGGTGCCCGCGGCCGCCGCGGCCAGCACCTGGGTGCGCTGGGTCCACTGCCACCAGGCGGTGGTCCGCTCCAGCAGGGTGCGCATCGACATCCATCGCCCGGTACGGACCTCCTGGAGGGCCGCGCGCAGTTCCGGGTCATGGCCGGCGGGATCGTATACGGGGCGTGCTCCTTCTCTGGCCATCACCGGCCCGCCCCGGACGTGGGGCCTGGCAGGACGGCAGGGTGGAGTAGCAACAGCCCTCCTCGGGGCGGCGGTTGAGGAGATCGCGTTGGTCGGCGGTCACTATAGGGGCGGAGAATCGAGACCACATCAGCTTCCCGATCATTAAGAACTTCTTTTCATGGAACGGAAGTTGACTGGTGATCGGCCAGTGAACACGGCCAAGTCGCCGCTGCTGGGGGCCGCTTGACGCGGTACGGAAAGCGGCGGCAGGGTGTCGGGTTGTGATCACTCGGGGACGGGTGGTCGGGGAGGTGTGTTCTCGGGGAGGGGTGTGATGACCGGTCCGGTGCTCGCCGTCGACCAGGGCACGTCCGGCACCAAGGCTTTGATGATCTGTCCCGAACGCGGTGTCATCGGCACCGGTTTCGCCGAGGTGCGCCCCCGCCATCTGCCCGGCGGACTCGTCGAGGTCGACCCCGCGGAGCTGTACGACTCGGTGATCGAGGCGGGTTCGCGTGCGCTGGCGGAGGCGGGTGAACCCGTGACCGCGCTGGGCCTCGCCAACCAGGGCGAGACGGTGCTCGCATGGGACCCGACGACGGGCAGGCCACTCACCGACGCGCTCGTCTGGCAGGACCGCCGGGCGGAGAGTGTGTGCGCCGAACTCTCCGCACACGCTGATGAGTTACGGGACCTGACGGGCCTCCCGCTGGACCCCTACTTCGCCGCGCCCAAGATGGCGTGGATACGGCGTCACCTCACCCGCGAGGGGGTCGTCACCACCAGCGACGCCTGGCTGGTCCACCGGCTCACCGGCGCGTTCGTCACGGACGCCGCCACGGCCGGACGCACCCAGCTCCTCGACCTCGACCGCGCACAGTGGTCGGCCCGCGCCCTCGACCTGTACGGACTCGCGGACGAGCAGCTCCCGGAAGTCGTCGACAACGCCCAACAGGTCGGTGTGACACGGGAGTTCGGTGCGGAGATCCCGCTCACCGGTCTGGCCGTCGACCAGCAGGCAGCCCTCCTCGCCCAGCGGATCACCACACCCGGCGGCGCCAAGTGCACCTACGGCACCGGCGCGTTCCTGCTCGCGCACACCGGGTCCGAGCCCCGGCGCGGCGATGCGGGTCTGGTCAGCTGTGTGGCCTGGCGGCTCGGCGGGCGGACCAGTTACTGCCTGGACGGCCAGGTGTACACGGCCGCGTCCGCCGTGCGCTGGCTCACCGACCTGGGTGTCATCGGGGGCGCGGCCGACCTCGACGCCGTGGGGAGTGCCGTGCCCGACAGTGGCGGGGTCACCTTCGTCCCGGCCCTTGCCGGACTCGCGGCCCCCTGGTGGCGCGGCGACCTGCGCGGCTCCCTCACCGGGCTAGGCCTCGACACCGGTCCCGGGCACCTGGTGCGCGCCCTGTGCGAGGGGCTCGCGGCACAGGTTGTCGAGCTCGCCGAGGCCGCCGCGACGGACCTCGGCTCCCCTCTCGACGCCCTTCGCGTCGACGGCGGCCTCACCCGCTCCACCCTCCTCATGCAGACCCAGGCCGACCTGCTGCAACGCCCCGTGGAGGTGTCGGCACTGCCGGACGCGACGGCACTGGGCGCGGGCGTACTCGCCCGCCTGGGCTCGGAACCCGACCTGGCCGTGGCCGACGCCTTGCCGGACTGGAAACCGGCCGCGGTGTACGAGCCGAGGGTGCCGGCAGGGGAGGCGGCGGAGCGGTTGGCCGGGTTCCGGCGAGCGGTCGCGACGTTGCTCGACGGAGCCGCCGGATGAAGCCCGGAGTCGGGTCGCGCCCCATCGGGGCGCGGGGCCCTGCTGAATGTGCGGCTACCGCCGCGTGGGCGGGACCAGCCACAACGGGGCCGCAGACGAAACAAGGCACGGTCACCCGTGAGGCTCCGCTTCCTTCATCGCCGTACGACATCACGATCGTCGGCGCCGGAGTGGTCGGCAGCGCGACGGCCAGGGCCCTCGCCCACCACCCCCACCTGCGCGTCGCCCTCGTGGAAGCACAGGACGACATAGGCCAGGGCAGCTCTAAGGCCAACACGGCGATCCTGCACACCGGTTTCGACGCCACTCCCGGCTCCCTGGAAGCCCGCCTGGTCCGCGAGGGCTCACGGCTGCTGGCCGCCTACGCGGCAGAGTCCGGCATCCCCGTCGAACCCGTCGGCGCTCTCCTGGTCGCCTGGGACGAGGAACAACTCACCACGCTGCCCCGCCTCGTGGAGAAGGCCGAGCGCAACGACCACCCGGACACCCACCTGATCGGCCCGGAAGAGCTCTACGCCCGCGAACCCCACCTCGGCCCCGGCGCCCTGGGCGCCCTGCACGTGCCAGGCGAGAGCATCATCTGCCCCTGGACGACCACCCTGGCGTACGCCACCCAGGCCGTCCGGCACGGAGTGGATCTCCACCTCAACTCACCGGTCCAGCAGGCGCGTTACGAGGACGGCACCCACCACCTGACGACCCCGAGGGGCACCCTCCGCACTCGCTGGCTCGTCAACGCCGCCGGCCTGCACGCCGACACCCTCGACCGGGCCCTGGGCCATGACGACTTCACCGTCACCCCGCGCCGCGGCCAGCTCCTCGTCTTCGACAAGTTCGCCCGCGACCTCGTACGGCACATCCTTCTCCCCGTCCCCACGGCACTCGGCAAGGGCGTCCTCGTCGCCCCCACGGTGTACGGCAACGTCCTGCTCGGCCCGACCGCCGAGGACCTGGACGACAAGCGCGCCACCCTCTCGACCGCCGACGGACTGCGCCTGCTCCGCGACACGGGCCGCCGTATCCTGCCCGGTCTGCTCGACGAGGAGGTCACCGCCGTCTACGCGGGCCTGCGCGCCGCCACCGAGCACGAGGACTACCGCATCGTCGCCCACCCGGAGCAGGCGTATGTCACCGTGGGCGGCATCCGCTCGACCGGTCTGACCGCCTCGCTCGCCATCGCCGCGTACGTGACGGAACTGCTCACCGACGCGGGGCTGAAGCTCGGGCCCTCCGAGGGGCTGGAACCGGTCCGCATGCCCAACCTCGGCGAGGCCTTCCCGCGCCCCTACCAGCGGCCCGAACTCATCGCCGCCGACCCCGAGTACGGCACCCTCGTGTGCCACTGCGAGCGCGTGACCCGGGGTGAGATCCGCGACGCCCTCACCGCCACGATCCCGCCGTCCGGGCTCGACGGACTGCGCCGCCGGACCCGTGCTCGGGCGGGGCGGTGCCAGGGGTTCTCTTGCGGGGCGGCGGTACGGGCGCTGTTCGAGGGGGCTCGGTCGTGAGCGCCGTACGCGCGGTCGATGTCCTGGTCGTCGGTGCCGGCCCCGCCGGACTGGCCGTCGCTGCCCGACTCGCCGCCGCCGGAGTGCCCCGGGTCGAGGTGCTGGACCGGGAACAGCAGGCCGGGGGAGTGCCACGGCACTGCGCCCACGGCGGCTACGGCACCTGGCCGCACCCCCTGACCGGACCCGCCTACGCCCGACTCCTCGTCACCGCGGCGCAGCGCACAGGAGGAGCCGTACGCACCGGAGTGACCGCCCTCGACTGGGCCGGCCCGTTGACGCTGGAGACGGTCGGCCCTCGCGGCCCGGAGACCATCGGGGCACGGGCGGTCGTCCTGGCCACCGGCGCCCGCGAACGCCCGCGCTCCGCTCGGCTGGTACCCGGCACCCGCCCGGCCGGCGTCTACACCACGGGCGAACTCCAGCAGGCCGTGCACCTGTACGGGCAACGCATCGGCGAGCGTGCGGTGGTGGTCGGCGCGGAGGGCGTCTCCTACGCTGCCGCCGCCACCGTACGGGCAGCGGGGGCAATGGTCGTCGCGATGGTCACCGACCTGCCCCGCCCGCAGGTCCCACCCGCGCGCGCCGCCAACGCCCGCCTACGTCAGGGCATTCCACTCCTCACCGACACCACGGTCACCGAACTCCTCGGACACGGACGCCTGTCGGGGGTGCAGGTACGTCACCGCGACGGCAGAACGGTCGTACTGCCCTGCGACACCGTCGTGTTCACCGGTGACTTCGTGCCGGACCATGAACTGGCCCGGCGCGGCGGACTGACCCTCGACGCGGGCACGCGCGGCCCGGCCGTCGACGGTTCGCTGCACACCTCACGGCCCGGAGTGTTCGCCGTGGGAAGCGTGCTGCACCCCGTGGAGAACGCGGCGACCGCGGTACGGGAGGGCGCGCACGTGGCCGGCGCCGTCCTGGAGTCGCTCGCGGGAGCCGAAAGGCCCGACAGCGTCCCCCTGTTGGCCGACCCGCCCTTGCGCTGGATCGCCCCGAACCGTGTCACTCCCGCTGACCGGCTGCCGTACGTCCTGCGCACCACGGCCGTGTCGGCCCGCCCGCTGCTGCACGTCACCCAGGACGGCCGCACCCTGCACCGCGAGCGCCTGAGAACGACGGCGGTCCCGAACCGGACCGTCACCCTGACCGCACGCTGGACTCACCAGGTCGACCCCAAGGGGGGTCCGGTACGCGTGGGTCTCACGGGATTCTTCGAGGACGGCGAACCGGCGCCGTGGTGAGCGAGCGCCACCGAGGCACGCCGCCGGCCGGCCGTCAGATCACCTTCAGCCGCACCAGCGCGCCCAGCGTCAGCGCCCCGGGCACCAGCGGCACCCAGACAGTGATGATCCGGTAGGCGAGCACCACCGCCGTGGCCACCGCCACCGGACCGCCGGCCGCCACCAGCGCGACCACCAGGGCCGCCTCCACCGAGCCGACCCCGCCCGGGGTGGGCACCAGCGCCACCGCGCAGGTCGCCGCGAGGTACGCGAGAGCCATGTGCACGGGCGGCACCGGCAGGCCCAGCGCCTGCCCCACCGCGGCCAGCCCGGCCGCCTGCAGCGCGGGGAAGGCCAGCGAACCGCCCCACAGGGCGAGGGCCCGGGACGGGCGGCTGTGCACCGAGCGGGCCTCGCCCAGCGCGGTCCGCAGGAAGGAGCCCACGGCCGTCCGCACCCGGCGGACGCACACGAGCACGCCCAAGGCCACCACCAGCACCGCGCCCAGGCCCAGCAGCAGCGGACCGGCGGACGCGGCGGGCAGCAGCGTGCCGATCCGCAGGGCGTCCGGGAAGGCGACGAAGAGCGCGGCCAGCAGGGCGAGCCGTCCGATCGACTCCGCCAGCAGATAGAGGGCGAGCGCGGCCGAGGAGCGGGCGAGCGGAACCCCGCACACGGTCATGAAGCGCAGGTTCACCGCGCCCGCTCCGAGGCCCGTCGGCAGCAGATGGTTGGCCGCGCCCGCCGCGAACTGCGTGGCCAGCAGTCGCCGCCGGGGCAACCGCTGCACCACGGCGCCCTGCCGGGTGAAGGAGGCGGCCACCCAGGTCAGACAGGTGGCACCGGCCGCGGCCAGCAGCCACGGCCACTCGGCATGCCGAAGATGCCCGAAGCCCTCGACGAGCACGGACCGGTGCCGCACCGCGACCACGGTGACCAGCAGGAGCGGGACCAGACACAGGATCTGGCGGATACGGCGGACGGGGAGGCGCTGGGGAGGGCGTCCCTGGGGGAGTTCTACCGCTGTCACATCGGGAGAGGCTTTCCGTGCCGCGCCAACGGCGGGTTGCGGGAGCGGGACCAGGGTCTTACGTACGGTCATCGAGTCCTTCGGTCAGGTGGTAGGAGTCCGGGCATTGACCTCAATAACGCTTGAGGTCGTACGTTCTCTCCCATGAGCATGGAGACCACAGCTTGGACACAGCTGCACAGTGTCATGAACGCCGAGCAGGAGCGCCGCCCGTTCGCCCGCGCGACGCTGCGCCGCATCGGTGCGTTCGCCCGCCCGCACCGTACCCGTATCACCCGTTTCGTCGTACTCGGGGTGGCGACCGCGCTGCTCGCCGTCGCCACGCCCGTACTGGCCGGACACATCGTCGACGCGATCGTGTCGGGCGACGACGAGAGCAGGGTCGTACGCCTGGCCCTGCTCATCGCCCTCATCGCGGTCGCCGAGGCGGCGCTCGGGATCTACGCCAGGCGTCTGTCGGCCATGCTCGGGGAAGGCCTCATCCTCGATCTGCGCAAGGCTGTGTTCGATCATGTGCAGCGCATGCCGGTCGCGTTCTTCACACGCACTCGTACGGGAGCACTGGTCTCCCGTCTCAACAACGACGTCATCGGCGCCCAGCGCGCCTTCAGCAACACCCTGTCCGGCGTGGTCAGCAACCTGGTCACCCTGCTGCTGACCCTTGTGGTGATGCTCACCCTCTCCTGGCAGATCACCCTGCTCGCGCTCGCGCTGCTCCCGGTCTTCGTGATCCCGGCCCGGCGCATGGGCAGCCGGATGGCGAGGATGCAGCGGGAGGCGGCCACCCTGAACGCGGCCATGGGCACCCGGATGACCGAACGCTTCTCCGCGCCCGGCGCCACCCTGGTCAAGCTCTTCGGCCGGCCCGAGCAGGAGTCC
Source organism: Streptomyces sp. NPDC019531 (assembly GCF_044903305.1). Taxonomy (NCBI): domain Bacteria; kingdom Bacillati; phylum Actinomycetota; class Actinomycetes; order Kitasatosporales; family Streptomycetaceae; genus Streptomyces; species Streptomyces sp. NPDC019531. Next base: position 166,442 of record NZ_JBJDQL010000006.1, on the reverse strand, counting down.
GAGGAGTTCACGGCCCGGGCCCGCCGCGTGGCGGACATCGGTGTACGGACCGCCACCGCCCAGTCGGTGTTCATCACCGCCCTGACCCTCGTCTCAGCCCTGGCGCTCGCCCTGGTCTACGGCCTCGGCGGCTGGTTCGCCCTGCGCGGCACCCTGGAACCCGGCGCCGTGGTCTCCCTGGCCCTCCTCCTGACCCGCATGTACGCCCCGCTCACCGCGCTGGCCGGAGCCCGTGTCGAGGTGATGAGCGCGCTGGTCAGCTTCGAGCGGGTCTTCGAGGTACTCGACCTGAAACCGCTGATCGCGGAGAAGCCGGACGCCCGCGAGGTCCCCGAAGGGCCGGTCGTCGTCGAGTTCTCGGACGTCCGCTTCGGCTACCCCTCCGCCGACAAGGTCTCCCTGGCCTCCCTGGAGGAGGTCGCCTCCCTCGACACCCGCGGCGGCGCCGAGGTCCTGCACGGCGTCTCCTTCCGCGCCGAACCCGGCCAGACCGTCGCGCTCGTCGGCTCCTCCGGTGCGGGCAAGTCGACCGTCGCGCAACTGCTGCCGCGCCTCTACGACGTCGACGAGGGTGCCATCCGCATCGGCGGCGTCGACGTACGCGACCTGACCGCCGGCTCCCTGCGGGCGACCCTCGGCATGGTCACCCAGGACGGCCACCTCTTCCACGACACGGTCCGTGCGAACCTGCTGCTGGCCCGCCCGGAGGCGACCGAGGCAGACCTGTGGGACGCCCTGCGCCGAGCCCGCCTCGACGACCTCGTCCGCTCGCTGCCCGACGGCCTCGACACGGTGGTCGGCGAGCGCGGCTACCGCCTGTCCGGCGGCGAACGCCAGCGCATGACCATCGCCCGCCTCCTCCTCGCCCGTCAGCGCGTCGTCATCCTCGACGAGGCCACCGCCCACCTGGACAACACGTCGGAGGCCGCAGTCCAGGAGGCCCTCACCGAGGCCCTGGACGGCAGGACGGCCATCGTGATCGCCCACCGGCTCTCCACGGTCCGCACGGCCGACCTGATCCTGGTGGTCGAGGCCGGACGGATCGTGGAACGGGGCACACACGAGGAACTGCTCGCGCTCGACGGACGGTACGCGGAGCTGTACCGGACCCAGTTCGCGTCGCGCGACGGCTCGGACGAGGAGATCGAGGCGGCGGCGTAGACCTCCGTGCTGCGGTGCAGACAGGGAGCCACGAGCTGCCCACCGGTCCGGACTAGGTCGGGCCGGTCCAGTCGAACGTGATGTGCTTGCTGGACTGGCCTTCCCGGTTCCAGCGGAATCCGAAGGCATCGGCCCGGTCGGCCGTGGAGCGGCCCCAGGTGGCGAGTTGGCCCGGTCCTGTCTCGGAACCCGGAAGGTTGGTGCTCTGGACGCGCGCGCCCTCGGGCGTCGTCGGCCCGGTGAGAGCCTCGGCGCTCGCCTCGACCCGGTCGGGCACCCTCGCCCGCCAGGACGCGAGGTCTTCGTCGACCTCCACCTCGATGGGTGCGAACTCCATGCCCCGCATCTCCGGGCCGAACATCGACACCATCTCCGCGGGCCAGCTGCCCGCCTGCCCGCCGAAGATCATCTGCAGTGCCTGTCGCTGCTGGTGATCGGCGTGCTCGTCGATGAACACGGCGCCGTACGCGTCGGAGTGCTCGGCCCACACGTTGCCGACGAAGGACGCCAGCATCAGTACGTTGAGGTCGTCCAGAGTGACATCGCCGTAGGTCCCGGCGCGAATGTGCCACACCAGGACGCCCTCGCAGTCGCCGTATGTCGGTGGCTGGGCGAACGAGCACGGGCAGGGGACGTTGCACTTGCACGTGTCGAACCAGTCCCCGGAGACGTGCCATCTCGGGACCGTCGCTGTCGTCTCCGTCATGTCGGTACCTCCTCGCGGAGTACCCCTGCCTCCATCCTGCACCGCCGTGCCGGGTCCGGGCCAGGCCCCGGCCATTACTCGACAGGGAGGCAACTCCTGACGATCTCCTTGTCCGCGGCGGCGAAGCAGGGAAACGGGCATGGTCGCGGGTTCTGTTTTGGCATGAAATGCCGTTTACATGGCAATTTGGCCGGAGTTAACGTGAAGGTACGGATGACGCTCACCGCCATCACCATCCGACAAGCGGGAGCAACTATGTCGTGGACGATATCCGGCACATATGTCGCCGGTTGCTCATGTGCGGTGCTGTGCAGTTGCCCGTACGACGGTCAGCCGCGGGACGCCAAGGGCGGCACCGAGTGCCTGGGTACTGCCGTGTTCCACGTGGCGGACGGGAATCTGGACGACCTGGACCTGTCCGACGTGGACTTCGCGTTCTACAACCACTTCCCGTCCAACCTGTCCTCCGGCAACTGGAAGGTCGGGCTGGTCGTGGACAGTGCGGCCAGCGACCGGCAGGCCGATGCCCTGGAGCGGATCCTTTCCGGTCGGGAAGGCGGGCCGTTCGGCGAACTCTCGCAGTTCTACGGCGAGTATCTGGGTATGGAACGGGCGAGTGTCTCCCTCTCGGACGCAGAGACGCCCGGGCTCGTGGTCGAGGGCCGCACCGAGCTTGCGTACGAGCCGCTGACCGGGCCCGACGGGAGCTCGACGAAGATCAGGAACGCCGCGTTCGGGTTCGCACCCGAGTTCGAGGTCGGCAGGACCTCGGGGCGTTCCGATGCCTTCGGGCTCAGTTACGAGGCGTCGTACGGCGAGACGGCCGACTACGTCTTCAGCAGCGAGGAGGCCGAGGCCACAGTCCACGGGCGTGCATGAGCGCTGGTGAAGCGCCGGGATGGCCGGCGACGTTGTTCTCCGGCACTTCCCTGCCGACCCGCACCTCCCTGTCGAGGTGCATGCCGATCGCGGTCTTCGTGAGCCATTTGCTCTCGCTCGTCCACCAGGACGCGGTGATCGCGTCCGGGGTGATGAGGTCGTGACCCGGATGCGGGTGCTGTTCAACTACGCGGTGCCGAGTCACATGCCGCCCATGGAGGGCATTGAGCTCTGCAGGCCCGGCAGGAGCCAGTCCTGGAACAGCGCCAGCACGGCCAGGACGAGGAAGCCGACGCCCACCGCCCGGGCGAGCAGCGGGCCCCAGGACCACAGCTTCTCCATGAAGATCACTACGGCCAGCCCGGCCATCGCTGCCACGTTCATCACGCCCAGCGGGACCAGGACGACCATCAGTCCGGCGCAGCAGCCGACGCAGTAGGCGCCGTGATGGACTCCCACCCGCAGGTCTCGGGCCGGCCGGGGGAAGCCGGCGTAGTGCACGAGGTGGCTCAGCGGGTTGCGGCAGTGGCGCAGGCACACGTTCTTGAGCGGACCGAGCTGATACAGGCCCGCCAGCAGAAAGGCGGTGAAGCCGATCCAGCGCCCCGCGGTCGGGTGGTCGTCCACCAGGTCGCCGGTGAGTGCCAGGGCCGCGTAGGCGAGCAGCCCGAAGGCCGTCCAGGTGAGCAGATAGCCGCCGACGAACTCGGCGGTGCGTACGGCCCGGGTCCAGCCCGAGGACTGGCGGCCGATCCCGCGTACCCAGGTGATGGCGACCGGTGCCATGGACGGCAGCATCATGGCCGCCATCATCGTCACCCACAGCAGCAGGAACAGGGGCAGGGCCATCCCCATCGTGCCGGGCTCGACGCCCATGTCCCGGGCCTGCCCGATCGTGAGCACCCACGCGGGCGCCGCGATCAGGACGACCAGGAACCACGCGGCCGCGAGGTCTTTGGTCGGCAGCAACGCCCCGCCACCTCCGGTCGGCGCGGTCGGCCGAGTGGGGGCGAACACGGAGTTCCGGATGTCACGCATGAGCGTTCTCCTGAGAGCCACTTCCAGGGAAACACGCCCTCGTCTCCTGCGCGATGTCAGTGCGGGAAGAGCAGATGACGCGGTCTGGCTGGGGTGTCCGCTCAGAGCAGGCCACGACAGTGCGGCCGTCGGCTACGACCCGTGGCTGGAGCAGGACGTGTCAAGCCTTGCCTCAGTTCTTGCCGTACTCGTCGTGGCGGCGCAGCCAGTGCGTCTCCTCGCCCTCCTCGTGGCGGCCCCTGGGCGCTCGGTCGAGGAGACCGTAGTAGGCCATGGCGGGTTCGAGGCCACGCGCGGTGGTGACGTACGTCCGGTGGACGGAGCCGTCCGAGAGCGCGTAGGCGCTCAGCCCGGGCCCCTCGGTGACGTACCCGAGCACGTCCGTACCGCACGCCTGCGCCATCTGACTCACGGTCGCCGGGATCTCGCCGTCGAGGAACGGCCTCAGCTCCTCCTCGGTGTGCAGGAAGCCGAGGTCGCGGTGGAAGTCGCTGCCGACGGTGGAGACCCAGTCGAAGCTCCAGCCCATCCGCCCCCGGTAGGCGACCAGCTTGTCGAGCGGCGCCCGCGAGGAGCAGATCAACGTCACGTCGCGGGCCTTGAGATGGACCGCGCTGGGATCGAGGGTGTCTGCGATCGAGGAGCACACCGGACAGCCGGCCTCGTACGGTGGGCCGAACATGAAGTGGTAGACGAGCAGTTGGGAACGCCCGTCGAAGAGGTCCGCGAGGGACCTGGTTCCGTCCTCGGTCTCGAAGCGGTATTCCTTCCCGACCGGTACCCAGGGAAGCTCCCTGCGCTTGCGCGCGAGCTCGTCGCTGCGCCGGGTGAGTTCCTTCTCCTGCGCGAGCAGTTCCTCTCGGGCTGCCTCGAATTCCTTCTGTGTGCCGACCCTGTGCTCGGGCATTGCCTTTCCCTCCTGTGGGGGAGCAGAACACCGCATTGCGTCGGGCGGTCGTCCGCCGCGGCTGTCAGCAGTGCCCGCGACGGCGTACCCGTCCGGCCATACGTCCACCGTACGCGCGCGGCGGCAGGCCCCGCCTCCGGCCGCAGCGCGCGAACGATCCGGTCGCCGAGCGTTTCCGCAGACCGGAGCCGGCGGTGCCACCGCCCGCGATCCGGGCGACGCAGTGGTGCGCGCCTTCGTGGTGTGGACGGACTGGCCAAGGCCCCGACCGCGGACCTTGCTTCGGTTGCGCTCGCACGAGTGGTCCCCGGGAGCGGTGCGGGAACGCCTGCCCGAGCAGCCGACCCGCCGCAGGGAGGTACTCCACGGTGCGAAATACTCTCCCGATGAGTTCACGCACTTCTCCGATCAGCCAGCCGATCACGATACGGAGGGCAGTCGCGCGGGATGCCAAACGGCTCACGCGGCTCGTGCGTGGCTCAGGCGCCTACGAGGGCAAGTACGCAGCCGCTGTGGCGGGCTACCGGGTCGGTCCTGATTACATCGAAGCCCACCGCGCCTTCGTAGCCGTCGGCGCCGATGAGCATGGAGGCCGGGTCATCGGGTTCTACTCGCTCGTCCTCGCTCCACCGGAGCTCGACCTGCTGTTCGTCGCCGACGAAGCGCAAGGACGTGGTATTGGACGGCTGCTCGTCGCGCACATGCAGTCCGAGGCCCGTGTCGCCGGGCTCGACCGCGTCAAGGTCGTGTCGCATCTTCCCGCCGAGGACTTCTACCACCGCGTCGGTGCAGTGCGGACCGGTACCGCGCTCGCGAACCCGCCCGCCGTGCCGTGGGACCGTCCCGAATTCGAGTTTCCCATTCCTCCGGAATGACGCGGTGCGCCGGTGACGGTGAATCTTCAGGTCGCCGCCGCGCCCGACACCCGCCGCTATCGCGTCCTCAGCCGCATCGCGCCCGTGCCGTATCCGCGCGAGCAAGGGCCGCCTGGGAAAGCGCCGTCTCGATGGCGGCCTGGATGTCGTCGCTCTGCGCGTCCGAGCTGCCCGGACCGAGGTTCACCATGACCGTGGCCTGCCTGCCGTCGACCTTGGCGCCGGCGGCCGTCTCGTATCCGAGGAAGTCGCCGGTGTGTCCCCAGTAGAGGCCGCCGCCGGGCAGCGGCATGCTCTCCAGGCCGAGGCCGTACGCGCGGCCGTCCGAGCTGCCGGTCGGGCGGGTCGTCATCATCTCCTTGAGCTGGGCCGGGGGCAGCAGCTTGCCGCCGATGAGCGCGCCCAGGAACCGGTTGACGTCGGTGCCGCTGGAGATGATCCCGCCGGCTGTGCCGCCGGCCGTGGGGTTGATCGCGGTGATGTCCATGAGCGGCGCGTCCGGGCCCGCCTGCGCGTATCCGCGCGGGTGCGGTCCGGGGATCGCCGGGTCGTCGCCCGGGAAGGACGTCCCGCGCAGGTCCAGCGGCTCGATGATGCGCCGCTGCAGTTCCTCACCGTACGAGCGGCCGGTCACCCTCTCGATGATCATGCCGGCCAGCACGTAGCCGGTGTTGGAGTACTTCCAGTCGGTGCCCGGCTTGAACGTCGGAGGATGGGCGAGCGCCAGCTTCACGAAATCACGGGGGTCGTGGTGGGCCATCGGGTCCTGGACGAAATCCTGCGGCTTGAGGTAGGCGAGGAAGTCGGGCAGGCCGCTCGTGTGCTGGAGGATCTGCCGCACAGTGATCTTGCGCCCGTCATTGCCGTGGCCGCGGACGACGCCGGGCAGGTAGCGCTCCACCGGCGCGTCGAGGTCGACCCGCTGCTCCCCGACCAGCTGCAGCATCACCGTCGCCGTGAACGTCTTGGTCATGCTGCCGATCCGGAACCTGCTGTCGCGGTGCACCGGCGCGCGGCTCTCGACGTCCGCGACACCGCTCGTCAGCACCGTGCTGCGGTGCTGTTCCCGCACCTCGGCCAGTGCTCCGGGCGCGCCGTCGACCGTGGTCAGCCGGTGCAGCAAGGCGCGCAGCCGCGCGTCGTCGGCGTGGTGCGTGGATTCCCCGGCGGTGGACTCCGCGGCGGGGGCCGCGGTGGCAGTGGCCGGCAGTACGCTGCCCACGACACCCATCGCCACGGCCAGTGTGAGTGCGCCGCCCAGCGCGCGCTTGTAATTGATCACCGTTGCACGTCCTTGGCCGTCCGGGCTGTCAACTGCCCTCCACGATGCCCGCGGCGGTGCGCCGAAGCGATGGGGCGCTCATCCGGATCGGTGGTGGGGTTGACCCCCGAGCCGAGTCTGCAGACCGCCGTGGTGGTCTGGGGCGTCGTAGGTGTCCGGGCCCGGGAAGCGCTGTACGTGTCGTACAACGGGCGGCCCGGCGAGTTCCTGTCGGGGTGAGGCAACGACGTGGTTCAGTCGGCGATGCCGTAGATCTGGTGGGAACCCGTGAGGTGAAGCCGGGGAGCGGCCGCGATCTGGTGCCCCCCGTCGACAACCCGAACCCAGTCGTCCTCGATCAGGACAGTGACTGTCTTCCTGCACCACGCTGCACTGACGTGGATCGTCTGGTGGCCGACCACGATGATCCCGGGTGGGTACACCTTCCTGCGTACACGCCCAACGGCGGACGGCGGTGCGACCACGGGACTGGTGGCGCGGATCTGGTTCTCGACCATCTGTCCGCGCAGCTTCGTCACGGCCTTGGACTCGATCTGCCGTATCCGTTCCCGGGTGACACCCAGGTCCCAGCCGATGGCATCGAGGGTCAGCTCGGGCCCGCCGTCGAGCCCGTGCCGAAGGGTCATCACGAGGTGTTCCCGTTCGGTGAGGCAGTCGAGTAGCGCATGAACCTCTTCCGGTGACATGTCCCTGTAGTGGGCGTCGGGTTCGGCCCAGTGCGGTCCCTGGACGCCACGGTCCGCCTCCTCGTGCAGAGCGTCGTCACCGATCGCCTCGGTCAACTCCTCGAACGGGACGGTGTGGCGCACCTGAGACAGAAGGTCGGATGCCTTGTCCAGCGGTACCCCCGCGCGGGCGGCTACGGCTGGGAGTGCATCGGCAGGCGTGTCGTGGCCCAGTTCCTGCGCGCTCTTGTTCAGTGCAGCCAACGTGTCGTGGGCGTACACCGGAAGCCGGACTGTGCGGCTCTGGTCTGCTATGGCCCGCTGGATCGCCTGACGAATCCAGTTCACGGCGTAGGTAGAGAACTTGAAGCCCTTGCGGTGGTCGAACATCTCGACCGCGTGGACCATTCCTGCGTTGCCCTCCTGGATCAGATCCATGAGGTCCAGCCCAGGCCCGCTGTATCTGACGGCGAAGCTCACCACCAGTCGGAGGTTCGAGTGGGCGAACTCCGTGAAGGCCCTTTCGCCGAGCAGGGCGAGCTGTTCAAGCTCGCGGCGGAGTTTCGGGGCGATCTTCCGGCCGGCCTCGTCCAGTTTCTCGCGCGCCAGCAGTCCCGCCTCAATGGCTTGGGCCAGTTCCGCCTCCTGCTCCCGGGAAAGAAGCGGGTACTTGCCGATCACCTTGCGGTAGTACTTCAGCGAGTTGAACTCGGGCCGGCCCGCGGGGGATTCCTCGAACGCCGCCTCAGCGGAGTCGGAGACATCGCGGGGCGGTGGCTTCGGAGCCGGGACGGACGGGGTCCCTACGGACGACGCCGAGAACGAGGTGACCGAGACAGACGGCGCCATGACGGCTGATGCCGAGTCAGGGCGTAGCCCTTCTATGGTCAGCGCGGCCAGGTCCAGCCGGCTGTCCGGGCCCAGCTCGATGGTGAACGCGGGCCCCGGCGCCTTCTGGGCGGGGATGGCGGGAAGCTGGGTGGCGGCGGCAGGCGCCTCGCCCGGAGTCCTTGCGGGCGTGAGACGGTCCGGACTCGACGGTGCCACGGGGCCGCCGGCCGGCACGCCGAACGAGGCTGCCACGTTGGCGGGGAGGGTGACGCCCTCCCGCACGACCCGACTGAGCGCTTCGACGAGCACGGCCTTGTCCACGCCGACCAGCAGTCGCCGCAAGGCCACCGGAGTCAGGACGCGCTCCGGACCTGCCGCCGCCAGAAGTTCCGCGTGCAACGCGGCCGGCGTCCCGGCCTCGACATCCGTCGTCATGGATGAGCCCCCCTGTGCTGAACCGCTGCGCAACCAGCCCTCTCGTATGGGAGCACACGCCACTGACAACGTGTCACACCCACTGGTTGCATCCCCTTTCGCCCGCGGAGTCCCTGTGGTCCCGGCGTGAAGGAATGGTAAAAAGGTAAACATCAGCCGGTCTGTACGGCAAGGAAGTACAGACCGGGCGGGGAGGGAAACATGCTGGTGGATCCGGCGCGGTTGCTGGACGACTGCGAGCGGGCGTGGCGCGAGGCGGGGGAACCGGCGGGTGACGGCGGACCGGAGTCCGTCGTCCGGCGGACCACACTCGTCATGGAGGCGCTGGTGGCCCACGTGCTGCTTGCCGACCGGTCAAGTCTGCCGCAGGACATGGTGTTCGCCCGCTGGCCCGCCTGCACGGTCCACGCCGTGGCACTGGGGGAGCAGGGCGAGTCCCTCCGCCTTGGACAACTGTTGTCCGAGGCACGGGCCCGTATCGTCGCGGCCCGTCCGGACCTGGGCCGCCCTCGCACCGACCTGAACGCACCAGCGACCGAAGCGCGTTGGGCCGAGGCCGCGACCGACTCGCGCTGGATCACGGCCGCACAGGAGGCGGCCCGCTCGCTCGGCTGGACCTGGCACCCGCCGGTCGCCGCCAACCTGGCGCACACCCCTCCGCGCGACCCCGCGACCTGGACCGCGACAACTCCTCCGGAACTCCGCCTCGGGCCCGGCGCAGGCAGCGTCGTGCTGACCCTGCCCGGCCGCCGGGCGGCAGCAGCACCGGACTGGCAACTGGCCGCCGACGGCGAGTCATTCACCGTGTCCCCGCCGCACTGGGTCCTGCCCGGTCCCGTCCGGCGCGTCGAGGCCACCGACCCGGCCGGAACGACCCATGCGTCGGCCGTCGTCGACCCCCACACCGTCCTGCTGGCCTTCGCCGCAGACGGCCACCGGCTCCCGCTGGACGAGCCACTGCCCGTAGCCGAGATCCACCTCCTGCACGTAGGCACCCTGGAGACGGAGGGCGCGCAGGTCGCGGCCGTCGAGCTGCCCACCCCGTACGGCTGGACCGGCTGGACCCTCAGCAAGGTGTCCCTGGCAGGCGTGACTCGCCTGCGTACCTCCCAGGCGGCCCCGGACAGCTGGCTGGACGTGGCCGCGGGACGGTCGTTCGGCTGGGAGGGCGGCGCGGCGCTGCCCTGGCTCACCGGCGAGGACGGAGCACCGGTATGGCACCGGCCGCCCGCGCTCCGGCTCCGGCGCCGACCGGGCGAGACACTGCCCTGGCAGGTCGAGGTGCGCCGCCCCGGCCACGAGGAACCACTGGCCTGCCTGACCGGCGCGCCCGGCGCCCTTCTCGAACCCTGGCAGCACGTACCCGGCCCGCTGCTCGGCCCGTACGAACTCCTCGTCCACCGCCCCGGCCGACAGCGGGGCCGTTGGCGGCTCACCGCCTTCCTCGTCGAGGGCGTCGAAGCCACGCCCTCCGCCGAATGGCGCCTGCTCGCCCCGTACGGCGGACTCGCGCCCGCGCGGCTCGACCTCCGCACCACCGGGCAGGTCACCGCCTCCGAGAGCACGGTCCGGTTCGCCCGGTACGAGATCGCCAGAGGACTCGTACTGCGCGACGGAACAAGCGAGTTCCAGGTCCAGGCGTTCGTCCCGCACTCCGAAGTCCGCCTGGAGGTCGACGGCCGGCCCCTCTCCTGGTCCGTCCGGCCGCTCGACATCGACGCGGCCGACTTGGCGCGGGACAGCGCCCTGACCGTACGCCTGCCGGAACAGGCCGTGGCCGTGACCCCCGAACTGGCGCTGGTCGTCGGGGGCACGACGACCCTGCACACCCTGCGGCCGGAACGCCGCACCCGGACCCGCAAGGGCGACCTCCGCTATGCCCTCGCCGCGCTGACGGACACCGTTCGCGACTGCGCCAAGGCCGAGTTGCGGCTGCTCGTCGCGGGGCAGAGCGTCCATGTCGGAACCGTCCGCACCCAGCCCATTGCGGAAGACGTCGTACCGGACGGCACCGGACTGCTGTTGCGGGGACTTCGCCATCCCGGCGAACTGACCGCGCGGCTCCACACGGTCCTCGCCCCGTGGCAGCAGCCGCTGACCGTGCCGGTCGACGACAGCGGACGTATCCCACTGCCCGCCGCCTGGCGGTCGGCCGGGCCACTCGTCGTGAGCCTGCGCGCGGGAACCCCCGCGTCCGGCCCCGCACCCGCCTGGCCCCGCCTGCGCGACCGCGACACCCTGGTGCTGCGCCACTCCCTCTGGACCTCGCCGATCACCGACGACACCGCCGCAGCCGGGACCACGCAGTATCTGGGCGGACGCGGAATGCTGCCCCGAGGCACCGATGCCATCCCCTACCAGTGGATCGTGGCCGCCCGAGGCCGGGACCTGCAGACATGCGGAGCGAAGGAGACGGCACCCGCCGAGTGCCTGCGCGCCCTGGGGGAGGCCGGACCCGATGCCCTCGTGGGAGCGGCCGACTCCGCTCTGCGGTCCGGCGAGCTCGCCTCCGCGCTGGTGGGCAGCGGCCTGGCCGCCCTGCGCGTACGGGAGGTGGCGGACCCGGCCGCCGTACGCCCCGTCTGGCGGCGTGCTCCACTGTGCGCGCTGCTGCTCACGGCACCGCTGCTGCCGTACCTGTCCGACGACCCGTCCTACGGCATCGACGAGTTGTACCCGGAGGAGGCAGAACTCCTTCACGAGGTGGGGCAGTTCCTGGGCGACGCCGGTGCCGTACTTCTGGCCGGCCGCGACGACCCGAGCCGCACGGTCGGCCGGTTCGACACCCACGCCCGAGCTCTGGACCAACTCCCCGACATCCAGCAGCAGGCCGTGTGGCGGACCGCGCGGGTCGTACCGCGCGGTCTCCTGGACACCGACACCCGGGCCGAAGCCGCCTGGCAGACGTTCCGCGACCGGCGCACCCTCCAGTCCTACGCCGTGCGCGAGGAGTGCGGCGAGTGGCTGGAGGCGGTCGCGTTCTATCTCGACGACGGACACCAAATCCTGGCGCGGGCGTTCCGCGACCGCGAACCCGGCCCTCTGCACGGCCCCGAAGAGGCCTGGATGCGGGTGCCCCAGTTCTCCCTCGGGTGCGCGCTGATCGCCCGGCTGGCCGCTGCGGGAGACACACGGGCCGCCAAACTGGAGGGAGGACTGCGGCCGTTGTGGACGTCCATCGCCGCCCACGCGCCCGACCTCACCGCCGTCGACCTCGCCCTCGCGGAATGCCTGGTCATCGCAGAGACCGTGCAGGCCACCGGCTGAGCCCGGCCGGAGACAGCCACCCCGGCCTGCTCGGATCAAGCCGTTCCGGCCGACGCGGACCGAGCAGCCCCACCGGCTTTCCGCCGCCGCTCCGCGACAGTCCACCCGCCAGCGCGCCCCGCCCCCCGTCCCACCGACCGCCGCCCCGGAGCCAGCCGTTGCACAGCCTCGACCCCCTTGACACGTCCGTACTGATCAGCGACACCTACCGCCGCTACCTGCGGTCCCTGCTGCCGCTGCGCGAACCCCGCCTCGCCGAGGCCCTCGCCCACGCCATCGACACGAGCCCCCTGCTCACCAAGGGCCCGCTGCTGGAGGCCACCCCCGCCTACGCGCCGGGCGCCACGCTCGACGAGCTCATCGGCGAAGGCGTACTGGATCCGGCGTTCCGGCAGCTGACAGGCCCCGCCCTGCCGGCCGACCGCCCCCTGTACCGACACCAGGAGCAGGCACTGCGCAAGGCCGTGGCCGGACGCAACCTCGTCGTCGCCACCGGCACCGGATCGGGCAAGACCGAGAGCTTCCTGCTGCCCATCCTCAACGAGCTCGCTGCCGAGCACGCCCGCGGCACCCTCGGCCCCGGCATCCGTGCCTTGTTGCTGTACCCGATGAACGCCCTGGCCAACGATCAGATGAAGCGGCTGCGCCGACTGCTGAACGCGGCGCCCCACATCACGTTCGGCCGCTACACCGGCGACACGAGGGACGATCCGCGTCGCGCAGCCGACACCTTCGAACAGCTCAACCCCGGCGAGCCGCGCCTGCCGAACGAACTGCTCAGCCGCCGCGAGATGCGCGCCACTCCGCCCCACATCCTCCTCACCAACTACGCCATGCTGGAGTACCTGCTGCTCCGCCCCCAGGACATGGACCTCTTCGAGGGGGACCACGCGGGCGGCTGGAGGTTCGTCGTCGTCGACGAGGCGCACGTCTACGACGGGGCACGCGGCGCCGAACTGGCCATGCTGCTGCGCCGGCTGAAGGACCGGGTGAGCCAGGGACGCGAAATCCAGGCCATCGCCACGAGCGCCACCGTAGGCGCGGAGGAGAACCCCGCCGCCGTCACCGCCTTCGCCCAGGCCCTCTTCGACGTCCCCTTCCACTGGGACGCCGACGACCAGGCCGGACAGGACCTTGTCACGGCGACCCGGGTGGGCACACCCGACGGCCCGCACTGGGGGCCACTGCCGACCATCGAGTACCTGCGCCTGGCCGCCATGGCCGACCCCGGCCCCGACATCGTGTCGGCCGCGCGCATGCGGGGACTGGCCACCACCACCCCTGCAGCGGCCCTCGCCGCCGAAGCAGGGACCGCCGCCCTGCGCCGAGCCCTCTCCGAAGGGCCCCGTCCCGTCCGCGAGATCGCGCAGACCGTCTTCCCGGGCGACCCGGTGGGACCCGCCGCCGTCACCGCGCTCATCCAGCTCGCCAGCCGGCTGACCGACACCGACGGCGCACCTGTACTGTCCGCCCGCTACCACCTGTTCGCACGCGCCACCGAAGGCGCCTTCACCTGCCTCGACCCGGCCGGCCCCCATCTCGACCTGGCGCGCCACGAGAGCTGCGCACACTGCGCACGTCCCTCCTTCGAACTGGGCGCCTGCCGCCGCTGCGGTGCCGTCCACCTGCACGGCAGCCTTGACGGGCCGGGTGCACGACCCCGTTTCGTGCACCGCAAGTCCCCCGCCAAGCCCCACACCTGGCTGCTCCTGGACGGCGACGACTCGGGCGCGGGCGTGGACGAGGACGACGAAATCCTCGGCGAGAGCACCAAGGGCGGTCTCAGCGAACGCCGGCTGTGCACCCGCTGCGCGGCCGTGTACCCCGCCGGGACGGCGGCCTGCACGGCGCACGCATGCCAGGGAGGCGAGCTGCGCCGCGTCCACCAGCTCGACACCCACGACGGAACCCCGGCCTCCTGTCTGGCCTGCGGTGCTCGCGGCCACGGCATGATCCGCCTCTTCGAGACCGGCAACGAGGCCGCGGCCTCGGTCCTCGGCACCGCCCTCTACCAGGCGCTGCCCCCGGCGACCGAAGGCCCCGCCGCCGCACTGCCCGGACAGGGCCGCAAACTCCTGTTCTTCAGCGACAGCCGGCAGGCCGCGGCGTACTTCGCCCCCTACCTCGAGGACTCCTACACCCGCATCCAGCACCGGCGCCTGATGACGCAGGCCGCTCTGAAGGGCTGCCCCGACCCTGACGAACCGCTGCACATCGACGATCTCGTGGCCCACACGGTCCGCGCGGCCGACCGAGCCGGAGTCTTCCGCCGCAATGACTCCCGGCAGGCCAAGCAGCGCGAGGCAGCCCTGTGGGTCATGCAGGAAGTGCTCAGCCTCGACGACCGCCAGTCACTCGAAGGCGTCGGCCTGCTCCGTGTCAACCTCGACCGTGAGCCCTTCTGGCAGCCGCCCGCTGTCCTGACTTCTCTCGGCCTGACGGACGACGAAGCCTGGCGGCTGGTGCAGGAACTGCTGCGCACCGTGCGCAACCAGGGCGCCCTCACCATGCCCGAGGAGGTGGACGCGGGCGACGAGGCGTTCGCCCCGCGCCGCGGACCCGTCTGGGTCCGATCCAAGGGCTCCGACGGCGCGCGGAAGGTGATCAGCTGGCTGCCCAGCGCGGCAGGCGTCTCCAACCGCCGCGTCGACTACCTGGAGCGGGTGCTCGACGCGCTCGGCCACCCGGGCGACCGGCGAGCCGCCGCGCTGGAGACACTGAGCCGCCTGTGGACCGACCTCACCACCGGATACCTCGTCGACTGGCTACCGGGGGAGAGCCAGTCCGGCATCGGAGTGGTCCGCCGACTCGACCACGCCTGGCTGCGCCTGCGGCCCGTAACAGCGGACAGCGAACCGCTCTACGCCTGTGAACGCTGCCGCCGCGTCGTCGCCGTGTCCGTACGGGGAATCTGCCCCACGCTGCGTTGCACGGGCCGCCTGGAGGAGTACAAGCCGACCAACGAGTCGGACGGCCACCTCCGCCGTCTCTACCTCTCCTTCGACCCGGTCCCGCTGAAGGCCCAGGAACACACGGCGCAGTGGACCGGTGAGAAGGCCGCGGAGATCCAGGGCGAGTTCGTCCGCGGCCAGGTCAACGCCCTTTCCTGTTCCACCACGTTCGAACTTGGCGTCGATGTCGGCGAGTTGCAGGCCGTCGTTCTGCGCAACATGCCGCCCTCCACCGCCAACTATGTGCAGCGCGCCGGACGCGCGGGGCGGCGCTCGGACTCCGCCGCCCTCGTCCTCACCTATGCCCAGCGACGTCCCCACGACCTCGCGCGGTACGCGGAACCCCAGCGGATGATCGCCGGGGAGGTCCGAGCCCCGATCGTCCCCGTCGACAACGTCCGCATCGACCGCCGCCACGCCCACTCCATCGCCCTCGCCGCCTTCTTCCGCGCCATGAAGGAGGAACGGGGCCGCATCTGGCGGACGGCGGGCGAGTTCTTCCTGCCCGACGACACCACCGGCGAGATCGCCGCCCACACAGTGCACGACTGGCTGACGCCCGTTCCGGACAGCGTCACCGACTCGCTGCGCCAGGTACTCCCCGAGAACGTCCAGGACGAGATCGGCGTGGAATCCGACGCCTGGGTCGGCGAACTGGACCGTCTGCTGCGGGCCGCGCAGCAGATCCTCGACCAGGACGTCACCGCCTACACCGAACGCCGTGACCAGGCGGCCAACGACCGCAAATACCGGTTGGCCGACATGTACCAGAAGGTCATCAACACACTGACCAAACGCGACCTGCTCGGTGTCCTCGCCAACCGCAACGTACTGCCCAAGTACGGATTCCCCGTCGACACCGTCGAACTACGCATCCCGCAGGACGGCGGCGCCGTCGCCGGCCAGCTCGAACTCACCCGCGATCTGAGCGCCGCCGTCCACGAGTACGCGCCGGGTGCCGAGATCGTGGCCGGCGGTCGGCTCTGGGCCTCCGCCGGCGTCTACCGCCTGCCCGATCGCGAGTTGGTGAGCCGTCACTACACCGTGTGCGGCACCTGCGGGCGCTACGCGGAGGCCACCGAGCCCGTGGATCCCACCTGCACCGCCTGCGGCACGGTGTCCATCACCGCGCCGCGCCGCTACATCGAGCCCGTGTACGGCTTCGTCGCCGCACGCGGGCCCCAGCGCCGACCAGGACAGAGCCCGCCGCGCCGGTCCTGGTACGGCGATGTCCACATGTCCACCGCCACCGCCGATGTGCAGGACGGGGTGACGGCTTTCACCTCCGGCCACACCACGGCCTGGTCGGCGGGGGCACGGGGCGAGATGGTCGTCGTCTCGGAAGGGCCGGGCGGCGCCGGCTACGAGATCTGCGACTGGTGCGGCTGGGGCCAGCCGCACGCTCGGGCGGGCAACCGGCGCGCGGGCCACCCGCATCTGCTGAAGGACACCCAGTGCACCGGTCCCCTGAGGGTCGTCTCCCTTGCGCACCGCTACCAGACTGACTTCCTCCAGATCCACCTCGACCCGTTCACCGCCCTCTCGGCAACGCAGGAACGCCTCCGTTCCGGCGTCTACGCTCTGTTGGAGGGCTCGGCCACCCTTCTGGAGATCAGCCGTGACGACATCGACGGCACGGTCCATACGGGAACCGACGGGATGCCCTCGCTGCTGTTCTTCGACACCACGCCGGGCGGCGCGGGAAACGTGATCCGGATCGGAGAGCGTCTCGCACCGGTTGTCGAAGCCGCGCTCGCCCGCGTGGACGCCTGCGAGTGCGGCCCGGAGAGCAGCTGCTACGCATGCCTGCGAACCTTCCGCAACGAGCGCTTTCATGAGCTGTTGAGCCGCCGTGAGGCCGTCGCGCTACTCGATGCCCTGGCAGGCAGGATCACCGGGTGAAGGCAGCCGGAATGCAATGTCCAGCAGGCGTCACCCTCTGCCCACGTCACGGCATACCCACGTGACGGGGCTCTCAGTGTGCTCCGGAGTGCCGTTCCTTAACCTGGTTCCGCCTGCGGCCCTCATGGGCAGAGCGAATGCTCTGGGATGCCTTCACGTCTGCCTGGCACTGCATCAGGAATCTCAGTGATCGGTCAGCGTCGGTACCTGAACAGCAGGCGGGAAATCAGTGCGAAGCCTGCCGTTGTAGAGTGAAAAAAGCCCTTGACCTGCAGAAAGCTGGCAGGGAGCCGTCTTCCAGGAGTTCAAAATGCTGCGCACCATGTTCAAGTCCAAGATCCACCGAGCCACCGTCACCCAGGCCGACCTGCACTACGTGGGATCGGTGACCATCGACGCGGACCTTCTCGACGCCGCCGACCTGTTGCCCGGTGAGCTCGTCCACATCGTCGACATCACCAACGGCGCCCGGCTGGAGACGTACGTCATCAAGGGCGAGCGTGGTTCGGGCGTGATCGGTATCAACGGTGCCGCCGCCCATCTCGTCCACCCCGGCGATCTGGTGATCATCATCAGTTACGCTCAAGTGACCGACGCCGAGGCGCGGGCACTCGAACCCCGGGTCGTGCACGTGGACCGCGACAACCGTGTCGTGGCGCTGGGGTCCGACCCGTCCGAGCCGGTGCCGGGTTCGGACCAGGAGCGCAGTCCGCAGGCGGTGTCGGCCTGACCCCGACGCGACGCGCCACGACCTTGGACCAGGAGCGTGTTCATGAGCGACATCGAGATCCGTGACGACCGACAGGCCGGCCGCCTGGAGGCCTTCGGTTCCGGGGGAGGCGAAGTCGTCGGCCACATCCAGTACTTCGTGCTCGAATCGCCGGAGCGGGCCCTGGTCCCGGTCCACACCATCGTGGAGCCGGCGCACGAGGGGAAGGGCATCGCGGGCTCCCTGACCCGCGAGCTCTACACCATCGCGGCCCGCGAGGGCATCCCGGTCGCCCCGCTCTGCCCGTACGTCGTCAAGTGGGCCGAGCGCCATCCCGATGAGGCCCCGGCGGCCACCCCGGAACTGCTCGACGCGGCGCAGGCGTGGCTGACGGCTCATCCTGAGGGTTTCTGAGCTGACCTCGCCGTCACGAGAAGGCAGCGCACGCGGGCCGCGCCGTCATGCGGACGGGTGACTGCCGGGAGGGCTCATGGGTACGCGGGGAGTAGTCCAGAGCCGACGTCGACCGACTGGCTGGAGGACCTCATGACGAACCCGTTCCCCGACCCCGTCCCACCGGGTCCCACCCCGGGCCCCGGCCCGGTCCCCACACCGGGCCCGACCCCGGAGCCCCCGTCGCCCCCGGACCCGAACCCGGCCCCGGGACCCGTCCCGGCCCCCGATCCGGCGCCGTCCCCGATCCCGCCGGGCCCTGAGCCGGTACCGAACCCGGAACCCGGGCCGCCGCTCAGCTGACCGCGACTGGCACCTCCGCCTGTTGATGGCTGATGTCCACGCAGCCGCTGCACGCACATCCCGCATCCCGGGTGAACGCACAAGAGGAGGGCCGCCGACCGGCGGCCCTCCTCCCTGCAACGGCCATGGCTAGCCGGTCACCTCGGACCGGTCGCCGCCCCACAGCGTGTGGAACGACCCGTCCCGGTCCGTCCGCCGGTACGTGTGCGCACCGAAGAAGTCCCGCTGTCCCTGGGTGAGTGCGGCCGGAAGACGCTCCGCGCGCAGCGCGTCGTAGTACGCCAGCGCCGCCGAGAACCCGGGCACCGGCACCCCCTGCCGCGTCGCCGCGATGATCACGTCGCGCCAGTCGTCCTGCGCCGAGGCGATCTCCTGGGCGAAGGTGTCGTCGGAGAGCAGGCTCGGCAGGTCCGCGCGGGTGTCGTAGGCCGACCGGATACGGTCCAGGAAGGCCGCCCGAATGATGCAGCCGCCGCGCCAGATCGCGGAGACGGCACCGAGGTCGATGTCCCAGTCGTACTCCTCGCGGGCGGCCGCGATCTCATGGAAGCCCTGCGTGTACGACACGATCTTCGACGCGTACAGCGCCTGCTCCACACGGTCCGCGAAGGCACCCGCCTCGGACTCCGACAGAGGGGACGCCTTGGGCCCGGCGAGACCGCGGGACGCCTCCCGCAACTCCGCGTGGCCGGACAGCGACCGCGCGAAGACCGCCTCCGCGATGCCCGACACCGGGACACCCAGGTCGAGGGCGATCTGGACGGTCCAGCGGCCGGTCCCCTTCTGCTCGGCCTGGTCCACCACCACGTCCACGAACGGCTTGCCGGTCGCCGCGTCCACGTGGGAGAGCACCTCGGCCGTGATCTCGATCAGGTACGAGTCCAGGCGACCGGTGTTCCACGTGCGGAAGATGTCGGCGATCTGGGCGGGGGAGTACCCGGCCACGTCCCGCAGCAACTGGTAGGCCTCACCGATCAGCTGCATGTCGGCGTACTCGATGCCGTTGTGGACCATCTTCACGAAGTGCCCGGCCCCGTCGGGACCGACGTGCGTCACACAGGGCGCACCGTCCGCCGCCTTCGCGGAGATCTTCTCCAGCATCGGGCCGAGGGAGTCGTACGACTCCTTCGGGCCGCCCGGCATGATGCTCGGCCCGTGCAGCGCGCCCTCCTCGCCGCCGGAGACCCCCATGCCCACGAAGTGGATGCCCTGCTCCCGCAGTTCGCGCTCCCGGCGCCGGGTGTCCGCGAAGTGCGCGTTGCCACCGTCGATGATCATGTCGCCGGGTTCGAGGAGCGGGGCGAACTCCTGGATCACCGCGTCGGTCGGCTCACCGGCCTTGACCATGATGACCAGACGGCGCGGCCGCTCCAGAGCCGCCACGAACTCCTTCGCGGTCTCGGCCGCGATGAAGTCGCCCTCGGAGCCGAACTCCTCGACCAGGGCGTGCGTGCGCGACGCGGTCCGGTTGTGCAGGGCGACCGTATAGCCGTTGCGGGCGAAGTTGCGGGCCAGGTTGCGGCCCATGACCGCCAGGCCCGTGACGCCGATCTGCGCTGTTGTGCTCATACCGCCTGCTCCCAAAAGATCCCGTGGATCGCGTAGGTCATGTAACGCTCTGCTGCCGGTCGTGCTTGTCAGTATTGTCCACCGGCCATCCTGGCTTGTCGGGGGACCGGCCGCACACCAGGGATACGGTTCGCGCGCCTTGTTGCGTTCAGCCGGGGACACCGGCCCGACGGCCGCCCCGAAGAGGCCGATTGCCGTCTTGTCATGGCCTGTTCGCCGCGCTTACTTTTGCCCCTCCTGACGCATGACGCATGTTGTAGGGGGAGGCCTCCATGGCCGTACGCGGCCGGCACCGCCGGTATCAGCCGAACAGGATCAACCGCGCCTCGCTCACCGTCACGGCGGGCGGCGTCGGCATCGCGGTCCCGCTCATCGGCACCGGCACGGCCCACGCGGCCGACGTGGACACCTGGAACAAGGTCGCCGCCTGCGAGTCCAGCAACAACTGGAGCATCAACACCGGCAACGGCTACTACGGCGGGCTCCAGTTCACCCAGTCGACCTGGGAGGCGTACGGCGGCACCCGGTACGCGGCACGCGCGGATCTGGCCACCAAGGACCAGCAGATCGCCGTGGCCGAGAAGGTGCTGGACGGACAGGGCCCGGGCGCCTGGCCGGCGTGTTCGGTGCGGGCCGGGCTCACCCGCGGGGGCTCCACGCCGGACATCCAGCCCCTCACCAAGAAGTCGGCCTCAGTTCAGGACGTCCAGCCGCAGACCACCCCGCAGTCGCGGGCCGGGACCGCCGAGATGTACACCGTGGTCCGCGGCGACTCGCTCTCGGGGATCGCGGACGCCCAGAAGGTGCGCGGCGGCTGGCGGCAGCTCTACGCCGCCAACCGGAAGGCCGTCGGCGCCGACCCCGACCTGATCCTGCCCGGGCAGCGGCTGAAACTGCGGGCCGCCGCCGGTACGACCACCACCGCCGACACCACCTCGGTGAAGAAGACCACCTCCTCCGGCACCGAGGAGACCGCGAAGAAGGCCACGGACACGGGCCTGGTCGCCCCGGTGAACGCCTCCCTCGGCACCCCGTACCGCAAGGCGGGCTCGGCCTGGTCGAAGGGCTACCACACCGGCGTCGACTTCCCGGTGCCCACCGGGACCTCCGTGAAGGCGGTCGCGTCCGGCAAGGTCGTCACCTCGGGGTGGGGCGGCTCCTTCGGCTACCAGGTGGTCATCCGGCACGCCGACGGCCGCTACACGCAGTACGCCCATCTGTCCGCGATCTCCGTGAAGGCAGGGCAGTCGGTGGGCGGCGGGCAGCGCATCGGCCGCTCCGGGTCCACCGGAAACAGCTCGGGCCCGCATCTGCACTTCGAGGTGCGGACGGGGCCCGGCTTCGGTACCGACATCGACCCGGTGGCCTATCTCAGGACCGGCGGCATCAGGATTTGACACGCGTGCGGTGCCGGTCCAGGACCGGCATCGGAATGTACGCGGCGCCGTAGAAGGGGCCGTAGTACGCCGGAGGCTCGTCGCCCAGGTCGCCCAGGAGCTCGTCGGACGGGCCCGGGCCTTCCGGCAGCGGCACAGCCGTCTCAACGGCTGTCGGCGTGGCGGGACCCGGGACGAGCAGCTCCTCGCGCAGGGCGGCGACCTCCTCGATGAGCACACCCTCGCGCAGGACCGCGTCGGCCGGTTCCTCGACGGGGGCCGGGACGAACACGCCCCCGTGCTCGGCCGCCGCGGGCTCCGCCTCGGCGTGGGTGCGCTGGATCCGTTCCGTCGTCAGCAGGATCAGTCCGCCTGCCGCCACCACACCGCAGCTCAGGGCGAGCGCGGTGCCCGTGGTGCCGTAGCGGAAGGTTTCGCCGAACATCGTGATGCCGACCGCGGCCGCCACCACCGGGTTCACGACCGTCAGCGTGGCCAGCGGGGCCGCGAGACCGGCACCGCGGTACGAGGCCTGCGACAGCATCAGTCCGGTCGTGGCCAGGACACCGATCGCGGCCAGCGACGGCAGCTCCGCCGCCGATATGCCGCCGGTCCAGTCGACGGCGACCGTCTTGGTGAACACCGAGGACATGCCGAACGCTATGCCGGACGCGGTCGCGAGCAGCATGCTGCGCACCACCGGGTGCCGGTGCGCGGCCCGGCCCGCGATCATCAGCGCGACCACCGCGACGACCGTCAACAGTCCGGCGGACACCCGCTGGGCCGTGCTCAGCGACTGCGCGTCGGAGGCGCCCACCAGAGAGAGCAGACCGGCCAGACCCACGGTCGCCATGATCGCGCCCCGCCAGGCGGTGGCCCCGGCCCTGCGGCGCACGAACAGCGCCGCCATCGGCAGTGCGAACACGATGGTCAGAGCGCCCAGCGGCTGGACCAGACTGAGGGGACCGTAGGCGAGCGCCACCACGTGCAGCAGTCCACCGAGACCGTTCAGCGCGACCGCCGCCCACCAGCTCGGCCGGCGCAGCGGCGCGTACTGCTCGTCGGGGTGCGACACCGCGACCTGCTCCTGCACGATCGCTCCACCCGCGTAGGCGACGGCGGAGACGAGGGAGAGGAGCACAGACAACGCGAGGGCACTCATGAGCTGCTCCTCTGCGTAAGGCGGGGGCGGTTTGCCCGGCGCGACGAACGGTCGTCTTCCATGACCAACACGATGCCCGGAAAACTTCTTCCCGTCGTCGTACCTGAGCAGGCAATGGGTCCTACTGCCGATGGAGTACAAAAGGGTCCGTGTCCTCCCCAAGGCGGGTGACACGGGGTGGAGGCCCCCTGGAGGGCACCCCTAGGGGCCTTGGTACTACTGCTGTTCGTGGACCTCGACCCGGATCTCATGGCGCTGCGGCCGCTCGGCGGCTTCTTCGTACTACGCACGATCGGCAGCACGGCCGAGGCGTCGCCCAGAGCGCTGCCGTCTCTCGCACAAGTCTACGAGAACCGGTCGTCGGATGTTTACGGAAATCCCATGACTTTTCGTGTCCGCAAGGTCGCGGCGGCCCTGCGCGCCCCCGAGCCCCGGATCGCGGCCTCCATCGCGCACCTGGGCCTCGCGGCCAGGCTGTGGTCGGTGGCGCTCGGCTGTGCCGTCCGGTACGGGCGGATCCCGGACCTGGCCCCGCACCGTCTGCGCTGGGACCCCGACGCGAGCGCCCCCGACGATCTGTGGCTGGACGGCTTGCTGCCGCTTCCGGGCGATGCCGGGACGATCGCCGAGGTCGTGCTGCGGGGTCACCTCGAACCGCTGGCGGCAACGCTGCACACCGAGTACCGGCTGGCCACCGGCCTGCTGTGGGGCAATGCCGGCTCGGCCCTCACGGGAGCCGTCCGCCAACTGGGCCACCGCAGTACCGTAGCCCGCGACCTCGCGGCCGAACTCCTCGCCCATCCGCTGCTCGAAGGCACCCTCGACGGCACCACGCTGCGGCGCCGCAGTTGTTGTCTGTACTACCGGTTGCCGGGGGGTGGCGTGTGCGGTGACTGTTGCTTCACACGAGCCCCGGGCTCTTCCCCGCGCGGCGCATCTGGGTGACCATGAAGGCCGACCAGTCTGAGACAGGGGGTTCCGGGTGCGTGTGGGCCTGCTGACCCGGGAGTACCCGCCGGACGTGTACGGCGGCGCGGGTGTCCATGTCGAGTTCCTCGCCCGGGAGTTGAGATCCCTGGTCGACCTGGACGTGCACTGCTGGGGCGAGGTCTCCGCCAAGGAGCGGGCGGAGGGCGTGATCCGGCACCGGCCCTGGTCCGCGCTGGACACCGCCAACGACGCGCTGCGCACCTTCTCCGTGGACCTGTCCATGGCGGCGGGGCTCGAAGACCGCGACCTGGTTCACTCCCACACCTGGTACGCCAACCTCGCAGGGCACCTCGGCAAGCTCCTGCACGGCATCCCGCATGTGATGACCGCGCATTCCCTCGAGCCCCTGCGCCCCTGGAAGGCCGAGCAACTCGGCGGCGGATACGCCCTGTCGAGCTGGGCCGAGCGCACCGCGATCGAGTCCGCCGACGCCGTGATCGCCGTCTCCGGAGCGATGCGCGAGGACATCCTCGGCTGTTACCCGGCGCTGGATCCGGCCAAGGTCCACATCGTGCACAACGGCATCGACACCACCCTCTACCGGCCCGACCACGGCACCGACGTACTGGACCGCGTCGGCCTGGACCGCGACCGTCCGTTCGTGCTGTTCGTCGGCCGCATCACCCGCCAGAAGGGCGTGCCCCATCTGCTGCGCGCGGTACGGGACATCGACCCTGCCGCACAGGTCGTGCTGTGCGCGGGAGCCCCCGACACCCCGGAGATCGACCGGGAGTTCCGCGAGCTCTTCGAGGAGCTGAGCCGGGTCCGCGAGGGCGTGCACTGGATCCCGCAGATGCTGCCGCGCCCCGAGGTGATCCAACTCCTCACCCATGCGGCCGTGTTCGTCTGCCCCTCGGTGTACGAGCCCCTCGGCATCGTCAACCTGGAGGCGATGGCCTGCGGAACTCCCGTCGTGGCCTCGCGAGTCGGCGGTATCCCGGAGGTCGTGGACGACGGCAGGACCGGACTGCTCGTCCCCGTGGACGACGCGTTCGAGGAGGGGCTCGCGCGGGCACTCGACTCGGTGATCGGCGATCCGGCCACGGCTCGGCGGATGGGCGAGGCGGGACGGGAGCGCGCGGTGGGCGAGTTCGGCTGGGACGCGGTCGCGCGGCGCACGGTGGGGCTCTACGAGAAGATCCTCAAACAGGCGTACTAAGTCCCCTACAAGGGCAGGCATGGGTCAACCAGGGTGAGGGGAGCGGCCATGCGTCGTGGCGGACCTTCGGTGCTCGGCATCGTACTGGCGGGCGGAGAAGGCAAACGCCTGATGCCCCTGACCACGGACCGCGCCAAACCGGCGGTCACCTTCGGAGGAACGTATCGCCTGGTCGACTTCGTCCTCTCCAACCTCGTCAACGGCGACATTCTGCGCATCTGCGTCCTCACGCAGTACAAGTCGCACTCGCTGGACCGCCACATCACCACCACCTGGCGGATGTCCAGCCTGCTCGGCAACTACGTCACCCCGGTCCCGGCCCAGCAGCGCCTCGGTCCGCGCTGGTACCTGGGCAGTGCGGACGCGATCCTCCAGTCGCTGAACCTGATCTACGACGAACGCCCCGAGTACGTCGTGGTGTTCGGCGCCGACCACGTGTACCGCATGGACCCGCGCCAGATGCTCGCCCAGCACATCGAGTCCGGTGCCGGTGTCACGGTGGCCGGGATCCGTGTCCCGCGCTCCGAGTCCCCGTCCTTCGGGGTGATCTCGCCGGGCTCGGACGGACTCACGGTGGAGCGTTTCCTGGAGAAGCCGGCCGACCCGCCGGGCCTCGCGGACGACCCGGAGTGCGTGTTCGCCTCGATGGGCAACTACATCTTCACGACGAAGGCTCTGATCGAAGCGCTGCAACGGGACTCCGAGGACGAGAACTCCGTGCACGACATGGGCGGTTCGATCCTCCCGCAGCTCACCGACCGCGGCGAGGCCCAGCTCTACGACTTCAGCGCCAACCACGTGCCCGGCGAGACCAGCCGTGACCGCGGCTACTGGCGGGACGTGGGCACCCTGGACGCGTACTACGACGCCCACATGGACCTGATCGCCGAGCGCCCCGCCTTCAACCTCTACAACCGGCAGTGGCCCATCTACACCCACTCCGGCCAGCTCTCCCCGGCCCGCTTCAACGCCGGAGGCATCGCCAGCGAGTCCATCATCAGCGCCGGCTGCCTCATCCGGGGCCAGGTCACCCGGTCCGTGCTGTCGCCCGGAGTCGTGGTCGACCCGGGGGCCGTGGTCCAGGGCTCCGTGCTGCACGACAACGTCAAGATAGGCCGCGGCGCGGTGGTCCGCGGTGCCGTCCTCGACAAGAACGTCGAGGTCCCGCCGGGCGCCACGATCGGGGTGAACCCGGAGCGGGACGCGGAGCTGTACACGGTGTCCAAGGGCGGGGTGATCGCGCTCGGGAAGGGCCAGCTCGTGTCCTAGGCGTCGGGCGCCCCACCCCGCAGGGACTCGAAGTTCTTCATGATCACCTCGCTGGTCCGGCGCAGCTCGTCCGAGGGGCTGATCTGGAGGTATTCGCTGCCCGGCTCGGTGTGCACCGGCACATGCCCCGCGGGGGCGTAGAACGCGTCGCCCTCGTGGTAGACCTCGTCGTGGTCCGCGTAGTGGAAGGTGAGTTCGCCCCTGAAGACGTAGCCCCAGTGCGGGCACTGGCAGCGGTCGTCGGGCAGCCCCTTGAGCAGAGGCCGGTGGTCGATGTCCTCGCGGAATGTCAGGAAGTCGACCGTGTAGTCGCCGAACACCTCGGCCCGGTCGACGACCGCGCCGTAGTCGCCGCCCTGGGTGGCCGTGTCGCGGGAAACCTTCGGCATCTCCGTCGCCTTCTTCCGGCAGGGGAGGGTTCTTCCGTCCATTGTCCGCGTGCGACCCGTCGACGGCATGCGCTGGGCAGACTTGTCATGTCCCTGGACGGGGCGGACGGCAGGCGTGCCCTGGTCGGCGGTGAGTACGGCGGACTCCGGTCTGGCGGTGCCCGGACACGCCTGGTCCGTCCGGCAGCCGTATGCCGACGTCGATCCGGCGACCTGCACCCACGACTATCCGGCCAAGCCGGACGAGGTGCGCGCGCTGGTGTGCAAGGGGAGCAACGGGGCCGTATACACACAGATCTCGGACGTGGAAGGGGAGTTCAACAGGCTGCTCAGCTACGACCGCGAGGCCCTGAAGCCGGACGCCGAACGAGTGAGGGCAGCGCACTTGGCCCTGCTCCGGGACTCCTCCCGGGCGACTCCGGCGGGTTGTGCGACGAGCGACGGGTGATCACACTCGCACCATGAGTCCCGCCCCTTTCAAAGGGGGTGGGACTTAACCTGACGTTTACTGTGTGTAGCTTGATCGTACTTGACCGTAATCGCGGGAGGGCTGTTGACTGCTTGCTCACCCCTTCGTCGACGCGAGGCAAGCCATTGACTCCTGACCTGCTCGCACCTCTCGACCTGGCGTTCTGGAACATGGAATCCGCCGAGCACCCGATGCACCTGGGAGCGCTCGGCGTCTTCGCGGCACACTCGCCCACCGCCGGTGCCCACGCGGCCGACCTGCTCGCGGGCCGGGCCGCTGCCGTGCCCGGCCTCAGGATGCTGATCCGGGACGTGTGGCCGCTCGGCTTCCCGTACGCATTCGGGGGAGCCGCGCGAGTCCCCGACCCCGGCTTCGATCCGCGCCGGCACGTCCTGCTGCACGCCCCGACCGCGGACTTCCACACCGAGGCCGGCCGGCTCATGCAGCAGCCGCTCGACCGCGAACGGCCGCCGTGGGAGGCGCATGTGCTGCCGGGGCAGGACGGTGTCTCCTTCGCCGTGCTCTTCAAGTTCCACCACGCCCTGGCCGACGGACTGCGGGCGCTGACGCTCGCCGCCGCCGTCCTGGACCCCATGGACCTGCCCGTGCGCAAACCCCGCCCCGAGGAGCCGCCCAAGGCACTGCTGCCGGACGTCCGCAAGCTGCGCGGGCTCGTCCGGAGTGCCGTCTCCGACGTGGGCCGCGCCCTCGACATCGGCGCCTCGGTCGCCCTGTCCTCCGTGGGCGTGCGTTCCTCGGCCGCCCTCGCCGCCGAGCCGAGCGGTACCCGCCGTACCGCCGGAGTGGCCGTCGACATCGACGATGTGCACCGGGTGCGCAAGAGCAGGGGCGGCACCGTCAACGACGTCCTGATCGCGGTCGTCGCGGGAGCCCTGCGGCGCTGGCTGGACGAGCGCGGCGACGGCAGCGAGGGCGTGGCGCCCCGCGCCCTGATCCCCGTCTCCAAGCGCCGTCCGCGCACCGCGCACCCCCAGGGCAACCGGCTCTCCGGCTACCTGATGCGGCTTCCGGTCGACGACCCCGACCCGCTGAGCCGCCTCGACACCGTCCGCACGGCGATGGACCGCAACAAGGACGCGGGCCCCAACCGGGGCGCCGGTGCGGTCGCCCTGCTCGCCGACCACGTCCCGGCCCTCGGACACCGGCTCGCCGGTCCCCTGGTCGGCCAGGGCGCCCGGCTCTGGTTCGACATCCTCGTCACCAGCGTGCCGCTGCCCGGCATCGGCCTGAAGCTCGGCGGCAACCCGGTCACGGAGGTCTACCCCTTCGCGCCCCTCGCCCGCGGCCAGTCCCTCGCGGTCGCGATCTCGACGTACCGGGGACAGGTCCACTACGGCCTCGTCGCCGACGCCGAGGCCGTGCCCGATCTGGACCGGTTCGCCCACGCCCTGTCCGGGGAGGTGAGGGAACTGCTGGCCGCGTGCGATTCTTGATCGTTTCCGGTTTTCCGTCCGGCCCCGGCGCTGAAGTAAAATTCCGCGTCCGACAAGCGGACGCGGCCGGAGAGCCGCACGGGTGACCAGGGAAACGGCAGCGCGATGACGGTGACAGAGGACGGCCCGGCGACGACCACGGACGAGGTCGTGCACCAGCTCGGTGACGAGGTCGTGCACGGCCCCGGCATCGACCCGGAGCGGCTGGCCGTATGCCTCGGCGTGCTCGACGAACTCGACAAGCTGGAGGTCGACCACCCGGACGCGATCGCCGTGCGCCGGGCCACCGCCGGGATCTACCGCACGGTCAAGCAGCGCCGCCGGCAGGAGCGGCGGGCCGCCAAGACCGCCCACGACAAGGCGGTCACGGAGGCCACGGCGACCGGCTCCGCCCAGCGCATCGACGACGAGACCGAGGGCATCCTGCCGTCGTCGGTCACCGAGGCGGGCAGGGTCGCGGGGATACTCCAGCGCCCCCGCTCCTGCTACACCTGCAAGACCCGGTACGTCGAGGTCGACTACTTCTACCACCAGCTCTGTCCGGACTGCGCCGCCCTGAACCGGGCCAAGCGCGACGTCCGCGCCGACCTCACCGGCAAGCGCGCCCTGCTCACCGGTGGCCGTGCCAAGATCGGCATGTACATCGCGCTCCGGCTGCTGCGCGACGGCGCCCACACCACGATCACCACACGTTTCCCGAAGGACGCCATCCGCCGCTTCAAGGCCATGGACGATTCCGGGGACTGGATGCACCGCCTGGAGGTCGTCGGCATCGACCTGCGCGACCCGGCGCAGGCCGTGGCCCTCGCCGAACAGGTCGCCGAGGCGGGCCCGCTCGACATCCTGGTCAACAACGCCACGCAGACCGTACGCCGACTGCCCTCCGCCTACGCCGCCCTCGTCGACGGCGAGAGCGCCCCGCTGCCCGCGGGTGAACTCCCCGCCCACCACGTCATCGGCGCCTTCGGCTCCGGCGCGGTCGACGGGCTCGCCTCCCTGCCCGCCGGGATCTCCGGCATCGACGCGCAGCAGGTCGCCGACCTCGCCCTGGTCGCGGGCAACGCCAGCGTGGCCCGGCACCTGGACGGCACCGCCATCGACGCGGGCGGCCTGGTCCCCGACGTCGTCGACAGCAACACCTGGGTGCAGACCATCGAGCAGATCTCCCCGGTGGAGCTCCTCGAAACCCAGCTGTGCAACTACACGGCACCGTTCATCCTGATCAGCGCTCTGCGCCCGGCCATGGCCGATGCGGCGAAGAAGGCCAGGAGCGGTCGCGCCTACGTCGTGAACGTCTCCGCTATGGAGGGCGTCTTCGGCCGCGGTTACAAGGGCGCGGGCCACCCCAACACCAACGCCGCCAAGGCCGCGATGAACATGGTCACCCGGACCAGCGCCCAGGAGATGTTCCAGAGCGACGGCATCCTCATGACCTCGGTCGACACCGGCTGGATCACCGACGAGCGCCCCCACTACGACAAGCTCCGCCTCGCCGAGGAGGGCTTCCACGCCCCTCTCGATCTGGTCGACGGGGCGGCCCGCGTCTACGACCCGATCGTGCGCGGCGAGGACGGCGAGGACGTCTACGGGGTCTTCCTGAAGGACTACGCGCCCGGGAAGTGGTGAACCGAGAGCGTCGGCGGCTCTGACGTGTGGGCCGTCGGCGACGGGGAACCCGGACACCGGTCAGTTCCTCGCCAGGAGTTGTCATGGCACGTCCACACAGCATCGATCCGCGCGCGTTCGACGACCCGCGCAACCACTACCCGACCGACGAGGAGTTCTACGCGAGCGACCGTCCGGTCCGGCACGAGATCCCCGAGGACCGGCCCCGGGGCGGGGCGTCCGACCCGATCAAGCACCCCTGGAGCTGGGGAATGATCGCGCTCGTCGTCTTCGCGGCCCTGATCATCCTCATGGGCATCGCGCTCTTCCCGTGAGAGCGTCACGGATTCGGCGGCGTGTACGCCCGTAACCGGTCGTGTACGGCGTACCAGCCGGCCGCGCCGCCCGCACCCGCGTGCCCGTGTCCACCAGCAGATCGGCCCCGGTGATCCTCCCCCACGCTCTGACTCCGCTCGCGCGGGGGCACCCCCGATGGCCGCGTCGGACGCGAGCCACACCACGGCCCGCACGATGTCCTCGGGCCCGCCGATCCGGCCCAATGGCAGTTCGACCGGCCCCTTCTCCTACATGCACCGCGCCATCTCCGTCCGGACGCCCGGGAGACACCGAGTTCACCCGCACCCGGGGAGCCGGCTCGCCCGCCGGCTGCCGGGTGAGATGCAGCAGCGACACTTCACTGGCGCCGTACGCGCCGACGTTCGGACCGACATGTGCGGCGCCCTCCGTGCGGACGTTGACCCCGACCCGCCGTGCTCCCGCATCCACCGCCGCCACGACTCCTGCACGAGTCGCAGCGTTGCCTCGACGTTGACGGTGAAGGCCTCGCGCCAGGCCTGGGGGGCCACGTCCATGAGGGGCCCGTTGGGTTGATTGGTCGCCGCGTCGTTGACGACGATGTCCAGTCGGCCGAACTCACGCGGGGCGAGATCCACGACCGTCCTCAGGTGCTCCGGATCCGTGACGCTGCACTGCGCTGGGGCCCGCGAGCCCGACGCCGCCGACCTCGGCGGCGGCCCGCCGGACGTCCTCCTCGCCAAGATGCACACCAGCGCCCCGGCGTCGGCCGGTTGCCGGACGACCTCGCGCCCGATCCCGCGGGTGCCGCCGGTCACGAGGGCAGCCTGGCCGTGCAGTCCGTACGACGACGTCACCGCCGCACGGTCCCATGACGTGCCGTCAGTCGACAGTTTCCAAACGGGAGTTGCGTGCGGCAACCAGCTCCAGCACCGCGCGCCAGTCCTCCAGGACCCCGGCGTCGAAGCCGGCCGACCCACTCTCCTCGACGGCCTCGCGCAGGCGCAGCAGGTCCTCGTCGGTGGTGGGGCCGTGGTGGCGTACGAGATGGTGCACGCGCTCGCCGAGCAGAGGGCGTACGGCCTGCGCCGCGCGGTCGGCGCGCGCCGTTTCCTCGGCCGGGCCGAGCAGCTGTCCGATGTCGTGGACAAGGCCCGCCACCTGGAGCTCCTTGTCGGCGGGGCGGCTGCGGCGCAGCAGGGCGGCGGTCCGCAACGCGCGCTGGTGCCGACAGGCGTACAACAGATCCATCAGCTCTTCGACGCTGCGCAGCTCCATGCGTCAGACCTTCCGCCGGTCCAGCCGTTGCCGTACGTCAGCAGATCATGGGCGGCTTGCGATTCGGCCAACGGGACTTGAACTGCCTGACCCTGATCGGTCGAAGAGCAGAGCGACGGTGTAGGCCGACCGGGTGACTCCCAAATGGCGCGTACCCGGGCAAAATCCGCCATACGGTGGCCGAAGAGGGCGGGTGACTCGTAATGGTTACGCCATGTTTTCAGCCCCTATCGAGCGGACCTCCGCTCATTTGGTTAATCTGTAGCGGACGGACGGCAGTACGGGGTCCCACCCACACCCACAGTCCGTCCCGGGACAGCCGGTCACCACGGCCTGCTCTCACATGAGTTACCGGCGCCACCGCGTCCGAACCCGATCTCGACACAAGGCCCGAGCGGACGCCCTGGCACCAGGCCGTAGCACTGGACAGGTCACGTCCCGAGGGTGAGCCCGACACATAAGGAGTGCGCGGTGACACCGGAGAAGACGAATCGCGAACAGCGCCCCAAGGAACGCCCGGAGCGCGCGGGCCGACGGCCCGGGGACATCGGCAGTCTCGACGTGTGGGCGCGCTCCGCCCCCATCCGTCTCGCGGGCTACGAGGACGACCTCGCCGAGCCCCACATCCTGCCCAGCGTGGACTGACCGCAGGACCTTCGCGTTCGCCGACGGCATGGGCGTGCGAGTCCCACGCCCATGCCGATCACAGAAGCCGCGGCCGACGACCGGCCGCGGCTCTCGCCATTCCGGGGCGCCCTTGAGGACCGCCTTCAGTCCAGCGGCGCCGTCCGGCGCCACGGCTGCCGCCGCTCCAACTCCTGCGCCACTTCCAGCAGTACGGTCTCCGACCCCGGTCGCGCCACCAGTTGTACGGCGGTGGGGGCGCCCGAGGGGAGGGTGCCGAGAGGGACCGACATGGCCGGCCAGCCGGTGAGGTTCCACGGCGGGGTCAGCGGGGAGTAGTTGGTGTTGACCAGGACGTTGCGCAGCCAGCCCCGCTCGTGCCAGGCCGCGGCCTTGGGGGAGCGGCGGGCCAGCGCCGGGAGCAGCAGGACGTCGTGCTCGGCGAAGAACGGCTCAAGCCGCTCGCGCAGTGCCCGCCGGGCCTTGCCCGTCCGCACGGCCCCGACGAAGCGCCTGCCGATCGCCGCGTGCACCCGGGTGCGCCGCGCCAGCAGTCGCGGGTCGAGGCCCGCCGCGTCCACCGACGTGCCCGCCGTCCAGGTCGCGAGCGAGGTGAGGCTCAACGACAGCGGGTACGGCGGCTCTGCGCGCCGCACCTGATGCCCCGCCTTGATCAGCAGCGCGGCCGCCTCCCGGACCGCTTTCGTGTACGGCGCGCTGATCGTGACCCCGGCGAGCGGGCTGCGCAGGGACGCGGCGACGTCGAGGGTGGCGGGCGCGTCCCGTCGTACGAACTCCTCGTCCGCGATGACCGAAAGCAGCAGGCGGGCATCCTCGACCGTGGTGGCCAGCGGGCCGTTTTCGGACATGCCGAACCAATCGCCCTCGCTGATGCCCGCGGGAACCACCCCCGACCCCGGCTTCAGGGTGACGAGGCCGCAGTTGGCCGCCGGGATGCGCAGCGAGCCCATGCCGTCGTTGCCGAGGGCGAGGGGCACCAGGCCCGCGGCGACGGCGGCCGCGCTGCCGCCGGACGAGCCGCCCGCCGTGCGCGAGGTGTCCCAGGGGTTGCGGGACGTGCCGTGGACGCCCTCGGTGGTGCCGAAGACGCACAGTTCCGGCACGTTCGTCAGACCCACGACCACCGCGCCCGCGGCCCGCAGCCGGGCCACGACGACGTGGTCGGCCTCGGCGGGGGTGTCAGGGGTCGCGACGGAGCCGACGCGGTTGGTCTCGCCGCGCACGGCGAGGTTGTCCTTGACGGCCACGGGCACCCCGGCCAGCGGGAGTTCGCCCAGGTCGCCGCGGGAGCCCACCTCGTCGGCCTCGGCCAGGGCCGCCTCTGCCCGCACCACCCGGAACGCCCCGACCCGCCCGTCCAGCCGCTCGATCCGGGCGAGGTGCTCGGCCACCACCTCCCGCGGGGTGGCCCGCTTCTCACGGACGGCGGCGGCGATCTCGGCGGCGGTGCGGCCGACCCAGCTGGTCACGTGCGCTCCTCGGACTACTCGTGAGTACGTAGGGAGAACTCTGCCCCGAGGCGGACGTCGCGTCGAGACGCCGCCCCCGTGCTGTCCCGCACGATCAGTCGCGGCACCGGCACCCGTACGGTGCGGGCCGGACCGCCGTCCAGCAGCGCGGTCAGCTCCCTGGCCGCCGTACGGCCGAACTCCACGCTGTCCCGGGACAGGGCCGACAACCACGGTTTGACCATGCGGCACAGCGCCGAGTCCTCCCAGGCCACCACCGACACGTCACCGGGCACCGAGCGGCCCAGCTCGGTCGCGGCGGCGACCCCGGCGAGGGCCATCACGTCGTTGTCGTAGATCAGCGCCGTCGGGGGAGCGGACGACTCCAGGACCCGGCGGGTCACGGCCGCGCCCTCCGCGTCGGAGTAGTCGGTGGTGACGGACTCGACGCCGGTCAGGCCGCGTCGCTCGGCCTCCGCGCGCAGGGTGCGGATACGGCGCTCGGTGTGCGCGAGCCCAGGCAGGCCCGCGATGTGCACGATCCTGCGGTGGCCGAGGGCGTACAGCTCGTCCACGACCGCGGCCATCGCGCCCGCGTCGTCCGCCCAGACGGTGGACAGTTCCGGGTGGCGTTCGTCGGGGGCGCCGCCGATGACCACGCCGGGCAGGCCGAGTTCGTCGAGGACACCGGTGCGTGGGTCGTCCGTTCGCGGGTCCACCACCAGGACGCCGTCCACCCGGTGCTCGGCCCACCAGCGCCGGTACACCGCGCACTCGTCCTCGACGTCCTCCACCACCTGGAACAGCAGCCCGAGATGCCGCTCCGCCAGCACTTCCTGTATCCCGGAGACGAGTTGAAGGAAGAAGGAGTCCACCCCCAGCGTCTCGGCCGGGCGGGCGAGCACGAACCCGACCGTCGCCACGCCCTCGCCGGACAGCGCGCGGGCCGCGGTGCTGGGGCGCCAGCCGAGTTCCTCCGCGACCGCGCGCACCCGGTCGCGGGTGTCGTCGGAGACCCCGGGCCGGCCGTTCAACGCGAAGGAGACGGCGCTCTGGGAGACGCCGGCCCGTCGCGCGATGTCCTTCATCGTGGGCCTGCGGACCGGTGACCGCTTGCCTGACACGCTGTTTCCCCATTTCCACGGCGGTTGATCGGGACAGTATGCACTAATGCGGTTCAGCTGCGTCAACCTAATGCGCATTAGTCACTAAACAAATTAGCTGTGCAAGATGCATTGACGGGCCCGTGGAGCGGCGTGCAGGGTCTCCGTCGTTGGCCAACTCCGCCCCGAAGGAGACCGGTTCGCCGTGCCCATTTCCCGCAGAACCTTCGCCGTCGCTGCCGCCGCCTGTGTCCTCCTGCCGTTGAGTGCGTGCGGCTCCGGGAGCGACGACGGGGGCTCGTCCGACGCCTCCGGAAAGGTCGAAGGCGACATCACCTTTCAGACCTGGAACCTCAGGGCGAACTTCAAGGACTACTTCGAAGGCCTGATCGCCGACTTCGAGAAGAAGTACCCCGGCACGAAGGTCAAGTGGATCGACCAGCCCGCCGAGGGTTACGCCGACAAGATCAGTGCGGACGCGGCGGGCGGGACCCTGCCCGACGTCGTCAACGTCTCGCCGGACCTGGTGGCCCCGCTCGCCAAGGCCGGCCTCGCGCTCGACCTCGACAAGGCGGCCGGGCAGTACAAGAAGGAGTACCTCACCGGCGCCTGGGCCAGCCATCGGATACCGGGCACGACCGGCACCTACGCCTTCCCCTGGTACCTCAACACCGGCCCGCTCTTCTACAACAAGTCCCTCTTCAAGGACGCGGGGCTCGACCCCGACAAGCCGCCGAAGACGTACGACGAACTCTTCGCGGACGCCCTGGAACTGGCGGAGAAGAGCGACGGCAAGGTCGCCACCCTCGCCAATGTGCCCACCATCGAGGACTTCGGCCGCTACGGCGTCCAGCTCATGAACTCCGCCGGCACCGCCTTCGCCTTCAACGACGCCAAGGGCATTGAACTCCTCACCAAATACAAGGAGTTGTACGACGCCAAGGCGCTCGACCCGCAAGCGCTCACCACCACGCCCGAGTCCTCAGGGAAGAAGTTCCTGACCGGGGCCGTCGCCATGAACCCCGGAAGCGCGCTGGATCTGGACAACTTCAAGAAGCAGGCGCCGAACCTGTACAAGAACATCGGCATCACCGACCAGATCACCAGCACTGGACACGTCAACATGTACGTGATGGGCGTGATGGTGAACGCGCAGACCAAGAAGAAGGCCGCCTCCGTCGCCTTCGCGCACTACGTCACCGACGCCGAGCACCAGATGTC
This sequence comes from Streptomyces sp. NPDC019531, assembly GCF_044903305.1. Taxonomy (NCBI): domain Bacteria; kingdom Bacillati; phylum Actinomycetota; class Actinomycetes; order Kitasatosporales; family Streptomycetaceae; genus Streptomyces; species Streptomyces sp. NPDC019531. The sequence goes on along the minus strand of NZ_JBJDQL010000006.1, from coordinate 130,626 downwards.
CTTCGCGAAGAAGGTCGCCATCTTCCCGAGTACCGCCGGTTCGCTCGACGACCCGTACTTCACCAAGGAGGACGGGACCGACGAGACGCGGGTGCGCATCGCAGCCGCCAAGTCCCTCAAGAACGCGGTCAATTACACTCCCGTGCTGTTCAGCGAGCAGATGAAGACAGCGCTGCGCAACGAGGTGGCCAAGGCGTTGCAGGGCAAGGAGAGCCCCAAGGAAGCCCTCGACAACGCTGTCAAGGCGTGCGACACGCTGCTCCAGCAGCAGGGGTAGCCATGTCCTCGTCCACCGTGTCCCGGGTGCGGCGCCAACTGCCGACCAGCCCCTGGCTGTTCGCCGCGCCCGGTCTCCTCGTCATCGGCGCGTTCATCCTGTACCCGTTCGTCTCCACGCTGGTCAACGCCTTCACGGACAAACGCACTCTGATCCCGGGCGAGTTCGTCGGCCTCGCCAACTTCCGTGAGCTGCTGCACGACGACATGTTCTGGATCGGCCTGCGCAACAGCACGCTGTACGTCCTCGGAGTCGTGCCCGCGCTGGTGATCCTGCCGCTGCTGCTCGCACTGCTGGTGCAGAAGAACATCCCCGGCATCACCTTCTTCCGGTCCGCCTTCTACACCCCGGTCGTCGCCTCGATCGTCGTGGTCGGACTCATCTGGGTGTGGCTCCTCGACGAACGCGGCCTGATCAACTCCCTGCTGGAGACCGTGGGGATCGGCCGGATCGGGTTCCTGAGCGACCAGTGGCTGCTTCTGCTGAGCGCGATGGCCGTCACGGTGTGGAAGGGCCTCGGCTACTACATGATCATTTATCTGGCCGCGCTGGCGAACGTACCCCGTGAGCTGCACGAGGCCGCGGCGGTGGACGGGGCCGGGGCAGTACGGCGGTTCGTCACGGTGACGGTGCCTGCCGTCCGTTCGACCATGGCGCTCGTCGGTGCGCTCTCCTCGGTCGCCGCCTTCAAGGTGTTCTCCGAGGTCTACCTGATGGCCGGCCCGAGCGGGGGACCGGCCGGTGAGGACACCACGCTCGTGATGCTCGTGCAGCGCACGGGTACGGGCCTGACCGGTAGGGTCGGCTACGCCTCCGCGCTCTCCGTCGTCGTCTTCGTCGTGACCGTCGCGCTGATGCTGCTCGTGCTGCGGGCCGACCGCAGGGGGGAGTCGTGACCCGGGTACGCAAGGGCGAACTGGTGCTGCGCTACCTCCTGTTGTTCGCTGTCCTCGCCCTGACCGTCGGCCCCTTCCTCTGGCAGCTGTCGACCTCGCTCAAGGGCCCCACGGAGGACATCTACAGCTCACCGCCGACCTTCCTGCCCGAGCACCCGACCCTCCACAACTACGAGCGGGTCGCCGACACCATCCCCGCCTGGGACTACGCCTTCAACTCCCTGAAGGTCGCCACCGCCAACGTCGTGACCAACTGCGCCGGTTCGGCCCTCGCCGGATACGCCCTGGCCCGACTGCGCTACCGCGGCCGCCGCGCGGCCACCCTCGCCTTCATCCTGGCGATGCTCGTGCCCGTGGAGGGCATCATCATCGCCCAGTTCACGACCATGCGGGAGCTCGGCCTCAACAACACCCTGATCGGTGTGGTCCTGCCGGGCTGTATCGGCGCCATGAACGTGCTGCTGATGCGCAACGCCTTCCTCAACCTGCCGTACGAGATCGAGGAGGCGGCCTACGTCGACGGCGCCAACGTCTGGCAGCGGTTCCTCAGGATCGCGCTGCCGTCGGTGAGGGGGACCGTGGCCGTCGTCGCGATCTTCGCCTTCATGGGCGCCTGGGACGACTTCCTCTGGCCGCTGATCGTGCTCAGCGACCCGTCCAGGTTCACGCTGACCATCGGCCTCAACTACCTGCACGGCACCTTCGCCAATGACGAACGGCTCGTCGCCGCGGGCACGGTCATCGCAGTGGCCCCGCTGATCGCCCTCTTCGCCTGTCTGCAGCGGTACTTCTTCCGTGGGGTGGGCGAGGGAGCCGTGAAGGGCTGACCGCACCCCCTGAGTCAAGGATCCCGAATGCCTTCTGCCGTGCGCTTCGGCGTCAACTACACCCCCAGCGAAGGGTGGTTCCACCACTGGCTCGACTTCGACCTCGACTCCGTCCGCGCCGACCTCGACTCGATCGCCGCACTGGGCCTGGACCACATCCGGGTCTTCCCGCTGTGGCCGTACTTCCAGCCCAACCGCGCCCTGATCCGTGAGCGGGCCGTCGAGGATCTCGTACGGCTCGTCGACGCCGCCGCGGAACGCGGGCTCGATGTCAACGTGGACGGTCTGCAAGGGCACTTGAGCAGCTTCGACTTCCTGCCGGCCTGGACCCGGACCTGGCACCGGCGCAACCTCTTCACCGACCCGGAGGTCGTCGAGGGCCAGGCCGCCTATCTGCGCACGCTGGCGGCCGCGCTGGACGACAGCCCCAACTTCGTCGGCATGACCCTCGGCAACGAGGTCAACCAGTTCTCCGCGGACCCCCACCCCGACCCCGACCGGGCCACGTCCGAGCAGATCGACGCGTGGCTCATCCGCATGCTCGCCGCCTGCGAGGAGGGCGCCCCCGGCCGGCTCCATCTGCACGCCGAGTACGACGCCACCTGGTACCAGGACGACCAGCCCTTCACTCCCGGCCAGGCCGCCCGCCACGGTGCCGTCACCGCCGTGCACTCCTGGGTCTTCAACGGCACCGCCCAGCGCCACCGCCGCACCTCCGTCCCGACCGAGCACCACGCCGCCTATCTCGTGGAGCTCAGCAAGGCGTGGGCGGACGACCCGCACCGCCCGGTCTGGCTCCAGGAGGTCGGTGCCCCCGCGCCCCTGATCCCGCCCGAGCACGCCGCCGCCTTCACCGAGGCCACGGTCAGGAACGTCCTCGACTGCCCCGACCTGTGGGGCATCACCTGGTGGTGCTCCCACGACGTCTCCCGCGAGTTGGCCGACTTCCCGGAACTGGAGTACGGGCTCGGCCTGCTGACCAACGACCGGAAACCCAAAGACACGGCCCGGGTGCTGAAGCGGGCGGCGCGTGCGGGCTCGGACGCCCCCCAACGTCGTTCGACGGCACTGGTCGTTCCCGCCGACCCCGCTTCCCGGTCGCTCTGCGCGCCCGGCGGCCCGGTCTTCGACGCCTACTTCCGGCTGGTCGCCGACGGCGCCCGCCCCACCACGGTCCTCGACACACGTGCCGCCGACCAGGGCCACCTGTCCGCCCGCGGCATCACCGAGGTGATCACGTACGACCAGGTACTCCCCACCCCACCAGGAGGCACCCGCTCGTGAACCCCACCAGACGTACGGTCCTGCTCGCCGCCACCGCGGCCGCTCTGTTCCCCGGGCTGCCGGCCAAGGCGGCGGAGACGGCCGCGCTCCAGCCGTACGCCACCTACTGGTACCCGGACTCCTTCCCCTCCGGTACCCCCGGCACCGGCATCACCTGGCGCAGCCTCAAGGCATGGCGGGCGGCCGACGACACCGACCTCGCCTTCAACCAGGCCTCCGTCCCGCTCGCCACCCGCTTCACGCCGACGCCGGTGAACACGACGGCCCGCTCGGGGCAGGCCCGGATCCAGTCGCTGGTGTCCTTCGATCCCACGTCGAGCAACCCCGCGCAGGGCTCGGCGACTTCGGACTACTACGCCTTCGGGCACTGGGCGTACGTCGACGAACTCGTCTTCTGGGGCGGCTCGTCGGGCGAGGGGCTGATCCTCGCGCCGAACGCCCCGGTCGTGGACGCGGCCCATCGGCATGGTGTGCCCGTCCTCGGCAACATCTTCCTGCCGCCGGTCGCCTACGGCGGACAGCTGCAGTGGACCCGGGACCTGGTGCAGAAGGACGCGGCCGGGCACTACCCGCTGGCCGCCCAACTCGTGGCGGTGGCAGCGGCGTACGGCTTCGACGGGTGGTTCGTCAACGCCGAGACCGGGGGAGGGGACGCGGCTCTCGGGGCGGACATGCTGGGATTCGTCAGGGAGTTGAAGTCCCTGGCCGCCGCGCGGGGACAGCGGGTGACCTGGTACGACTCGATGACCGTGAGCGGGTCGGTGAGCTGGCAGGGCGCACTGAACAGCCGTAACCAGGCGTTCTTCGAGGCCGCCGACGACATGTTCGTCGACTTCCGCTGGACGGCGGGCAGTCTGGCGTCCTCGGGGACGCTGGCCCAGCAACTGGGCCGTAGCCGCTATGAGTTGTGGGCGGGCGTGGACGTGGAGGCGAACGGCTGGAACACCTCAGAGAACTGGGACGCGATCGTGCCTCGCACCAGTACCCACATCGCGTCGATCGGGCTGTACCGGCCCGAGTGGACCCGCAATCACCTGCCCTCGGAGCAGCGGGCACCGGAGGACTTCCACGCCGCCGACGACCGGTTCTGGACGGGGGTGTCGCTCGATCCGTCGCGGCCGGACGGGACGGACGGCTGGCGGGCTCCGGCGGTCTCGATCGCCGACCGGTCCACGGTCACGTCGGTGCCGTTCGCGAGTGTCTTCAACACCGGGCACGGGCTGCGGTGGTACGAGGAGGGCGTCGTCACCTCGGGCACTGCGTGGAACCACCTCGGGTTGCAGGACCGGCTGCCGTCGCGGCAGTGGGTGGTCCGGACGGAGGGGGAGCGGCCGACCGTCTCCTTCGACTTCTCCGATGCCTGGCGGGGTGGCAGCAGCGTGCTGGTGAGCGGGTCGATGGACCAGCCGGTCACCGTGGATCTGTATGCCGCACGGCTGCCGATCAGTGAGGACACGGTGGTCGAGCTCACCCACCGGACCGACGCGGGCGAGGTGGACGTCGAGCTCGCCGTGGCCACGGGTGAGCCGAGCGCGCCGGGCGCGGCACCGCCGTACACCTTTCTGCCGGTGACCGCGGGCGACGGCTGGCAGACCTCGACCGTACGGCTCACCGGGCTCTCCGGGACCGTCCACGCGCTCGGCGTGCGGCTCACCGGCAGCGGCCCGCTGAAGTGGCGGCTCGGCGGTCTCGCCGTGTACGACACCACCGGCACGCCCGCCGCCCCCTCCGACCTGCGTGTCACCGCCGCGTCCGGCGGCGACCTGCGCCTCGCCTGGAACCCCGCACCCGGCGCCGTACGCCACTACACCCTGCACCGGCTCCTGCCCGACGGCACCTGGCGCTTCCTCGGCGGCACCTGCCAGCGGGCGTTCCACGTCGGTGGCCTGCGGGCCGAACAGGGCGAGACGGAGGCGCGGTTGGAGCTGCGTGCCGTGGGGGAGCTGTACACCTCGTCGGACCCCGTGACCGTCACCCATCCCTGGTGACCCCGTGACCCACTTCTGGTAACCCCCGGAAACTTGGAGAGCACCCCGTATGCATGACGACCGCAGCCTGGTCGAAGCCCGCCTCAAGCGCGTTCTCGACGAGCGTCTCCGCCCTGCCGTGTATCCCGAGTCAGTGCCGCTGGAGGTGGCGGTGTGGCACGCGCCCGACGAGCCGGTGCCCGTCACCGAGGGCCTCGCGGCCGAGCCGGAGCCGATCGCCGTGGGCGCCCGCTGGGGTGCTCCCTGGGGCACCAGCTGGTTCCGGGTCACCGGGACCGTCCCCGAGGCGTGGGCCGGCAAGACCGTCGAGGCCCTGCTCGACCTCGGCTTCGACGAGAACATGCCCGGCTTCCAGTGCGAGGGTCTGGTCTACCGGCCCGACGGCAGCCCGGTGAAGGGCCTCAACCCGCGCAACCAGTGGGTGCGGATCGGCGCGCCCGTCGAGGGCGGTGAGGAGGTGCGTCTGCACATCGAGGCCGCCTCCAACCCCGTCATCCTCGACTACCACCCCTTCCTGCCCACGCGGTTGGGCGACAAGGAGACCGCGGGCAGCGAGCCGCAGTACCGGTTGGCTCGCATGGACCTCGCCGTCCTCGACGAGACCGTGTGGCAGCTGGTGCTCGACCTGGAGGTGCTCGGCGAGCTGATGGCCGAGCTGCCGGTGGAGTCGGCGCGGCGCTGGGAGATCCTGCGGGCGGTGGAGAAGGCGCTGGACGCGCTGGACCTCCAGGACGTCAACGGCACGGCGGCGCAGGCACGTTCAGCGCTGGTCGGGGTCCTCGGTGCCCCTGCCGTGCCCTCCGCCCACCGCGTCAGCGCCGTCGGCCACGCGCACATCGACTCCGCGTGGCTGTGGCCGCTGCGCGAGACCGTGCGCAAGGTGGCCCGTACGACCTCCAACATGACCGCCCTGCTCGACGACGAGCCCGACTTCGTCTTCGCCATGTCCCAGGCCCAGCAGTGGGCCTGGGTTCGCGACCACCGGCCCGAGGTGTGGGCGCGGGTGAAGAAGGCGGTGGCCGACGGACGGTTCGTACCGGCCGGGGGCATGTGGGTGGAGTCGGACACCAACATGCCGGGCTCGGAGGCGATGGCCCGTCAGTTCGTGCACGGGAAGCGGTTCTTCCTCGACGAGTTCGGCGTCGAGAACGAGGAGGCATGGCTGCCCGACACGTTCGGCTTCGCCGCCGGGCTGCCCCAGATCATCAAGGCGGCCGGGTCCAAGTGGCTGCTGACCCAGAAGATCTCGTGGTCCCGGACGAACAAGTTCCCGCACCACACCTTCCGGTGGGAGGGCATCGACGGCACCCGGATCTTCACCCATTTCCCGCCGGTCGACACCTACAACTGCTCGATGAAGGGCAGCGAAATCGCCCACGCGGCACGGAACTTCAAGGACAAGGGGGTCGCCCGGCACTCCCTCGCCCCCACCGGCTGGGGTGACGGAGGTGGCGGCACCACCCGGGAGATGATCGCCAAGGCGGCCAGACTGAGGGACCTTGAGGGCTCCGCCACCGTCGTCTGGGAGACCCCGCAGAAGTTCTTCGAGAAGGCCGAGGCCGAGTACCCCGAACCGCCCGTGTGGGTCGGCGAGCTCTACCTCGAACTCCACCGCGCCACCCTCACCAGCCAGGCGAGGACCAAACAGGGCAACCGCCGCAGCGAACACCTCCTGCGCGAGGCCGAGCTGTGGGCGGCGACGGCAGCCGTAAGGACCGGATTCCCTTACCCGTACGAGGAGTTGGACCGCATCTGGAAGACGGTGCTGCTGCACCAGTTCCACGACATCCTGCCGGGGTCCTCCATCGCGTGGGTGCACCGGGAGGCGCGGCGGACGTATGAGCGGCTCGCGTACGAACTGAACGCCGTCATCGACGCGGCCCAGCGCGCGCTGGCGGGGGAGGGCACACGGGAACTGCTCTTCAACCCCGCGCCCCATGGCCGTAGCGGAGTCGCCGCGGGCGGAGCCGGAACCGCGGTGGTGGAAGGCCGGACGACGGTGACCGGGCGCTCCGGAGGCGGACACGTCCTGGACAACGGCCTCCTGCGGGTGGAGATCGACGCGCGGGGGCTGGTCGTCTCCGCGTACGACATCGAGGCGGACCGCGAGACCGTCGCACCGGGACGGGCGGCGAACCTCCTCCAACTCCACCCGGACTTCCCGAACATGTGGGACGCGTGGGACGTCGACGAGTTCTACCGCAACACGGTCACGGACCTCACCGACGTGGACGAGATCGTCGCAGCCGACGGATCGGTACGCGTCACCCGTACGTTCGGCGCGTCCCGCGTCACCCAGGTGCTGTCGCTCGCGCCCGGTGAGCGGCGACTCCTCGTGGACACGGAGGTCGACTGGCACGAGACGGAGAAGTTCCTGAAGCTCGCCTTCCCGCTCGATGTGCACGCCGAACGGTACGCGTCGGAAACACAGTTCGGGCACTTCCACCGGCCCACGCACACCAACACATCCTGGGAGGCGGCGAAGTTCGAGGCCTGCAACCACCGCTTCGTGCATCTGGGGGAGCCCGGCTGGGGCGTGGCGATCGTCAACGACTCGACGTACGGCCACGACGTGACCCGGACCGTGCGCACCGACGGGGACCGGGGCACGACCACGACGGTCCGGGTGTCCCTGCTGCGCGCCCCACGCTTCCCCGACCCCGAGACCGACCAGGGCGTGCACCGCTTCCGGCACGCGCTGGTGCCGGGGGCGGAGATCGGGGACGCGGTGCGGGAGGGCTGGCGGATCAATCTTCCGGAGCGGCGGATCACGGGTGCCGAGGAGGTCGTACCCCTGGTGTCGGTCGACCAGGACGCGGTCGTCGTCACGGCCGTCAAACTGGCGGACGACGGCAGCGGGGACGTGGTGGTCCGCTGCCACGAGGCGCACGGCGGGCGGGCCCGGGCCACTCTCACGGCGGGCTTCGAGGTCACCGGGGTCACAGCGACGGACCTGCTGGAGCGGCCGCTGGCCGACGCCCCGTCGCTGCGGAGCGACGGGAACGAAGTGTCGTTGCGACTGCGGCCGTTCGAGCTGGTCACGCTGCGGTTCACCAGGGCCTGAGCGGGAGGTGAGGGGGGCGGCGACCCGCCCCCCCTCACCCACTGGACCACCTGCGTGAGGGGGCGCCGACCCGCCCCCTCACCCACCGGACCACCTGCGCGCACCCCCGTCGTTCATGCCCCGAGCTGCGTCCGCAGCCACTCCTCCACCTCGCCCACATGCGCGGCCGCCGCCGCCCGTGCCGCCTCCGGGTCGTGGGCCACCAGGGCCCGGTGGATCGCCGCGTGCTCCCGGCGGGTGCGCTCGAACGCGCCCTCCTCCTGGTAGCCCCGCCACACCCGCGCCCGGAAGGTGCGGGACGACAGGCCCTCCAGGATCGCCGCCATCGTGTCGTTGCCGGCCGCCCCCGCGATCTCGCGGTGGAAGGCCAGGTCGTGGGCGAGGATCTCCTCCGGATCGTCGGTGGCGTTCATCGCCGTGAGGTGTTTCTCGACCTCGGCCAGCTGGTCGGGGGTGATCCGGGCGGCGGCCAGCGCGGTCGCCGTCGACTCCAGGATGCGGCGGACCTCAAGGAGTTCCACCAGGCGCGGGCCCCGGGACAGGTCGGCGACCACGCCGAAGGTCTCCAGCAGGTCACCGGCCTCCAGCTGGGTGACGTAGATGCCCGAGCCGTGCCGGGCCTCCAGCACCCCGAGGACCGTCAGCGCGCGGATCGCCTCCCGCATCGAACTGCGGGAGATGCCCAGCTGGACCGCCAGATCACGCTCGGTCGGCAGCCGCTGGCCCGGCTCAAGGCGGCCCTCGCCGATCATCGCCTTGATCTGCTCGATGGCGCGCTGCGTCACTGTGCCCTTCTGCGGGGGTGTCTCGTCCACGCCATTCCTCCACATCACCGGGTGCGCCGCAGTCTAACCGTCGATGTGGTCGGACCACTATGGCCCAAAGACGGGAAAAACTGCCGCCGGAGGGTATTGCCAGGGGTGAGTGGTCTGATAAGTATGCCGTCATCTGCTCGAACACCCGCATGGTCGATCACGCTCAACGAGGAGCCGAAAGATGCCCGGCAGGACAGTGGGGAAGCGGAACGGAATCCGGATCATCGGGGCGGTGGCCGCGGCCGCGAGCGCCTCGCTCGTGCTCGCCGCGTGCGGCAGCACCAAGGACACCGGTAGCGGCGGAAGTGCGGGAGGTGACGGGACCGGCAAGGTAGGCGTGATCCTGCCGCTGCTGACCTCGCCCTTCTGGCAGTCGTACAACGACTACGTGCCCAAGATGGCGAAGTCCGAGGGGGTGGAGACGCTGAAGACGGTCAACTCCAACAGCGATCCCTCCCAGCAGATCACCGACATCAACAACGAGCTCAACCAGGGCGTGAAGGGCCTGGTCGTCGCTCCTCTGGACAGCGCCGCCATCGAGGCCGGACTCGACCAGGCCGAACGCAAGGGCGTCCCGGTCGTCGCCGTCGACGTGGCCCCCGACAAGGGCAAGGTCGCCATGGTCGTACGGGCGAACAACGTGTCGTACGGCGAGAAGGCCTGCCAGTACCTCGGGGAGAAGATCCCGTCCGGCAAGGTCGTGCAGATCATGGGCGATCTGGCCTCCGTCAACGGCCGCGACCGCTCCGAGGCCTTCCGGGCCTGTGTGAAGAAGAACTTCCCGAAGCTGAAGGTCCTGGAGATCCCCGCCAAGTGGGAGTCCGACACGGCCGCCTCGCAGCTGAGCACACTCCTGAACGCCAACCCCGACATCAAGGGCATCTACATGCAGGCCGGCGGTGTCTACCTCGCGCCGACCCTCCAGACCCTGAAGTCGAAGGGGATGCTGAAGACGGCCGGACAGGCGGGCCACATCACGATCGTCTCCAACGACGGCATCCCGCAGGAGTACGACGCCATCCGCAAGGGCGAGATCGACGCCACCGTCTCCCAGCCGGCCGACCTCTACGCCAAGTACGGCATGTACTACATCAAGGCGGCGATGGAGGGTAAGACCTTCAAGCCCGGGCCGACCGACCACGACTCCACGATCGTCAAGCTGGCCGGCGGCATCCTGGAGGACCAGCTGCCCGCGCCCCTGGTCACCAAGGACAACGTCGACGACCCCGAGCTGTGGGGCAACACGGTCGGATGAGTACACCACTTGTCGAGGCACACTCGGTCGTCAAACGGTACGGCCCCACGACCGCCCTCGCCGACGGTCGCCTCACCGTCCTGCCCGGCGAGTCCCACGCCCTCGTCGGCCGCAACGGCGCGGGCAAGTCCACCCTCGTCACCCTCCTCACCGGCCTCCAGGCCCCCGACGAGGGCACCGTCCGATTCGACGGCGAGCCCGCGCCCCCGCTCGCCGACCGGGACGCCTGGCGGAGCAAGGTCGCCTGCGTCTATCAGAAGCCCACCGTCGTACCCGAGTTGACGGTCGCCGAGAACCTCTTCATCAACCGGCAGCCGCTGCAGCGCGGTTTCATCAGCTGGCGCGCCCTCAGGGCGCAGGCCGCCGAGCTCCTCGACACCTGGGACGTACACGTCGACCCGGACGCGCGCACCGCCGACCTCAAGGTCGAGGACCGTCAAATGGTGGAGATCGCACGGGCGTTGAGCTTCGGCGCCCGCTTCATCGTCCTCGACGAGCCGACCGCGCAGCTCGACAACCGGGAGATCGAGCGGCTCTTCAGCCGGATGCGAGCCCTACAGGACTCCGGTGTCACCTTCCTGTTCATCTCGCACCACCTCCAGGAGGTGTACGAGGTCTGCCAGACCGTCACCGTCCTCCGAGACGCCCGCTGGATCACCACGGCCCCCGTCGCCGACATGCCCCGGGCGGCCCTGATCGAGGCGATGGCCGGCGAGACCATCGCCGAACAGGGACAGGCTGTGCGCACAAGAGAGGCCGATGCCCCCGTCCTGCTCGACGCCCGAGGCCTCACCTCCGACGCCTACCAGGGCATCGATCTCACCGTCCGTCGCGGCGAGGTCGTCGGCCTCGCCGGCATCAGCGGCAGCGGCAAGATCGAGCTCGCCGAGTCGTTCACGGGGCTGCACACCCCGACCAGCGGAACGGCTCAACTCGACGGCAAGCCCCTGCCGTTCGGGGATGTGCAGGCCTCCTTGAAGGCCGGCGTCGGCTTCGTGCCGCGCGACCGGCACGCCCAGGGGCTGGTCTTCGGCATGACCATCGGCGACAACGCCACGCTCAGCGTCCTGGACCGCCTCGGCCGCCACGGCTTCGTCGGCACCGAGCGCAGGCGAGGTCTCGCGACCGAGTTGATCGACCGGCTCGACATCCACACCGAGGGCCCCGACCAGCCCGTCTCCGACCTCTCCGGCGGCAACGCGCAGAAGGTCGTCATGGCCCGCGCCCTGGCCTCCGAACCCCGTCTGCTCGTCCTCGTCAACCCCACCGCGGGCGTCGACGTGAAGTCCAAGGAGTCCCTGCTCTCCCGCGTGGACACCGCCCGCGACGACGGCACCGCCGTGCTCGTCGTCTCCGACGAACTCGACGACCTGCGCCGCTGCGACCGCGTCCTCGTCCTCTTCCACGGCCGCGTGGTCGCCGAGCACCCGGCCGGCTGGCGCGACCACGAGCTGATCGCCTCCATCGAAGGAGTGGACCATGGCTGACACCAAGGCTCCGCCGGTGAAGCCGGTGAGTGTGCCGGACGCGCGGGCCGCCCGCGCCGTGCTGCTGCGCCGGGCCCGCGAACTCGCCCTCGTACCGGCACTGTTGGTGCTCCTGGTGATCGGCGCGTTCGTCAACGACTCGTTCCTCACCGAACGCAACCTGATCTCCATCCTGGGCGCCTCCGCCGCGCTCGCCATGGTGGTGCTGGCCGAGTCCCTGATCCTGATCACCGGCAAGATCGACCTGTCGCTGGAGTCGGTGGTCGGTATCGCACCCGCGGTCGGTGCACTGCTCGTCCTGCCCGCCGCCCAGTCCGGCTGGGGCACGCAATGGCCGACCGCGCTCGCCCTCCTCGCGGTACTCGTCGTGGGCGGAGCCATCGGCGCCTTCAACGGCTTCCTCGTGGTGAGGTTCAAGCTCAACGCCTTCATCGTCACCCTCGCGATGCTGATCGTCCTGCGCGGACTGCTGGTGGGCGCCACCAAGGGCAAGACGCTGTTCGGCATGCCCGACGGGTTCTTCACCCTGGCCACCACCACATTCCTGCGCGTCCCGCTCTCGGTGTGGCTGGCCGCGGTCGCCTTCGGTGTCGCCGGGCTGATCCTCAAGTACCACCGGATCGGCCGCGCCCTGTACGCGATCGGCGGAAACGCGGACGCGGCCCGCGCGGCCGGTATCCGCGTCGAACGCGTGGTGTTCGGGGTGTCCGTCGTCGCGGGCGTCCTCGCCGCGGTGGGCGGAATCATGCAGACCGGCTATGTCGGCGCGATCAGCGCCAACCAGGGCAACAACATGATCTTCACGGTGATGGCGGCCGCGGTCATCGGCGGTCTGAGCCTCGACGGCGGCAAGGGCACCATGTTCGGCGCCCTGACCGGCGTACTGCTCCTGGGCGTCGTGCAGAATCTGCTGACCCTCGCCCAGGTGCCGTCCTTCTGGATCCAGGCCATCTACGGCGGCATCATCCTGGTCGCCCTCATGATCGCCCGTGTGACCACGGGCCGTGCCCAGGACTGACCCCGCAACCAACCGAAAGGCTCTCCGTGTCCTCGACCACCGCCCGCATCACCGCGGTAGACACCTACGACATCCGCTTCCCCACCTCGCGCGAGCTCGACGGCTCCGACGCGATGAACCCGGACCCCGACTACTCGGCGGCCTACGTCGTGCTGCGCACCGACGCGGCCGACGGGCACGAGGGGCACGGATTCACCTTCACCATCGGGCGGGGCAACGAGGTCCAGGTCGCCGCGATCGAGGCGCTGCGCGGGCATGTGGTCGGACGGCCCGTCGACGAACTGTGCGCGGACCCGGGGACGTTGAACCGCGACCTCATCGGCGACAGTCAGCTGCGCTGGCTCGGCCCCGAGAAGGGCGTGATGCACATGGCGATCGGCGCGGTGGTCAACGCCCTGTGGGACCTGGCCGCGAAGCGTGCCGACAAGCCGCTGTGGCGGCTGCTCGCCGAGGGCGATCCCGAGTGGCTGGTCAGCCAGATCGACTTCCGCTACCTGACGGACGCACTCACCCCCGAGGAGGCGCTGGAGATCCTGCGCCGTGGCCGGGCCGGCGCGCGGGAACGTTCAGCGCAGTTGCTCGCCAAGGGCTACCCCGCCTACACCACCTCCGCCGGCTGGCTCGGCTACGACGACGAGAAGCTCACCCGGCTCGCCGCCGAGGCCGTCGCTGACGGCTTCCGGCAGATCAAGCTGAAGGTCGGCGCGGATCTGGAGGACGACGTACGGCGCTGCCGCGTCGCCCGCCAGGTCGTCGGCCCCGGCATCCGCATGGCCATCGACGCCAACCAGCGCTGGGACGTCGACGAGGCGATCCGGTGGACCAAGGCCCTCGCCGAGTTCGACCCGTACTGGATCGAGGAGCCCACCAGCCCCGACGACATCCTCGGCCACGCGGCGATCCGCAAGGCGGTCGCCCCGGTCAAGGTCGCCACCGGCGAGCACGTCCAGAACCGGGTCGTCTTCAAGCAGCTGCTCCAGGCGAACGCGGTGGACGTCGTCCAGATCGACGCGGCCCGCGTCGGCGGCGTCAACGAGAACCTCGCCATCCTCCTGCTCGCGGCCAAGTTCGGCGTGCCGGTCTGCCCGCACGCGGGCGGGGTCGGCCTGTGCGAACTCGTCCAGCACCTCTCGATGTTCGACTACGTGGCCGTCACCGGCACCACCGAGAACCGGGTCATCGAGTACGTCGACCATCTGCACGACCACTTCCTCGACCCCGTGGTGATCAGGGACGGCCACTACACGGCACCCACCGCGCCGGGCTTCTCGGCCGCCATGCGCCCCGAGTCCGTCGCGCGGTACACGTTCCCGGGCGGGGCCTTCTGGGCAGAAGACCTCGCCCATGACGCACAGAAGAAGGGACAGGCGGCATGACCGACTTCGAGGGCCTCAAGGCCCTGGTGACCGGCGGGGCCTCCGGTATCGGCCGGGCCACCGCGGAACTCCTCGCCGCGCGCGGCGCCCGGGTCGCGGTCCTGGACCTGGATCCGTCCTCGGTGGAGAAGCCGCTGCTCGCCCACCGCGCCGACGTCACCGACGACGCCTCCGTGCGCGCGGCCGTCGCCGCGGCCGTCGCCGCCCTCGGCGGACTCGACATCCTGGTCAACAACGCGGGCATCGGCGCCCAGGGCACCGTGGCGGACAACGACGACGAGGAATGGCACCGCGTCCTCGACGTCAACGTCGTCGGCATGGTCCGGGTGGCCCGGGCCGCCCTGCCCCACCTGCGCGAGTCCGCCCACGCGGCGATCGTGAACACCTCCTCCATCGCGGCCACCGCGGGTCTCCCGCAGCGGGTGCTGTACAGCGCGACGAAGGGGGCGGTGTACTCCCTGACCCTCGCCATGGCCGCCGACCACGTCCGCGAGGGCATCCGCGTGAACTGCGTCAATCCCGGTACCGCGGACACCCCGTGGATCGGCCGCCTGCTCGCCAAGGCCCCCGACCCGGCCGCCGAACGCGCCGCCCTGGAGGCCCGCCAGCCCACCGGCCGACTCGTCTCGGCGGACGAGGTCGCGGGCGCCATCGCCTACTTGGCGAGCCCGCTGTCCGGAGCCACCACCGGCACCTCCCTCGCCGTGGACGGCGGTATGCAGGGCCTGCGTCTGAGGCCGGTGGGCCAGTGAACGGGCTCGGCAGCAGCGGCGTCCAGGTCAGCGCGCTGGCCTTCGGCGGCGCCGCCATCGGCAACCTCTTCACCGAGATCACCGACGAGCAGGCGCACGAGGCCGTCACCTCCGCCTGGCAGCGGGGCATCCGCTACTTCGACACCGCCCCGCACTACGGCCTCGGACTGTCGGAACGGCGGCTGGGGGAGGCCCTGAAGGCCTACCCGCGCCCGGAGTTCACGATCTCCACGAAGGTGGGCCGCCGACTGGAACCCTCCGAGGACGGCGGCGACGACCTCGCCAACTGCTTCGCGGTCCCCGCCACCCGGCGCCGCGTCTGGGACTTCACCGCGGACGGGGTACGACGGACTCTCGAAGCGAGCCTCGAACGGCTCGGCCTCGACCGCGTGGACGTCGTCTACCTCCATGATCCCGACGGCCACGCCGAACAGGCCTTCCGCGAGGGCTATCCGGCCCTGGAGAAGCTGCGCTCGGAGGGCGTGGTCGGGGCGATCGGCGCCGGCATGAACCAGGCCGAGATGCTCACCCGCTTCGTCCGTGACACCGACGTCGACGCGGTGCTGTGCGCAGGCCGCTACACCCTGCTCGACCAGAGCGCGCTCACCGAGCTGCTGCCCGCCGCGGTGCAGCGAGGCGTGTCGGTGGTCGTCGGCGGCGCCTTCAACTCCGGTCTGCTGGCGGATCCGAAGCCCGATTCGACGTACAACTATGCGCAGGTGCCAGGGCGGTTGCTGGACAAGGCCCTGCGCATGAAGGAGATCGCGGAGAGCCACGGCATCAGCCTGCGGGCCGCCGCCCTGGCCTTCTGCGCGGCCCACCCGGCCGTCGCGAGCGTCCTGGTCGGTGCCCGTTCAACGGCCGAAGTCGAGGACTGCGCCGACCAGTTCGCGACGCCTGTGCCCGAGGCCTTCTGGCAGGAGCTGCGGGAGACGGGACTGCTGGAGGAGCCCTCATGAGAGTCGCCCTGCACACCAAGGTCCGCGCGGACCGCATCGGCGAGTACGAGGCCGCCCACCGCGAGGTGCCCGTCGAACTCACCGACGCCATCCGCGCCGCCGGCGCCACCTCCTGGACGATCTGGCGCAGCGGCACCGACCTCTTCCACGTCCTGGAGTGCGAGGACTACGGCGGTCTCCTCGCCGCACTGGAGAAGCTGCCGGTGAACGTCGCCTGGCAGGCACGCATGGTCGAACTCCTCGACGTGGTGCACGACTACTCCGACGAGGGCGCCGACGCCGGTCTGCCCGTCGTGTGGGAGCTGCCGTGACGGTCGTCGACGCACACCACCACGTGTGGGACCTGTCCGTGCGGGACCAGGACTGGATCGCCTCGGGCAGCCCGCTGCGACGGAACTTCACGATCGAGGACCTCGCACCCGCGGCCCGCGCGGCAGGCGTCGACCGAACGGTCCTCGTCCAGACGGTCACCGTGCCCGAGGAGACCCCGGAGTTCCTGGCCCTCGCGGCCGGACACGAGCTGGTCGCGGGCGTCGTCGGCTGGACGGACCTGACCCGTCCCGACGTCGCGGACGAACTGGCGGCACTGCGCGAACTCCCGGGCGGCCGGTACCTCAAGGGCATCCGCCACCAGGTCCAGGGCGAACCGGACCCGCGGTGGCTGCTGCGCCCGGACGTTCGCCGGGGCCTGGCCGCCGTGGCCGACGCGGGGCTGGTCCACGACCTGGTGGTCCTCCCGCACCAGCTCCCGGCCTGCGTCGAGGCGGCCAATTCCCTGCCACAACTGACGTTCGTCCTGGACCACTTGGGCAAGCCGCCCATCGCCTCCGCCACCCTTGACCCCTGGGTGACCCACATCCGTGCCCTCGCCGCCCTCCCCAACACCGTCTGCAAAGTCTCCGGCATGCTCACCGAGGCGGACCTCGCGTCCTGGACCGTCGACGACCTGCGCCCGTACGCCGACACGGTCCTCGACGCCTTCGCCCCGGCCCGACTGATGTTCGGTTCGGACTGGCCGGTGTCCACGCTCGCGGCGCCCTACGAAGAGGTGGTGTCCGTGACGAGGGAACTCACCGCCGGTCTCGGCGCAGCCGAACGTGCCGATGTCTTCGGCGGCACGGCCATCCGGACTTACGGCCTCTGAGCCGGTTCGTTCGCGAGGCGAGTGGGCGGCAGGTACTCCCGTACAAATGTCCGCTCCCAGCACGCCCCCGTCTCCCGCAGCTCCCGCCACGTCGTGTACCGGTACCGGAACAGGCGGGCGCGGACATAGCGGGGCGGCGCATCCGCCGGGAACGGGGAGCGGCGCAACAGCCTGAGCGTGGCGGGATCGTTCTCCAGGAGCCGTTCGACCATCGTGCCGAACCATGCCTCGGCGTACGCCGGGGACAGCGCGGCGAACCACATCATCCAGTCCAGGCGCAGATGGTAGGGCGCGAACTGGCGCGGCCAGTGGCGTGGATCGCCCGGCTTGCCCTTGAACTCGTACTCCCGCCACTCGGAGTCCCCACGCGGTACGTCGTCCGTCGTGCCCTCGACCACCACCTCGTACCGGATGCGGCTGACGCTGCCGAACGCGCCGTAGGTGTTGACGAGATGGAGCGGATCGAAGGAGCGGTTCATGATCTGGCGGCGCGAGAGCATGTTGCGCACCGGGCGGTGGCTCAGGGCCAGGAGGAACGCGGCGACGGCGAGGACCACGACCTCGTACCAGAGCGGTGTGGTGGGCAGGGCCGGTGCACGGTGGGGGAGTTCCAGTGCCGGCACCGCCAGCACGATCGTGATCCAGTTCAGCCAGGCGAAGTTGCCTGACAGCACCAGCCACAGCTGGGTCACGATCATCAGGGACGCGGCCGCGGTCGCGATGGGCTGCGGGGTGAACAGCAGGAAGGGGACCACGAGTTGGGTGACGTGGTTCGCGGCCACCTCGACCCGGTGCAGCGGCCGGGGCAGATGGTGGAAGAACCAGCTCAGCGGTCCCGGCATCGGCTGTGTCTCGTGGTGGTGGTCGAGGCAGGTGAGCTTGCGCCAGCAGGCGTCGCCCCGCATCTTGATGAGACCCGCACCGAACTCGACCCGGAACAGGATCCAGCGCAGAAGGAACAACACCAGGACCGGTGGGGCCACTTCGTCGTTGCCGAGGAACACCGCGAGGAAGCCGACCTCCAGCAGCAGGGACTCCCAGCCGAAGCCGTACCAGGTCTGGCCCACGTTGACGATCGACAGATACAGCAGCCACGGCACCAGCCAGAGCAGCATCCCGCCCCACAGCGGCAGCCGGGAGTCGAGACCCGCCGCCAGTGCCACGGCGACCGTGCATCCCGTCCACGCGCAGAGCGCGAAGAACCGGTCCGAGTAGTGGAGTTGGAAGAGGCTGGGCGCTCGCCGGAACGCCACCCGCGCGACGAAACGCGGGACCGGGAGCATCCCGCGCTCCCCGAGCAGTGCCCGGAACTGCAGGGCCGCCGCCAGGAACGCGACGAAATACAGCCCGGCCAGAGCCCGCTGGAAGACCAGTCGGCTCAGCCAGTAGTCGGGTGCGGTGAACCAGTCCACGGACGTGCGCGCCCCTCTGTGCGGCCACACCACCGCCGCTCTCGCGGACCCGGCCGATCGCCGTCGTGGTTGCTGAATCGATGGTTGCGGTCTTGGCCTCGTTCCATCGTGCCTCTTTCCCGGTCGCCGGCCAAACGGGTGCACACCCGAACGCCCCGGCGGGACCCGACCTGCCCGCGGTCTGTTTCTCCTTCCCCGGGGGCGGAGACCGGCCGCGGGACTCCCCGGGTCCGGCGGCTCCGGCCGCACCCGCCCCCCGGTCGAAGAATCGGATAAACCCTGGCAAGGTGGCCCCATGGTTGATCGGGGAGCGAGCGCCCTGTCACTCCCGGACGACTGGCCCGCCCACCCGGATCCGATCCTGGCGCTCAACCGCATGGGCAGCTTCGACTGGGACCTGGACTCCGGTCTGTTCCACATGGACGCCCAGGCCCACGAGGTCTTCGACCTGCGCCCCGACGAATACGACGACAACCCCCTGAGCCTCGGCGTCCGGGTGCCGAACGCCGAGGCCCACCGCCTGGATGCCCTGGTCGCCCAGGCGATCAAGGACGGCAGCGAGAACTACGGCACCTATTTCCGCCTGCGCTGCCGCGACGGCAGTCTGCGCTGGACCCACACCCAGGGCTACATCCGGCGCGACGAGACGGGCCGCCCGCGCCGGATCATCGGCATCGTCCGCGACGCCACCCAGGAGATGGGCGAGCTGGAGGCCCGCCGGGAGCAGGCCGCCCAGGACGAGGCCCGGCGCCGGCAGACCAACGTCGTCCAGCTCACGACGGCCGCCCTCGCCCACGCCAGGACGGTCCAGGACGTCATCGACGTCCTCAAGGACACTCACGGACTCACCCACCTCGGCGCCACCAGCCTGGTCATGGGCCTGGTCGAGGCCGGCCGCATCCGGCTGATCGCCGAGGGCCCCGCGGGCAGCTTCGTGCCCGGCACCGACATCACCCGGATCGACGAGCCGTACCCGATGAGCGAGGCCGTACGCACGCTCAGCCCGCGGTTCATCGAGTCGCCGGAGGAGTTCGCGGACCGCTACCCGGTGCTGTGGCCGCACATCACCGGCCTGAACATCACCTCCGCCGCCTACCTCCCGCTGATCGCCGAGGCACGCCCGATCGGCGCCATGGGTCTGCTCTACAGCGACCGGTACGGCTTCACCCCCGAGGACCGCAACGTCCTGATCGCCCTCGGCAGCAGCATCGCGCAGAGCCTCCAGCGGGCCATGCTGTACGAGCAGGAAAAGGACCTGGCCACCGGTCTCCAGCAGGCCATGCTGCCGCGGACCATCCCCAGCGTGCCCGGCGCCGATGTAGCCGTCCGCTACCGGGCCGCCGGCGACGAGGGCTCGCTGGGCCGGGACATCGGGGGCGACTGGTACGACCTGATCCCGCTGCCCGGCGGCCGCGTCGGCGCCGTCATCGGGGACGTCCAGGGCCACGACACGCATGCCGCCGCCGTCATGGGCCAGCTGCGGATCGTGCTGAGGGCGTACGCCGCCGAGGGGCACACCCCGGCCACGGTGATGGCCCGGGCCTCCGTCTTCCTCCACGAGCTCGACACCGACCGGTTCGCGACCTGCCTGTACGCGGAGGCCGACCTGTCCACCGGAGTCGTCCAGGTGGTGAGGGCGGGCCATATCGACCCGCTGGTCCGGCAGGCCGGGGGCGGTTGCCGCCGGGTGACCGTGGACGGGGGACTGCCGCTGGGTCTCTCCGCCGAGTTCGGGCAGCTCGAGTACCCCGTGGGCACGGTCGAGCTCGACCCCGGGGACACGCTGCTGCTGTGCACCGACGGTCTGGTCGAGACGCCCGGCGTCGACCTCGACGACGGCATGCGGACCCTCACCGCCCTCGTCGCGGGCGGCCCCACCGACGTGTGGGAGCTCGCCGACCGGCTCATCGACGTGGCCGAGGAACGCGGTGGCGACGACGACGTGGCCCTGCTCCTGCTGCGCCGCCGAGGCCTGGACGGCCCGCAGTCCGGCGGCCGCCTCCAGCAGCACGTGGCGCCCGGGGACCCCGAGGCCCTCACCCAGGCCCGCCACATGATCCGGGCGGCGGTCGGTGCCTGGGGCGCGCGGGAGCGTTCCGACGAGATCGAACTGGTCGCGGACGAGCTGATCACCAACGCCCTGATGCACACCGAGGGCTCGGCGATCGTGACCCTGCGGGTCCTGACCGGCTCCGACCGGCGGATGCGCGTCGAGGTCGAGGACTCCTCCAGCGCCCTGCCGCGCCGACGGGAGGCGGGGGTGTCGGGGGTCTCCGGCCGGGGTCTGCTCCTGGTCGACCTGCTCTCCGACGTGTGGGGCGTGGAGGCGCGGGGCGGCGGGAAGTGCGTGTGGTGCGAGTTCGTGGTGCCGGAGCGCGGCTGACCTGACCACAGCCGTCACTCCTCCTCCCGGCAGCTGGCCTGACCACAGCCGTCGCCGGTGGCACTCTGGACGTATGCCGGAACTCCCCGAGGTGGAAGCGCTCAAGGACTTCCTCACCGAGCACCTGGTCGGCCACGAGATCGTGCGCGTCCTGCCGGTGGCCATCAGCGTCCTGAAGACGTACGAACCTCCCCTCACCGCCCTGGAGGGCCGCGAGGTGGTCGCCGTGCACCGCCACGGCAAGTTCCTGGACCTGGAGACGGAAGGCGGGCCCCGTTTCTTGATCGTTATTGCACTCGTGTGATGTCTTGTCTGTTAGGTCTTTCTCGTATTCGGTATGATT
>NZ_JBJDQL010000006.1:0-109336 GCF_044903305.1 Streptomyces sp. NPDC019531 | reverse complement strand
GGCGGGCCCCGTTTCGTCACCCATCTGGCCCGCGCGGGCTGGCTGCACTGGAAGGACCGCCTCCCCGACGGCCCGCCACGGCCCGGCAAAGGCCCCCTCGCCCTGCGCGTGGCCCTGGAGACCGGCGCCGGCTTCGACCTCACCGAGGTGGGCACGCAGAAGCGCCTCGCGGTGTACGTCGTGCGGGACCCTCAGGAAGTCCCCGGGGTGGCGAGGCTGGGCCCGGACCCCCTGGCCGACGACTTCGACGAGGCCCGCCTCACGGCGCTGCTCAAGGGCGAACGGCGACAGCTCAAGGGCGCCCTGCGCGACCAGGGCCTGATCGCGGGCGTCGGCAACGCGTACAGCGACGAGATCCTGCACGCCGCGAGGATGTCCCCCTTCAAACCCACCTCGACGCTCACGACGGAGGAGACCACCCGGCTCTACGAGGCCCTGCGTGCCACCCTCACCGAAGCGGTCGAGCGTTCCCGGGGTGTCGCGGCGGGCCGCCTGAAGGCGGAGAAGAAGTCCGGCCTGCGCGTGCACGGCCGCACCGGCGAGCCGTGCCCCGTGTGCGGCGACACCATCCGAGAGGTCTCCTTCAGCGACTCCTCGCTCCAGTACTGCCCGACCTGCCAGACGGGCGGCAGGCCGCTCGCGGACCGCAGGATGTCCCGACTGCTGAAGTGACCCCGCCCTGACTGTCGAACCGCTGGGCCGGAAAGACGCTGAAGCATCCGCGCGGACTTCCTCCAGGACACATCTCCGTGGATCGGCCAGGACAACGTCGATCCGAACGAGGCCCATACCCGAGGGTGGGTCGTCGACCGCACGCCCGCCGCCGTCCTCCGGGCCGGCGTCAGCTGGGATCGAGTGTCACCAGGTGCTCCCCGCCCGACGTCCGCACCTCGTAGTGGTCGATCTGGTCGGCGTGGAAGGTGGAGCTGCCCATCATGGTGTTGTCGGCGGTGGTGTGGCCGGGGGCGTTCCAGCCGGTGACGGTTTCCTCCTTGCCGTCCTGGCTGATCGCGACGAGATGACAGGCGCGCGGGCCGGCCTCGTCCTTGACCTTGAGCTCCACCTGGGTGCCCCAGTCCTCGTCCTCGGTGATGACCTGCGCCCACACGCCGGACTTGGCGTCGGTGGCCTCGACGCTGACGGTCTTGTCGGCGGTGCCGCCCGCCACCATGACCGCGAGCGTGGGGCCGCCCACCACGAGGACGACGGAGGCGGCCACGGTGTACAGCAGCCGCCTGCGGCGCGCCCGGTGACGTGCCGCGACCTCGCCGAGGAGGCGGTTCAGAAGCTGGGGGCCGGGCTGGGTCATCGGGTGCACGACCCGCGGGGTCGCCCGGCGATAGAGCATCATCTGGCGGGTCACGGCCCCGAACTCGGTCACGTGTGCCGCGCACTTGGGGCACTCCATGAGGTGGTCCTCGAAGCGGAAGGCCTCCGCCTCGTCCAGCACGCCGAGCGCGTACGCGCCGACGTCGCGATGCCTCTCCAAGGACCTCATGCGGAAACCTCGTGCCGTTGGGTGTGGGTGGGGTTACTCCTTGCTCCCACCGGTACGCACCAGCCCGCCGAATCACTCAAGGCGTACACAGAAACGTGACCAAGGGATTCGGAGCGGTCGACACCGCGGATTGGTCCGAATCGAAAAGAATCCAGAAGATCTAGAAGAGGTGGATGGCGAGGTGACCGAGGGGCAGACCGAGCTGCCAAGCCGGTGTCCACACCTTCGGCCCCTCGTCCTCCCCGATCCCCGATCCGCCGCCCGGCACGGCGTTCAGATCGGGTGCGAGCAGCTCCGTCTCCTCCAGCCAGCGCCAGGCCGCCGCCGCGAGTTCCAGGTCCGGCGCGGGCTCGCCGGTCGCCACCGCCTCGGCGGTGAGCGCGGCCATCCGCTCGCACACCCAGTCCTGCCAGGGCTGGTCGTACGCCGTCAGGGACAGCCAGTTCTCCAGCTGGGAGACGACCTGGATGCCCGAGAGCTCTCCCTCGGTGTCGGCGAGGAAGACGGTCAGCGCCAGCGCGTCCCGCCCGGCGCGGAACTCGAAGGACGTCGGTGGCATCAGATCGCCGGAACGCAGGAGCTCGTCGGCGATGTACTCGGCGTACAACCAGGCCATGGGGACGACGAGTTCGCCGCCGCCGGTGCCGTCCGTGCTCTCTTGACCTCTGTGCAGCATCCCTTCCTGCCTTCCTCCGGTGCGTGCGCGTCGCCCGTCGCCGGGTCCCCAGTCCGGAACACGGATGAGGACAGCCGATTACTCAACCGGGGTCTTCAGCAAGGCGCTTTACGGAGGTTTGACTTTTCCATTGGTTTCACCGCAGGTCGGCCGCGTATCCCGGAAGCACCCTGCGCAGGGCGCGCAGCGCGTAGTACGCGCGGGACTTCACGGTACCGGGCGGAATCCCGAGGACCTCGGCGGCCTCCGCCACACTCGCCCCCTGGAAATACACCAGCACCAGGACTTCACGGTGCTCCGGAGTGAGTGTCTTCACAGCCTCGCGTACGTCGAGGGTGGCGGCCGCCCGCTCCGCGTGATCGGCGCACACCCGCGCGTTCTCCAGCACCGCGTCGCCGACCTCGGCGGGCCGTGCCTGCCGGGCCCGCCGCGCGTCGATCGCGAGCCGCCGACCCACGGTCAGCAGCCAGGGCCGTACGGACTCGAAGGTGTCGGCGCGCAGTGCCTCGGGATGCTGCCAGGCGCGGACGAGGGTCTCCTGCACAAGGTCCTCGGCGCGTTGCCGGTCGCCGTCGCTGAGCCGGAGGAGGAGCGCGAAGAGGGGCCGGCCGTGCTCCCGCTGCAGTGCGGCGAGCTCGTGCTCGGCGGTCGTCCCGTTCGTGAGGGTGGTTCCGGCCGTCATGGCCGTATGGCACCTCAGTGCGGGGCCGGGGGACAGGCCACGCACAAGGATCTGCGGCGGACGGTCGATCGCGTCGACGAACGGTTCGATGAACGGTCCCTTCCGCGTCCCGTCCGCGCCCCTTCCGCCCCGGACGGGTCAAGAAGGCGGCCGGGCCGTTTGCGGACGCGGACAAGCTCATACCTATTCGTCAGCAAATATGACCACAGTGGGGTGAGCTGATGATTGCACGCAGACGGCAGGTTGCCCTGGCCCTCACGGCACTTCTCGCCGGAGGAGCCGCCTGCCAGGCACACGACCACGACACATCCGGGCATCCGGCCCCGTCCGCCGCCGAGTCGCGCGGCTTCACGCTCGTCGCCTCCGGTGATGTTCTTCCGCACAGCTCGATCATCGACCAGGCACGCTTCGACGCGGGCGGCAACGGCTACGACTTCCGTCCGATGCTGGCCGGAATCCGATCCGTGGTCTCCCGCGCCGATCTGGCGCTGTGTCACATGGAGACCGTCTACGGCGCGAACGGGAACTACACCGGCTACCCGACCTTCAAGTCGCCGCCCGAGGTGGCCCAGGGCCTCGCCGCCACCGGCTACGACGGCTGCTCCACCGCCTCCAACCACAGCCTCGACGACGGCGCCGACGGCATCCGCCGCACCCTCGACGCCCTCGACCGCGCGGGCGTACGGCACGCCGGATCGGCCCGCACCGAGCAGGAGGCGCGCACGGTCACCGTCCTGCGCGCGGGCCCGGCGAAGGTGGCCCACCTCGCCTACACCTATGACACCAACGGCTTCCCGCTGCCCCAGGGGCAGCCCTGGGCGGTCAACCTGATGGACGAGAACAGGATCCTGGCGGACGCCCGGGCCGCCCGGAAGGCGGGCGCCGACGTGGTCGTCGTATCGCTGCACTGGGGCACCGAATGGCAGGACGCGCCCGACGAGCAGCAACTGGCCCTGGCTCGCGACCTCACCGCGGCCCGCACCGGCACCCGCCCCGACGTCGACCTGATCCTCGGCACCCACGCCCATGTCCCGCAGGCGTACGAGAAGGTCAACGGCACCTGGGTGATCTACGGCATGGGCGACCAGATCGCCGGCGAGATGTTCAACCACGAGGGCGCCCAGGACCCGCGCGGCAATCAGTCCACCCTGGGCCGCTTCACCTTCGCCCCGCCCGCCCGGCCGGGTGGGCGCTGGCGGGTCACCAAGGCGGAGTTCGTGCCGCAGATGTTCGACGTGGACGCGGGCCGGGTGGTGGACCTCAATAGGGCGATCGCGCAGGGCGCCGATCTGAGCGGCGTGCGCGACCGCATCCGGGAGGTCGTGCTGAGCCGGGGTGCGGGCAAGGACGGGCTCACCATGGGGCGGTAGGTCAGTCCACGTCCACATGGTCGAAGGTCCGCAGCATCTCCTTCAACACGCGTGCGCACGCCCGGAGTTCGGCGTCGGTCAGCTCGCCGCCGCCGACCTGCCGGTTCAGGGCGTGCTCGCGCGCGAGAATCGCGGTGATGACGGCCACGCCCTCGTCGGTGATCCGGATCAGCGAGGACCGCTGGTGGGCGGGGTTGGGCGTGGCCTCCACCCAGCCGCGGTCCATCGCGTCATTGGTCATGCGCTGTACGAACTGCCGGGTCAGCGCCATGATCCGGCCCATCTGGGGAACCGTCATGGGCCCGTATCTGTGGAGCAGGACAAGGACGGAACGCACTCCGACGGACACCCCGCCGACCGCCTCGTCCTGCTCCAGTTTGCGCAGGCCGCGCCGGTAGAGCGCGCCGACCAGGTCGAAGACCTCGCTGACGCGGTGGCCGAGATCGTCGGGCGGCAGTGGTTCGTCGATGTCGTTCACCCGCTCATCATGCACCGGTCCATCATGACAACCAGGTTGTCAAAGTATTCCCAGTGTGACACCTTGGTTGTCATGACAGCTGCTTCGGAACTGAACTTCTTCGCATCTGCCGACGGGAACATCGCCTACCTCGACACCGGAGCCGGGGACCCCGTGGTCCTCCTGCACGCCGGTTACGTCGACCACCGCCTCTTCGAAGCCCAGACGCCGGTCCTCGCCGCCGCCCACCGTGTCATCGCCGTGGACGTCCGCGGCCACGGCTGGACCGACAACGCCACCAAGCCCTTCCGCTGGGCCGACGACCTCGCCGGCCTGCTGCGCCATCTCGACCTGGTTCCCGCGGTCGTGGCCGGTGTCTCGATGGGCGGAGCCATCGCCGGTGACATGGCGATCGAGTATCCGGAACTGGTCCGGGGGATCGTCCTGAGCGGGTCCTCGGTCAGCGACTTCCAGTACACCCACGAGGAGACCAGGAAGGTGGTGGTCGAATCCCACCGGGCCCTGCACTCGGGTGACATCGAGGGCTGGACGAAAATCTTCCTCGGGGCCGTGAGCGGCCCGTTCCGCTCGCCCGACGAGCTCGACCCGCACATCCTGAACCACCTGTGCGAGATGGCCCTGCACACCATCGCCAAGCACACACCGGGCGAACGCGACTGGCACGTACCCATGACCGACACCTGGTCCCGGGTCCCGAAGATCGACGTCCCGGTGCTGGTCATCAACGGCACGCTCGAGTCACCGGACCTGATCGCCGACGCGGAACTCTTCGCCGCCACCGCCCGGAACGGCCGCTCGGTACTGGTGGAGGGCACCTCACACTTCCCGAACCTGGAGAGGCCCGAGGAGTTCAACGCGATCGTGCTGGACTTCCTGCGCTCCCTCTAGCGCCTCGCCGGTCTACGGCACCACCGTCACCGGCCACCGCCCCGCCTTGACCAGCCGCACCGCGACGGAACCGACGATCCGGTGACCGGCCTGCTCCGAGGCACCGACCACCACCGCGTCGGCCTTGAGTTCGTCCGCGGCCTTCGTCAGCCCGCTGTAGGGGTCGCCGCGGAAGGTGTGGAACTCCCAGCGCACATCGAATATCCCCTTGTTCTGCTCGGTCGCGTGCCGGATCCGGGCGACCAGGTCCTCGGCGATCTCGTCCGTGGTCTCGGCGACCGGAGCGCCGAGCGCGGCGCCCGCGGCGATCACCGGCTGGACGTAGACCACGGTGAGCAGTGCGTGCTGCCGCCGGGCCAGACCTCCGGCGTACGCGGCGGCGCGGAGCGAGGAGTCGGAGCCGTCCACGCCGACGAGGATCACCTTCGGGCCGTCCGTACCCCGCTCGAACTGGTGCGCATGCTGTTCCGTCACGGCTGTGAGGCTATCGGAAGCCGCAGGTCCGGACGGCGTGCCGGACCTGCGGGCGCCGCCGACGCCGTTCCGCTGGGCCGGTTGGGTGTATTCGTGCCGCCACACCGGTGTCGCTGAGGTGCGTCGGCGGTCCGTCGGGCGACTGATGAGTCATGACGAAGGATCAGTTGCTCACACGGCGCCGGGCCCTGCTGGCCGGCGCCGCCGCCGTCGGGGCCGTCGGCACGGCCGGAGTGCTCGCGGCGATCACGGGCGAGGAGGCGGTCCGGCCGGCGCTCCCCGCCGTCGGCCCCCCGGCCGCGGCCCGTCCGCTCAAGCCCTCGGCCTACCGCCTCCAGCCCCTCACGGGCTACGGTCCGCCCCGCGCCGCCCAGCGGAAGACACTGGTACGCCACGAGCCGATGCTCAAGGTGTCCGGGCGCGGCCGGACCATGGTGCTGACCTTCGACGACGGCCCCGACCCCCGCTACACCCCGCACATCCTGGACACCCTGGCCGAGTACGACGTACACGCGATGTTCTTCGTGTGCGGCGAGATGGCCGTCCACAACGAGGACCTGCTGGCCCGGATGGCCGACGAGGGACACGTCGTCGGCAACCACACCTGGTCCCACCCCCTGCTCACCCGGCTCAGCCGCTCCCGTATCCGCTCCGAGATGGAACGGACCTGCGACGTCATCGAGGACGCCTACGGCGAGCGGCCCGAATGGTTCCGCGCTCCCTACGGCGCCTGGAACCGCGCGGCCTTCCAGCTCGGCGCCGAACTGGGCATGGAACCCCTCGCCTGGACCGTCGACACCCTCGACTGGACCACCCCGGGCACCCGCAGCATCGTCGGCCGGGTGGAGAACGGCGCCGCCCCCGGCGTCGTGGTGCTCTCGCACGACGCCGGGGGCGACCGCTCCCAGAGTGTCCGGGCGCTGCGCGACTATCTTCCGCAGCTGCTCGATTCCGGCTACCACATCACCGTTCCGCGACGGCAGTACGCATGACCGGAACACGCCCGCCGGGTCGGGGAACGCTCAGCGGACCTCGACCAGGCGGGCGAACGCGACGACGTTTCCGGCGTATCCGGTCTGCTTGGAGAAACCGCCCCCGCAGGTGATGACCCGCAATTCGGGGGTGCCCTTGGAGCCGTAGACGCGGTCGCCGGGGAAATTGTTCTTCTCGAAGACCTCGATGCCGTAGATCTCGAAGATCGCCGTCTTTTCGTCCTTGCGCCTGATCTCGACCCGATTTCCCTTCTTCAGGGCCCCGAGTCCGTAGAACACGGCGGGGCCCTGCTGGTTGTCGACATGCCCTACGACGACCGCGGTGCCCTTCTCGCCGGGCGAGACCGCGCCAGTGAACCAGCCGGCCAGGTTCGGGTCCTCCGGCGGCGGTGCGCCGACCCAGCCGTCCGCGTCCAGGCCGACCGGCAGGACCGGGGCGTCGACCCGGATCGCCGGGATGGAGACCCGGTCGGGCGCGGCGTACGGCAGGGGATCGGGGGCGTTGCCGAAGACGGTGCCGTGCACCCGGCTGTCCGCCGCGGCCGCCGACGCGGGCTGTGGCGGCCCGACGTCGAACTCCCCCGAACCGTTCCGAATGAGCGCGAGGCCGGTCAGCAGAACAAGCGCTATCACGCCCCAGGGAGCGCGCTTCTTCCGCTGCTCCTCCTGTTCGACCAGATCGGCCAGCCCGGACGCAGACATTGACTTCCCCTCTCGACGCGGCCGTCGCCGCGTCATTCGCGCATACGAGAACGCTAAGTCCCGCGCGCGGAACCGGCGACGGGGCAGCGGCGAACGGGTGGCCCCCGAATACGCGTGGTGCGCCATCCGAGTTGCCGTGAGCAGGAATTTTCTGACGGTCCGTGACCTGCGGAGATATCCGATTGTGTGCTTGTCGCTCGGCGTGTCCTCTCACCAGGACGGACCATTCTCGAAATGCGGGCCCGCGCAAGGCATCTGAGGGTCTGTCTGGGAGGTGCTTTCTCGCCGATCAACCGGGGACGGTTCCCGGGGTGTCTCCCGCGGAGGATCACATGCGTACTACTCGTGCCCTGGCGGCCGCCGGCGCCGCCGTCGCCGTACTCGGACTCACCGCCCCGGCGGCCGTCGCCCGGGACGGCATGAACCTGAGCCCCAGCAATGTCGTCGCACTGCCCAGCGTCATCGCCAGGGGCGGACAGCTGACCATCACCGTGAACAACTGCACCGCCCCCGCCACTGCGAGCTCGGACGCGTTCTCGCGGGTCACGCTGAGCGTGGGCGCCAACAACCTCGCGACCGGTACCGCGACGGTCAACCGGGACGCGCGCACGGGATCGCACAGCATCAGCGTCGTGTGCGGCAACGGCACCGTCATCAACCCCACGGCCTTCACCGTCGTCGGCGGCGTCCGAGGAGGTCTCGGTGGCAGCAGCTCCACCGGGGCCACTCCGACGGACATGGCCATCGGCGGCGGTCTCGTGGCCCTCGCGGTCATCGGCGGCGGAGTCTTCTGGATGCGTCGCCGGTCCGAGCGGAGCATCTGAATCTCCGCCCCCTTCGGAGATCTGTGACCGCATGTCACACAGCCGTCCGCCCCGGTCCCTCTCGGGATCCGGCGCGGACGGCTGTGGTGCGTCTCAGGCGCCGTCCTCGCCGCTGCGGCGACGGGAGAGGCGGTATGCCGCCCCGATCGAGCCTGCGATCAGTGCGGCGCCCATGCCGATCTCCTTGAGGTCGAACCCGGCCAAGCTGCCACCCTCACCGGCCTGCACACCCCGGCCGGGGTGGAGCGGCTCCGGTGTGGGACCGACCGGACGGCCGCCCGCGATGGTCAGGCTCGTGGACCCGCTCACGCCGTCACACGTGAACGTCACCTGGTAGGCCGCGCCGGGTTTGGCGTCCCAGTCGATGACGGCTGTCGCCCGGCTCCTGTGCGAGGGGATGGTGATGGTGTCGAAGACCGCCGAGGTGACGGTCGCCGAGCCCTTGCAGCCGCCGTGGTCCCGTTCCAGCAGCAACGTCACTTGTCCGCCCGCGGCGATGGTCGAGGGCTGGACGCTGAAGCCGAAGGGCGTGATGTTGTTGTCGCCCTTCGCCACGGCGGCCGGTGCGGAGAAGGTCAGGGCGGTCACACCCAGCAGAGCGGCCGAAGCGACGCGTATCGCGTGCATGGTGGTTCCTCCGGTCCCCGAGGAGCAGCTGCGGACCTTTTCCGCCTATGTGAGAAGTGCACCTCGATGACCGAAACGCTAGGAACAGGTGTACGTTCGCGCGATCGCAGTCGCGCCGAATGGGTCATGCGTGTGGGCCGGTCAGGGGACGCCGACGGTGTGTCGCACGCCGGACGTTCCCCGCAGACTCTCGTGGTGGGACGCGTCAGCCCTTGGCGCCCGGGAAGAGAGCCAGGAACGGTTCCGCCGACGCCGTGATGCCCCGGCTGTACGGTGCGTCGAAGTCCCAGATCAGGAAGAGCAGGAAGGCGATCAGCGCGGAGAACAGTCCGGCGAGGATCAGCTCGCGGGCGGTACGCCGGATCTGCAGGGCGAAGACCATCCCGATGGTGATGACCCCGCCGCCCAGCAGGCCGAACCAGACCACCCCGGGCATGGTGGGGTCGACCGAGTCGGCGCGGGCGTTGCGGGCCTGGTCCACGGCCGCCACCTGGTCCACGAGCGGCTGGTAGGCCTGGGCCTGGAAGTCGGTCGTCGGCTCGTAGGAGGTGACGTCCGTGCGGAGGCGGTCGAGGAGCTCGGCACCGCGCTCGGTGGTCCGGTTGCGGTCGGCCATCTCCTTCCACTCCACGGTGACGACGTGTCCGACATACGCGTTGACATCGTCTCGAATACGGTCACGGACGTCGGCCGGATAGACCTGGACCCGCTCCGAGATCTCGTGCAGCGCCTGGGCCTCCGCCTGGACGTGGTCCTGGGCCGAACTGCGCGCCTCCCAGACGCCCGCGATGGCCAGACCCAGGACGATGGCGTACACCACCCCGATCCACATCGTCATGTACTCGATGACGTCCGGGGTCTCGCTGGGATCCTCGTCCAGGGGCGCAGCCTTGTGGCGGATGAGCGTGATGGCGACCACCACGGCACACGCGGCCAGCATCGCGAGGATGAGAACAAGCCATTCCGGCAAGGGATGCCTCCAGGATCGGCACTAGCGGGGCCGCAGGGCGGCCACGGCGACCACCGCGGGCGCGGTGATGAGCAGGACGTAGATCACGGGCGAGGTCGTGCTGTGCGTGGGCCTCTCGGGTGCCTTCGCGTGGTGGTAGGCCGGGTAGGTCACCGGCGTCGAGGAGGGGCCGGGGACCGGCTTGGGCGGTGTCCGTGTCGGGGTGGGAGTCGGTGTCGGGGCGGGTGGGGGTGTGGCGGGCGGTGTCAGCCGGGGCTGTGGTACGGCCGGTAGCGGTGCCGGTGCGGGCGGCGGAGGTGTGGGGGACGGCGGCTCGGGAGTCGGTGTCGGGGTCGGCTTGGGCGGCCTCCGCGTCGGAGGCGGCTTCGGCGGCGTGGGGTCGGGCGAGGGCGTGGGAGTACACGCAGGCTCGGATGGAGTGGGAGTCGGGGTGGGCCTCGGCTTCGGGCACGGCAGGGGAGTGGGCCAGGTGAGGCTTCCGGCGACCGCCACCACCTCGGTGCCCTCGGGGCCGGTCGAGGCGTAGGCGCAGGCATCCGCCTCGGCCACTCCGGCCGTCGGGCCGATGAGCGCCCACGTCAATGTCAGCAGGGCCAACACCCGTATGGCGGAAGCGGATTGAGGCGATTCGGGTCGATGCACGACGGAGATCATGAGGCCTGGCACGCCGTCCCGCGCTCGGGAGCGAAGAGATTGATCCGAAGGAGGGACAAAGGGTCGCCCGGTGTTTGAACGCCGAGCGCCTGCCCGTCCGATGGTGCGTACGTGTGTGCGATCCGAGGTGGGTGTGGTCACAGCCTCCGGAAAGAAATTTGCGGGACGGTTGAACACAACCCCTGCTCCGCTGCGTACCCATTGTCGTGCGGCGGCGCAGCAGGGCGCTGCAACACCCTAAGAAAGTATGGGGAGTTGACGATGAAGACCTCCTGGCGGAGCGCCTCACTCGTGGCGAGCGCTGCGGCGGTGCTGGCGCTGACGACGGCGTGCGGTCAGGAAAGCGGCACGTCGTCGGTGGGCAGTCAGAACGTCGGTGCCACAGCTGCGGCGGGCGGTTACGGCGGCGTGGGTTCCGGCATCGGAACCGGTACCAGCCCCAGCGCCAGCTCGACCGCGGTGGGACAGGGAAACCTGGGAGCCCAGTCGGCCTCGGCCGGCAAGCTGGAGGTGTCCGCGAACGCCGAGCTCGGAGACGTGCTGACCGACAGCACCGGCCTCACCCTCTACCGCTTCGACGAGGACACCGCCGAGCCGCCGAAGTCGAACTGTGACGGCGACTGCGCCACGGCCTGGCCGCCGGTGCCCGCGGATGACGCCTCGGCCGGTGCCGGTATCGACAAGGCGCTGCTCGGTGAGGTGACCCGCACCGACGGCACCAAGCAGCTGACCATCGGCGGCTGGCCGGCCTACCGCTACGCCAAGGACACCAAGGCCGGTGACCTCACCGGCCAGGGCGTGGGCGGCAAGTGGTACGCGCTGGCGCCCACGGGCAAGAAGGCGTCGGTCGCCAGTCTGCCCGGTCTGTCCACGCGCAACGACCCCGACCTGGGCGAGATCGTCGTCGACAAGAACGGCATGACGGTCTACCGCTTCGCCAAGGACAAGGCCTGGCCCGAGCCGGTCTCCAACTGCACCGGCGCCTGCCTGGAGAAGTGGCCGGCGGTGGCACCGGTGTCGGCCAACGACACCAAGGACGTGCAGAAGAAGGGCCTGATGAGCTTCACCCGCTCCGACGGCGTCAAGCAGCAGACGGTCAACTGCTCGCCCATCTACACCTTCTCGGGTGACAAGGAGGCCGGCGACACCAACGGCCAGGGCGTCGGCGGCACCTGGTACGCCGTCCGTCCCAACGGCGAGATGGTCGGCGTCTCCGACAAGTGACACCGGCCTCACCGAACCACCGGCCCGACCCCTCCGCGCCGCACGGAGGGGTCGGGCCGGTTTGCCGTCATTCCCCCCAACTCCCCGCGAGTCGGCGCCCACTCCGGAACTCTCCGCAGTGCGGCGCCTACGTTTCGTAAGGAACCCGCAGGGGTCCCGAAGCGGCACGTGCCGCAGGCAGTGACCGGGAACGGATGGTCAATTTCCGTTTCCGCTCGCTCCATTGGCGGGCGATCAGTAGCCTCAGCTCGAACACCGGATCGTCTACGCCTTGGAGAGATACATGGAGCGTCCCGCCTGGGCTCCCCGGAGCATCGACATCTCCGTGCCGAGCGTCGCGCGTATCTACGACTTCTACCTGGGCGGTTCGCACAACTTCGAAGCCGACCGCGAGGCGGCCCGCAAGGCCATGGAGTTCGTGCCCGGACTGCCGAAGATCATGCAGGCGAACCGGGCGTTCATGCGGCGGGCGGTGCGGTTCGCGGCCGAAGAGGGCATCACCCAGTTCCTGGACATCGGCTCCGGCATCCCCACCTTCGGCAACGTCCACGAGATCGCCCAGAGCGCAAGCCCCGGCGCCCGGGTCGTCTACGTCGACCACGACCCGGTGGCCGTCGCACACAGCCAGGCGGTCATCGAGGGCAACGCGGACGCGGGCGTCGTGGCGGCCGACCTCCGCAAGCCCCAGGAGATCCTTCAGAGCCCCGAGGTCCAGCGACTGATCGACCTGAACCGTCCGGTGGCGCTGCTCCTCGTTGCCATACTGCACTTCGTGGACGACACGGACGACCCCCACGGAGCGGTGGCGCAGCTGCGCGACGCGCTCGCGCCCGGCAGCCTGCTGGTGCTGACGCACGCGGCGTACGAGGGAATCCCGCTGCCGCAGGAGCAGGTCGAGGGTGCGATGGACGTGTACACGGACATCCGCAATCCGCTGATCATGCGCTCGCACGACGAGATCGCACGGTTCTTCGAGGGGTACGACATGGTGGAACCCGGACTGGTGCCGATGCCGCGGTGGCGGCCGGAGTCGGAGAACTGGGACCCCGACGACGAGGACCCGTGGGCCTTCTCCCAGTTCGGTGGCGTGGGGCGGACGGCGTGAGCGCGGAGCCGGACAGCCCGGAGGACAGACTGCGACGGTTCGCGACGATCTGGAGCCGGGCGGTGTTCCCGGTGACGTCGACGTCCTCGACCCGGCCGGAGTTCGAACAGCAACTGCTGCCGCTGGCCCGCCGGTTGAGCGAGGCGCTCGCGGCCAGGGTCGTCAACACGGACGAGGGCCGGGCGGTGGGCGCCGCCCTCGTCGCGGCGCACTGCACGGACCCGGAGGCCCTGGCCCGCTCCCTGGATTGCGTGGACGCCTATCTGGTGCTCTACTGCGGCGGCGAGGGAGACTCGGAGGACCTGCGCAGCCGGTCCGCACGGCTCCAGCACGCCATGGCCGCCGGATACGCGCAGGCGCTGCGCGAGCGGACGCTGGCCGAACAGGAGGCCATCGCGCGGGCCGCCCTTGAGGCGCAGGGCGCGGTGGCACAGGCGCTGCACGCCACCGAGGCACGGTTCCGCGCGGTGTTCGAGGGCGCGGCCATAGGGATCGGCATCGCCGACCTGGACGGCAACGTCCTCCAGGTCAACGGCGCGTTGCTGCGCATGTTCGGCATCACCGACCAGACGATGCGCGGACGCAGGGTCCAGGAGTGGACCCACCCCGACGACGCGCCCCAGACCTGGACGCTCTACGACGAACTCGTCCGGGGTGAGCGCGAGCACTACCACCTCGAAAAGGCCTTCTCCCGCCCGGACGGAACGGTCCTGTGGACCAACCTGACGGTCTCCCTGCTGCGCGACGCCGACGGCGTCCCGCAGTACCAGCTCGCCCTCATGGAGGACACCACCGAGCGCCGGCTGCTCAACCTCCGGCTGCGCTACGAGGCCACGCACGACGCGCTCACCGGACTGCCCAACCGCACGCTGTTCTTCGAGCGCCTGGAGAAGGCACTGAGTGCGGGGGACGGTCAGCGGTTCGGCCTGTGCTATCTCGATCTCGACGGCTTCAAGACCATCAACGACAGCCTCGGCCACGCGGCCGGCGACCGGCTGCTCGTCGAGGTCGCCGACCGGCTGCAGTCCTGCGCGACCGCGCCGGGCGAGATGGTGGCCCGCCTCGGCGGTGACGAGTTCGTGGCGCTGACCACCGGCCCCGACACCGAGAGCGAGGTCGACGAGCTCGCGTCGCGCATCATGAACGTGCTGCTCGCCCCGGTCCGTATCGACGGCCGGGAGCTGACCGTGCGCGGCAGCATCGGCATCGTCGAGGGCCCTGCGGGGGAGCGGGGCCCCGCGGAGGTGCTGCGCAGCGCCGACATCACCATGTACCGCGCCAAGTCGGCGGGCGGCAACCGCTTCGAGCTCGCCGACCCTGAGGCCGACGCCCGCGCCATCACCCGGCACGGTCTGACCACACAGCTGCCCGCGGCCCTGGAGCGGGGCGAGTTCTTCATCGAGTACCAGCCGCTGGTCCATCTCGGCGACGGCAGTGTGCGGGGCGCCGAGGCGCTGGTGCGATGGCTGCACCCGCAGCACGGCGTGCTCGGCCCGGACCGCTTCATCCCGCTCGCCGAGGACACCGGGCTGATCGTGCCGCTCGGCCGCTGGGTCCTGGAGCAGTCGGTGCGTCAGGCCCACGAGTGGCGAGAACGGTACGGCGACGGCGGCCCCCTTCGCATCAACGTCAACCTCTCACCGTGCCAGCTCACCCACCCAGGACTGGTCCAGGAGACCGTGGACATCCTGGAGCGCGCCGGTGTCGAACCGGAGGCTCTCTGCCTGGAGGTGACCGAGTCGGCCCTCATCGGCGCCGACGACGACCTGCTCAAGCCGTTGCGTCGGCTTGCCGAGATGGGCGTCGACATCGCCCTGGACGACTTCGGCACCGGCTATTCGAACCTGGCGAACCTCCGCCGACTCCCCGTCAACGTCCTCAAGCTGGACCGGTCCTTCACCCAGAGCATGCAGCAGTTCCCCGCCGATCCGGTCGACCTCAAAATCGTCGAAGGGATCGTTTCGCTCGCCCACAGCCTGAACCTCGCGGTGACGGTCGAGGGCGTCGAAACCGGGGCGCAGGCCGAGCAGTTGCGGATACTGGGCTGCGACACGGCCCAGGGCTGGTACTACGCCCGCCCGGGCCCGCCGGAGCGACTGCACGAGCTGGCACTGGTGGACGCGACGGGCTGAGGGCCGCGGATGGGCGTCGGCTTCGGTGTAGCCAGGTCGGGTCGGCCTGCCGTGCGCTTGGGAGGGGCTGAGTGCCGCTCCAGGCGCTGGCCTCGGGCGGGCTGGCCGCTCGGTCTGTCGTCGGCTCCGGGGACTGGGCGCCTTGGCTGTCACCGACTCCGTACAGGCTGGGGCGGCGTTCTGCCTGCTGTGGGATTCGGGCGGGCTCGGGCCTTCGGCCCCCCTGCGGGATTCGGGCGGGCCAGGGCGCTCGGCCCGCTGCTCGCTGCCGTGAGACCCGGCTCGTCGCCTCCGGCGGGTCGGTTGCCGCCCGCTGCGTCGGCGATTCAGGGCAGCGGCAGTGAGCGCAGGGAACCGTGGGTACGGGCCATGACGACGACGTGGCCCGTGTCCCCGCCCGGTGCGAAGACCAAGGGGCCTTCGCCGGCTCTGGTCTGCGAGTACGCCGGGGACATGCGGGGAGCGGCGGTTCCGGTCCCCTGCGGACCGGCGTGCAGGTCGATCGTGATCACGCGGTCCCGATTGGTGCGGTCGTTGACGGGGGTGAAGGTCACGAACCGGCCGTCGGCCACGGTGGCGTCCGCCTTGGTGGCGTACGTGCTCCAGAGTTTGCGGTCGTTCTCAAGGTCGTACGCGAACCAGTTGCCCGCGCTCGTGTCCTCGGCGCCGGCCTCGTACAGCACCAGGACCCCGTCGTCGGAGATCACCCCGCGTACGGGCTTGTCGACCGTGTTCCTCGGGGTCGGCAGCGGCCTCAGCGTCGCCGGATCCAGGCGCCGCATGCGCGCTAAGGTGTCCCCGGCGGAGATCGGGCTGCCGGTGCACACCAGATAGTGGCCGCCGGTGACGAGGTGCGGGCACTCGACGCCCGTGGGGCTGGTCGCCACGGTGTCGCCGGTGCGGGCGTCGCGGGCGGTGACCCGGGTGCCGTCGGCCGTGTAGACGCGGCCCCGGAAGGCGGCCAGGGGTTCGCCCGTGCTCCAGGCGACGGACCGGTGCCAGAGGGGCGTGCCGTCGGATGCGCGAACGGCGTCGAGGACGGCGGCGGTGCCGGTGAAGTAATCCGGTGCGTGGAGAGCGTAGACGATCCCGTCCGCGGCGCCGAGGGCGAAGTAGGCACGGCTGGTGGGCAGTTGATGGGCCCACGCCTGCGCACCCGTCCGCAGGTTCGCCGCGCGGAGCACACCCGCGACCCCGGTCACGGCCCGTTCGTCGGCCGCGTCGACGACCAGTCCGGCGCTCTTGCCGTGGTCGCCCCCGGCCACGGTCCAGGTGATACGGCCATCGGCCCGCGAACGCCCCACGAATCCACCGGAGTTGGTCGCGCACACCACCTGGTGCGCCGTCGCGCCGCAACTGCCGTGGGCCTCCTGGCTGGAGAGGGACGCCGTCCACGCGCGCCACGGGCCCGAGACGGACGTCGAGGTCGTCTCCACCGTCGGCCCCAAGCCACCGGACGGCGACGAGACGGCCGGGCTCTTCGGTCCGCCGGACGCGCTGTTCCCCGCGCACCCCACCAGCACCAGCAGTGCCGCGCCCACCGCAACGATTCGCCGCTTCATCCCCGCCCACCCCTGCCTGAGAGAACGCCATGCTACGACCGCTCAGCGCTCCAGCAGCATCCGCTGCAACTCCCGCGCCGCCCGCGGCGGGGCCACATCGCTGCGGTGCGCCAGCGCGATCGTCCGGTGCAGACCCGGCCGGGCGAGCGGGGTGACGCGCAGCCCCCGCCCCGAGCGCGTGGCGACCATGCGCGGTACGACGGCCACGCCCAGGCCCGCCCGTACGAAGCCAAGGACCGCGTCCATCTCCCCGCCCTCCACCGCGAAGTCCGGTTCGAACCCCTCGGCACGGCACGCGGCCACGGTCAGCTCGCGCAGGTCGTAGCCGTGCCGGAACATCACCAGCGGCTCGCTCTCCAGGTCGCAGATGCGCACGGTGCGGCGGCCCGGACCACCGGGTGCGGAAGCCTCCGGCGAGGAGACGACGACCAGGTCCTCGCGCAGCAGCTCCACCGTCGTCAGCGCCGGGGACGGCGTGGGCAGCGGGAGGACCACCAGCGCCAGGTCGAGGGCGCCGCGCGCGAGCAGTCGTACGAGATCGTGGGAGCCGCCCTCCTCGATCATCAGCCGGATGCCGGGATAGCGGTCGTGGAAGGCGCGCAGCACGTCCGGCAGCAGACCGGTGCACAGACTCGGGGTCGCCCCGAGCCGGACCCGGCCGCTGCGCAGCTGCACCAGCTCCTGCACCTCGTGCCGGGCGGTGTCCGCGTCGGCGAGGATACGGCGGGCCAGCGGCAGCAGGGCCTCGCCCGCGTCGGTGAGCGTGATGTTGCCGCGGGCCCGGAGGAAGAGGTCCGCCCCGAGCTCCCGCTCCAGCGCCTTGATCTGCTGGGACAGGGACGGCTGCGCCACGTGGACGAGATCGGCGGCACGGGTGAAGTGGCGGGTCTCGGCGACCGCCACGAAGTACTGGAGCTGCTGGAACTGCACACTCGTACGATAGCTGCTCTCTATGGAATCAAGCCGGACCATGTCTTGGACCGATCGGGACCTTCGGTTCTAACGTCTTGAGTCATGGCTCTGGCAACGCGGACGGACCGACGGCCGTCCATGGCACGCACCGTGTGGGACAGCTCCGTCGGCAAGAAGACCGTGATGGCCGTCAGCGGCCTGATCATGCTCCTGTACCTGGTCGTCCATATGATCGGCAACCTGAAGATCTTCTTCGGTGCGGGCGAGTTCAACCACTACGCGCACTGGCTGCGCACGGTCGGCGAACCGTTCATGCACTACGAGTGGACGCTCTGGCTGATCCGTGTGGTGCTGGTCGTCGCCGTGGGCGCCCACGCCACCTCCGCCTACCAGCTCAGCCGCCGTGACCTCCGGGCGCGGCCCCGCAAGTACGTCCACAAGAAGCGGCGGGCGAGCTACGCGACGCGCACCATGCGCTGGGGCGGGATCATCCTCGGCCTGTTCATCGTGTGGCACATCCTCGACCTGACGACCGGCACCGTGCACTCCGGCGGCTTCCAGGAGGGCCACCCGTACCAGAACGTCGTGGACACCTTCTCCACCTGGTACGGCAACGTCATCTACATCGTGGCGATGCTCGCCCTCGGCCTGCACGTCCGGCACGGCTTCTGGAGCGCCGCGCAGACCCTCGGCGCCGGCAGCCGCAGCCGCGACCGGGCCCTCAAGGCCGTCGCCAATGTCCTCGCACTGCTGCTCACGGCCGGCTTCATCGCCGTACCCGTGGGTGTCATGACCGGAGTGGTGAGCTGAACATGACCTACGTCGACTACACGACAGGCTCGGCGCTGACAGACGACAAGGCGCCCCCCGGGCCCGTCAACGAACGATGGGACAGGCGCCGGTTCGAGGCCAAGCTGGTCAACCCCGCCAACCGGCGCAAGCACACGGTGATCGTCGTCGGGACGGGTCTCGCGGGCGGCTCCGTCGGCGCCACCCTCGCCGAACAGGGCTATCACGTCGTCCAGTTCTGCTACCAGGACTCCCCGCGCCGCGCCCACTCCATCGCCGCGCAGGGCGGCATCAACGCGGCCAAGAACTACCGCAACGACGGCGACTCCATCCACCGGCTCTTCTACGACACCGTCAAGGGCGGCGACTTCCGGGCCCGCGAGTCCAACGTCCACCGCCTCGCGCAGATCTCCGTTGAGATCATCGACCAGTGCGTGGCGCAGGGCGTGCCCTTCGCGCGGGAGTACGGCGGGCTGCTCGACACCCGCTCCTTCGGCGGTGTACAGGTCTCCCGGACCTTCTACGCCCGCGGGCAGACGGGCCAGCAGTTGCTGCTGGGGGCGTATCAGGCGCTGTCGAGGCAGATCGCGGCAGGGAACATCGAGATGCACCCGCGCACCGAGATGCTCGACCTGATCGTCGTCGACGGGCGGGCGCGGGGGATCGTGGCCCGGGATCTCGTCACCGGTCGCATCGACACGTACTTCGCGGACGCGGTGGTGCTGGCCTCCGGTGGCTACGGAAACGTCTTCTACCTGTCGACCAACGCCATGAACTCCAACGCGACGGCCGTCTGGAGGGCCCATCGCCGCGGCGCCCACTTCGCCAACCCCTGCTTCACCCAGATCCATCCGACCTGCATCCCACGCACCGGCGACCACCAGTCCAAGCTGACGCTGATGAGTGAGTCGCTGCGCAACGACGGCCGGATCTGGGTGCCGAAGGCCAAGGGCGACACCCGACCGCCGAACAGGATCCCCGAGGACGAGCGCGACTACTACCTGGAGCGCATCTACCCGTCCTTCGGCAACCTGGTCCCGCGCGACATCGCCTCCCGCGCCGCGAAGAACGTCTGCGACGAGGGCAGGGGCGTCGGCCCCGGCGGACAGGGCGTGTACCTCGACTTCGCCGACGCCATCGAGCGGATGGGACGGAAGGCCGTCGAGGCCAAGTACGGCAACCTCTTCGACATGTACCAGCGGATCACCGACGAGGATCCGTACGAGGTGCCCATGCGGATCTATCCCGCCGTGCACTACACGATGGGCGGACTGTGGGTCGACTACGACCTCCAGACCACCGTCCCCGGTCTGTTCGCCGTCGGCGAGGCCAACTTCTCCGACCACGGTGCGAACCGGCTCGGCGCCTCCGCCCTGATGCAGGGCCTGGCCGACGGCTACTTCGTGCTGCCGGCGACCATCAACGACTACCTCGCCCGCAACCCCCACCAGGACCCGGTAACCGACGAACACCCCGCCGTCCAGGAGGTGTTGGCGGAGACCCAGGACCGGGTCCATCTGCTCCTCGCCGTGGACGGCGACCGTACTCCGGACTCCTTCCACCGCGAGGTCGGCGAACTCATGTGGGAGTTCTGCGGGATGGCGCGCACCGACTCCGGGCTGCGCAAGGCACTTGAGCGCATCCCGCAGATCCGCGAGGAGTTCTGGCGCCGCATCAAGGTCCCGGGTACCGGCGCGGAGTTCAACCAGTCGCTGGAGAAGGCCAATCGCGTCGTCGACTACCTGGAGCTCGCCG
The DNA here is from genome assembly GCF_044903305.1 of Streptomyces sp. NPDC019531. Lineage (NCBI taxonomy): Bacteria > Bacillati > Actinomycetota > Actinomycetes > Kitasatosporales > Streptomycetaceae > Streptomyces > Streptomyces sp. NPDC019531. Next base: position 89,022 of record NZ_JBJDQL010000006.1, on the reverse strand, counting down.
AGCTGATGTGCCTCGACGCGCTGCACCGCGCCGAGTCCTGCGGCGGCCACTTCCGCGAGGAGTCCCAGACACCCGACGGCGAAGCGGCCCGCAGGGACGACGAGTTCGCCTACGCGGCGGCCTGGGAGTTCACCGGCACCGGAGAGGCGCCCGTCCTGCACAAGGAAGACCTGGTCTTCGAGTACGTCCACCCCACTCAGCGGAGCTACGCATGAAGCTCACCCTGCGCGTCTGGCGGCAGAAGAACGCCGACGCCGACGGAGCGATGTCCACGTACGAGGTGGACGGCATCTCGTCCGACATGTCCTTCCTGGAGATGCTGGACACCCTCAACGAGGAGCTCATCCTGCGCGGTGAGGACCCCGTGGCCTTCGACCACGACTGCCGTGAGGGCATCTGCGGTGCGTGTTCGCTGGTGATCAACGGGGACGCGCACGGGCCCGAGCGGACGACCACCTGTCAGCTGCACATGCGGTCCTTCTCGGACGGCGACACGATCGACATCGAGCCGTGGCGGGCGTCCGCGTTCCCGGTGATCAAGGACCTGGTCGTGGACCGGTCGGCCTTCGACCGGATCATCCAGGCCGGTGGGTACATCACGGCGCCCACCGGGGCGGCTCCCGAGGCACATGCCACGCCGGTGCCGAAGCCCGATGCCGACTTCGCGTTCGAGCACGCCGAGTGCATCGGGTGCGGGGCATGTGTGGCCGCCTGTCCCAACGGGGCGGCGATGCTGTTCACCTCGGCCAAGGTCAATCACCTGAACGTGCTGCCGCAGGGTGCGCCCGAGCGGGAGACCCGGGTGCTGGACATGGTGGCGCAGATGGACGACGAGGGGTTCGGGGGGTGCACCTTGGCGGGCGAGTGTGCGACGGCCTGCCCGAAGGGCATCCCTCTGGTCTCCATCACCAGCATGAACAGGGAGTGGCTGCGGGCGACCCGGAAGGCCGCCAGGCGCTGACAGACGTTCGCCGAAAAGGTGCGGACGGGTGGGGTCGGACGTGGTGCTCAGGTCCGGCCCCACCAGGGTCTCTCGGTGAGAGCCCCGGCGTTGCCTCCCTCCGGTCACCGGCGGGACACCGTCCGGTCGACGGAGTCGGAGGCGCCGGACACCTTGTCCGAGCAGTTCAACCTCCGCACATCCGCGCTCTCGGAACCGGTCACGTACACGCCAACCGGCGTCGGAAGAACAGGGACAGCGGCACCGCTTGCCGCCTCCGCCTGTGACCTGGAGAGTGCCATGACCGGCGTTTCCACCCTGGACCGTCCCCCGCAGAGCGTCGCCCCCACCCGCTACACCGTCACCCTGGCCCGAAACGAGGACGACGTACGTGCCGCGCAGCGGCTGCGGCACGACGTGTTCGCCGGGGAGATGGGCGCCCTCCTGACGACCCCGGAAGCGGGCCTCGACATCGACGGCTTCGACGCCTACTGCGACCACCTGCTCGTCCGTGACACCGTGACCGGCCAGGTCGTCGGCACCTACCGGCTGCTGCCCCCGGAGCGGGCCGCGGTCGCCGGACGCCTGTACTCGGAGAGCGAGTTCGACCTCGCGCCGCTGGACACGATCCGCCCGGGCCTCGTCGAGGTCGGCCGCTCCTGTGTGCACCCCGACCACCGCGACGGCGCGGTCATCGGCCTCATCTGGGCCGGGATCGCCCGCTACATGGTGGACCGCGGCCACGACTGGCTGGCAGGCTGCTGCTCCATCCCGCTCGCCGACGGCGGCGCGCTCGCGGCCGGCACCTGGGACCGGGTGCGCGCCAAGTACCTGGCTCCCGAGGAGTTCCGGGTACGGCCCCTGCTGCCCTGGGAGCCCGCGGAGGGCACGCCCGCCGCCCACACCGAGCTGCCCCCGCTGCTGCGCGGCTACCTCCGCCTCGGCGCCTGGGTGTGCGGCCAGCCCGCCCACGACCCGGACTTCGGGGTCGCCGACATGTACGTGCTGCTGTCCATGCGCCGCGTCAACGCCCGTTACCTGCGGCACTTCCTCTCGCTCGTCCCGGCCTGATGAGCGTCTGGCAGCCCAGCGCGCCCTGCACCCCCGGGGCGTGCCTGGAGAGGGCGGGAACCGCCACGGCCGTACCCCGTGCCGTGCTGCGGCTCGTGGCGGTCACGGCGGTCACGCTCGCCGGGATCGTGTTGCTGCCGGTCGGCCGGTGGATCCCGGCCGGCACGGTCAGGTGGTGGTGCCGGGCGGTGGTGCGGGCCTCGGGGGTCCGGGTCCGCATGTCCGGCACCACCACGCCCACCGGCGGAGTGCTCCTGGTCGCCAACCACATCTCCTGGCTGGACATCCCGCTGCTCGCCGCCGTACGCCCCGCCCGGATGCTCGCCAAGTCCGAGATCCGGCACTGGCCGGTGGCGGGTCGGCTGACCGCAGGCAGCGGTGCGCTGTTCATCGACCGGGACCGGCTGCGGGCCCTCCCGGACACGGTCGCCCGTATCGCCGACGCGTTGCGCGAAGGCGCCGCGGTCGCGGTCTTCCCGGAGGGCAGCACCTGGTGCGGCCGCGCGCAGGGCCACTTCCGGCGCGCGGTCTTCCAGGCGGCCCTGGACGCCGGGGCCCCGGTCCAGCCGGTGAGACTGCGCTACCGCCTCGCCGACGGCGGCGCCAGCACGGCCCCCGCCTTCATCGGCAACGACTCCCTGCTGGCATCGGTGTGGCGGGTCGTGTCGGCACGGGGACTGGTGGCCGAGGTGGAGGTGCTGCCACTGATCGCACCCGGCAGCCACAGCGAACGGAAGTCACTCGCCCGCGCCGCCGAGACGTGCGGGCAGCGCGGAGACCGTCAGGCGCACGCTCTGACCACCACGGCGGGTCACTTCCCCTCAGTGGTCGTGACGGCTGCCAGATAGGGCGCTGTCACGCTGCCGGCCGCCCGGGCCACCTCCCGCGCGGCGGCCTCCCGCCGATCGAGTTCCTCCAGCCACGACACCATCGCCGCCTCCAAGACCACGCCCTGGGACACGACGATCCGCCGTCCGAGCACGAACGGTGACGGCGCACGGCATCACCAGCTCACTGCAGAAGAGCCGCACCCATCTGAGACGTCGGGGTGACCCAGCTGTCGAAGTCCCAGGTTTCGGCGACGCCGGGCACACCGTGGTGTTCCGGAACCGGTGGTAGCCGAGCCGCTCCAGCTCCTGGGCCAGCCTGACCGTGTCCCGCAGGGCCTCGGCGTTGGTACCGACCTCGCGGGTGCGGGAGCGGTCCAGGACGGAGAAGCGGACGGCGGCCACCTGCCACGGAAAACCAGATGACCGGCATCCGCGCAGGTCAGCACAATGGGCCGGGTGACCGCCCAGAACATCCTGCTCTCCGGCATCGTCGGCTCGACCGCGTACGGACTCGCCCGTGAGGGGTCCGACGTGGACCGGCTCGGCATGTTCGCCGCGCCCACCGAGACCCTGCTCGGTCTGCACACGCCGAAGGAGTCCCACGTCACCACGGCACCCGACCGCACCCTCCACGAGGCGGCGAAGTGGTGCCGGCTCGCCCTCGGCGGCAATCCGACCGTCATGGAACTGGTGTGGCTGCCGGACGAGCTGTACGAGGTGCGCACCCCGCTGGGCGACGAACTCATCGGCATCCGCGGGTCGTTCCTGAGCGCCCAGCGGGTCCGGGACGCCTATCTCGGGTACGCCACCCAGCAGTTCAGGAAGCTGGAGAGCCGCGGCGGCGACCCCCGCACCGCCAAGCACGCCCGGCACCTCAAGCGCCTGTGCCACCAGGGCCTGGAGCTGTACGCCACGGGGCGGCTCGCCGTGCGGGTCGAGGATCCCGAGCAGTACCACCGCTTCGGGGACTCCGTCGCCGCGGACCCCGCGACCGCCCGCTCGCTGCTCGCCCACTACGAGAGCGCCTTCGCCGAGACCCGCAGTGTGCTGCCCGACCGGCCCGACGAAGGGCCGGCCGAGGCGTGGCTGCGTCGGGTCCGGGCCGAGTTCTACGGCTGACGGCGGCGACGGGACCGTATCCGGGCCTCCCGTGGCGGTTCGATGAACTGCAGCTCCAGCGTGAGCGGCGGTTCTGCGACCCCCGGTCCTCCCGCCGCCGCCCACTGCACCACCTCCTCGGTGCCCTCGTCGTCCATGACGAACCCGATCCAGGCGGCCTTGCCACCCGCCCGGCGCCCGGCCGCCGAGGGGCGTACGACGATCACGTTCGCCTGGTCGCAGGGGCCCAGACAGTCGGTCGTACGGACCTGGAAGCCGTGCTCGGCCGCACCGGCCCGCAGCAGCTCCAGCTGCCAGGTGTGGTCGGTGCCGGGGTTCTTGCGGGCGTCGCCACAGCAGCAGCCCCGGCAGATGACGACGGTGCAGGAGGCGGATCCGGTCAGGAACGAGCGGGACGTCGAGGGCATGGGAGAAGCATGCGGCCTGCACCGACCACGGGGTGCGGGCGGGGTACCCCTTCGCCTGCAGGCGTGCTCCGACGGCCGGTCGCCGGGGCTAGGGTGGCGGTGTGACCGACAGCGACAAGTCCCCGCTCGCCGTGTTCGACCTGGACAACACCCTTGCCGACACGGCCCACCGGCAGCGGTTCCTGGAGCGGAAGCCGCGCGACTGGGACGCGTTCTTCGCCGCCGCGCCCGCGGATCCGCCGATCCCGGAGGGCATTGCGCTGGTGCTGGAGAGCGCCGAGGAGTGCGAGATCGTGTACCTCACCGGCCGCCCCGAGCGCTGCCGACGGGACACGCTCGCCTGGCTCGGCGCGCAGCAACTGCCCGAGGGGCGCGCGTACATGCGCCGCAACGACGACCGGCGGCCGGCCCGGCGCACCAAGCTGGAGATCCTCAAGCAGCTCGCCAGGACCCGGGAGATCCGGGTGCTGGTGGACGACGACGAGTTGGTCTGCGAGGACGCCCAGCGGGCCGGCTTCACCGTCGTACGTGCACGCTGGTCCGCCCCTTCCGCCGCGCTGGAGGTGGCGCAGGAGCGGGAGGGGCGGACCTGAACGCGGTCAGCCGGACTCGTCGAGGCGGAAACCGACCTTGAGGCCGACCTGCCAGTGCTGGACCTGTCCGTCCTCGATCTGCCCCCGCACCTGGGTCACCTCGAACCAGTCGAGATTGCGGAGGGTCTGGGAGGCGCGGGTGATGCCGTTGCGGATCGCCTGGTCAACGCCGTCGGGCGAGGTGCCGACGATCTCGGTCACCCGGTAGGTGTGGTTAGTCATGGTTCCACGGTGCCCCAGGCGACGGCGGAGCGCGAGTGGTCCGCCGGTTCACCGAGGGGCGGACGCCACCTATCTTTGGCCCATGGACGGTATGCCGTGTGACATTCCTGCCTCCGCCGCCGCGAACCCGTTGCGCCAGCTCTCCTTGGCGCAGCTGCGGCAACGCACCAGCATGAAGTGGCGGACGTATCCGCAGGAAGTACTTCCGTTGTGGGTGGCCGAGATGGACGTCCCCCTCGCCGAACCGGTCGCGCAGGCGATCCGGGACGCGGTGACACTGGGAGACACCGGATACCCGGCCGGGACCGGGTACGCCGAGGCGCTGGCCGCCTTCGCGAGCAAGCGGTGGGACTGGGACGGGCTCGCGGTGGAGCGTACGGCGATCGTGCCGGACGTGATGCTGGGCGTCGTCGAGATGATCAAACTGGTCTCCGGGCCGGGGGATCCGGTCGTCGTCAACTCGCCCGTGTACCCGCCGTTCTACCAGTTCGTCGAGAGCATGGGCCGGCAGGTCGTCGAGGCGCCGCTCGGCGCGGACGGCCGGATCGACCTCGGCGCGCTGGAGGGGACCTTCGGGCGGGTCCATCAGGGCGCGGACCGGCCCGTGTACCTGCTGTGCAGCCCGCACAACCCGACCGGCACCGTGCACACCGCCGACGAGCTGACGGCTGTGGCGGCGCTGGCGCAGGCTTACGGCGTGCGGGTCGTGGCCGACGAGATCCACGCGCCGGTCGTGGCCCCGGGCACGGTTTTCGTGCCCTACCTGAGCGTTCCAGGCGCTGAGAGCGGGCTGTCGCTGCTGTCGGCCTCCAAGGCGTGGAACCTGGCCGGGCTCAAAGCCGCCGTGGCGGTCGCCGGGCCCGACGCGGCCGACGACCTCGCGCGCCTGCCCGAGGAGGTCGGTCACGGCCCCAGCCATGTCGGCGTCATCGCCCACACCGCAGCACTGCGGGACGGAGGTGCCTGGCTCGACGGCCTGCTCATGGGCCTCGACGACAACCGTCGGCTGCTGGCCGGGCTCCTCGCCGAGTCCCTGCCCGCCGTGCGCTACGAACCGTCCCAGGCCACCTTCCTGGCCTGGCTGGACTGCCGCTCACTGGATCTGGGCGACGATCCGGCTGCCGTCTTCCTGGAGCGCGGCAAGGTCGCACTGAACTCCGGCATCCCGTTCGGAACGGGCGGCGCGGGCTTCGTGCGTCTGAACCTCGCGACGAATCCCGAGCTGATCACCGAGGCGGTCCGGCGGATGGCCGCCGCACTGGACTGACACCGGCGAGGGGGCCGGGACGAACGGCCCCCCTCGCCGGCCCGCCTTCTACCGCACCACGCTCAGCGACAGCGCGAACCGTCCCTCACGGTCCGTCCACCAGTGGGTCAACTCCAGCCCTGCGGCGGAGAGTTCGTTACGGACGCCCTCCTTGCGGAACTTCGCCGAGATCTCGGTGTGCAGCTCCTCGTCCGCCGCGAAGTCGACGGCCAGACCGAGCGCCGGGACCTTCACGGTCTGTTCCTTGCGGGAGCGCAGCCGCATCTCGATCCACTCGTTCCCGGCGTCCCAGAGCGCCACATGGTCGAAGGCGTCGGGATCGAAGTCGGCGCCGAGCTCGCGGTTGACGACGGTCAGGACGTTCTTGTTGAACGCGGCCGTCACTCCGGCCGCGTCGTCGTACGCCCTGACCAGCACGTTCTCATCCTTGACCAGGTCCGTGCCGAGCAGCAGCGCGTCACCGGGGGAGAGCAGCGCGCGGACGGAGCCGAGGAACGCGGCCCGCTCGACGGGGAGCAGGTTGCCGATCGTGCCGCCGAGGAAGGCCAGCAGGCGCGGGCCCGGCGCCCCCGGCAGGGTCAGCCCGGCCGTGAAGTCGGCGATCAGCGCGTGCACGCTCAACTCCGGGCGCTGGGCGATCAGCGCGTGCCCGGCCTGGGTGAGTGCGCTCTCGCTGACGTCGACCGGGACGTAGGTGTGCAGCCCGGTCAGCGCGTCGAGCAGATACCGGGTCTTCTCCGAGGAGCCGGAGCCCAGCTCGACCAGGGTGCGGGCGCCGGTCGCCGCGGCGATCTCGCCGGACCGCGCGACGAGGATCTCCCGTTCGGCGCGGGTGGGGTAGTACTCGGGCAACTCGGTGATCTGCTCGAAGAGTTCGCTGCCATGGGCGTCGTAGAACCACTTCGGCGGCAGCGTCTTGGGCGTGTGCGTCAGGCCCTTGAGGACGTCGGCGCGCAGGGCGGCCTCGGTGGCGTCCTCGGGCAGGGTGCGGGTCAGCAGGAACGGACTCACGTGCGGGGCTCCTCGAATGGTTCCACGGACGGTTCCTTGAGCGGCGTGAGCAGCACATCGGTGCGGCTCGCCGCGAGCAGTGTGCGGTCGGGGACCTCCTGCCAGTGCGGGTTGTCGTCGTACGGCTCGGAGGCCACGACCGTGCCGAGGCCGGGCCGTTGGAGATACCAGAGGGTGTCCCCCCAGGCGGTCGCGGCGATGGCCTCGCCGTTGGTCAGCAGGAGGTTGAGCCGGGAGCCGGGGGCCGCCTCGGCCACCTCCAGGACCGTGTCGGCCAGTGCCTGCCCCTCCTCGTCGCCGCCCCGCAGCCGGTTCAGGACCAGCGCCCACACGAACGCCGAGTCGTTGCGGGCCTCCATGGACAGCAGGTCCGCCGGGGGCAGCGAGGAGGTGAGCGGGGCCAGGGAGTGCGGCCAGCCGGCGACGGCGCCGTTGTGGCTGAACAGCCAGGGGCCCGAGGCGTACGGCGCCGCGGCGGCCTCGGCGTCGGCGCCCGCCAGGGTCGCGTCCCGGACGGCGGCCAGGACCGCCGTGCTCTTCACGACCCGTGACAGATCGGCGAAGGACAGGTCGGCCCAGATGGGCCCGGCCCGCCGGTAGCGGGCCGGTGCCGGGTCGTCCTCGGCGTACCAACCGACCCCGAAACCATCTGCGTTGACCGTGCCGTACCGCTGCCGTCGGGGTGCCCACGACTGGCGGTACAGGCTGTGCGGGGGGTCCACGAGGAGTCTGCCGAGCGGTTCCTCGGGTCCCAGGTAGGCCAGATGACGGCACATCAGACGGCTCCCGAGGAACGGGCCGTGCGAAAGCCGGAGAAGATCTGCCGCCGGATCGGGTAGTCCCAGTTGCGGAACGTGCCCCGGCAGGCCACCGCGTCCACGGCGAACGACCCGCCGCGCAGCACCTTGTGGTCGGGGCCGAAGAACACCTCCGAGTACTCCTTGTACGGGAACGCCTGGAACCCGGGGTAGGGCTCGAAGTCGCTCGCCGTCCACTCCCACACGTCACCGATCAACTGGCGTACGCCGAGCGGTGATTCGCCCTCCGGATAGCTTCCGGCGGGGGCAGGGCGGAGGTGGCGCTGACCCAGGTTGGCGTGCTCCGGCACCGGGTCGGCGTCGCCCCACGGGTAGCGCATGGAGCGGTTGCCGGCGGGGTCGTGCCGGGCCGCCTTCTCCCACTCCGCCTCGGTGGGAAGCCGCCGTCCGGCCCAACGGGCGTAGGCGTCGGCCTCGTACCAGCACACATGGACCACCGGCTCGTCGGGCGGCACCACCTCGGTGACTCCGAAGCGCCTGCGCAGCCACTGCTTGCCGTCGCGGCTCCAGAACAGCGGGGCGTGGATGGAGTGTTGGCGGACATGGGCCCACCCGGCCGGGGCCCACCAGCGCTCGTCGTCGTAGCCGCCGTCCTCGATGAACGCCTGGTACTCGGCGTTCGTCACCGGAGTCGTGTCGATGTGGAAGGCGTCCACCTCGCGCCGGTGCGCCGGGCGTTCGTTGTCCAGCGCCCACGGCTCGTCGGAGGTGCCCATGGTGAACGGGCCGCCGGGGACCAGGACTTCGGCCGGTCCCGTGAACAGCGGGGCCGGTTCCGGGTCCGGGGCGGTCAGGGCCTGCGGGCCCTTGCGGAGCTGATGGGTGATCAGCATCGTCTCGTCGTGCTGCTGTTCGTGCTGCGCGATCATCCCGAAGGCGAACCCGGCCTCGGTGAGCCGGGTGCCGTGCAGCGTGCTGCCCTCCAGGATGTCGAGGACCCGCCCGCGCACCTCGGCGGCGTAGCGCCGGGACTCCGCGGGCGACAGCAGGGGCAGGGTGGGGCGTTCGGAGCGCGGGTGCTCGAAGGCGTCGTAGATGCCGTCGATCTCGGGCCGTATCGCCTCCTGCCCGCCGACCGTCCGCAGCAGCCACTGCTCCTCCTGGTTGCCGATGTGGGCGAGGTCCCACACGAGCGGCGACATGAGGGGTGAGTGCTGGGCGGTCAGGTCGGGGTCCTCGACGCAGCCGGTGAGGAGCGTCGTACGGTCCCTGGCGGTGACCAGCGTGGACACCGCCCGCTCACGGAAGGTCTCGGGGTCGACGGAGGGGTCGACTGCGGGGTCGGTCATGTGCGGATTTCCTTCCCGAGCGAACCGTGCGTGCGGTCCAGCAGATCGTCGGCGGGGCAGCGGCCCCGGATCACATAGCGGTGCAGATACGTTTCGACGGCCTCCGTGACCTCCGTCGTGGCGCCGAGCCGGGGCAGGGCCTCCAGGGCCGCCGCGAAGCACGCGATCGCCGCCTCGTGCAGCTCGGGGTCGGCCAGACCGTACCGGGCCGCGTCGATCCACAGCGGATTGTGCGGGGCGGGCAGGGACAGGGTCCGCTCGGCGAGCGGCTTCACCACCCGGTAGGCGGTCTCGGCGGCCTCCGGGTCGTCGAAGAGCGCGGCCGCCACGGCGAGCGGCACGATCCAGCCGTTCTCGCCGGGCTGGGCGTCGATCATGCGCAGTTCGAGATGACCGCGAGGTCTGACCGGCGGGAACAGGGTCGAGACGTGGTAGTCGAGATCCTCCCGGGTCGGCTGCCGGGGCACCCCCGACCTGGCCCACTCCCGGAAGGTGAGCCCCTCCGGAACGTCCCAGGGCCCGCTGTCCCGCCGTATGCACATCACCGGCGCGTCCAGGACGTGCCGGGCCCAGGCGCTGCGGGCGTCGGTGTGCAGGTCCGGGCCGCCCGCCCGGCCCTTGCCGATCTCCGTCCACAGCAGCTGGCGGGTGGAGAGCCAGCCGGTGGGCTCGGAGCCGGCGAGGGGGGAGTTGGCGAAGGCCGCGACCAGGACCGGGCCCAGCTGGTGTGCCAGCGACCAGCGGCGTCCCAGGCCCAGTGGGCCGGGCTCCTCGTGGCCGGCGTCCACGCACACCTGCACGGAGGCCGAGGTGCACATCATGGCGCGCCCTGCCGGGCCGGTGCGGTCGAGGCAGGTCTCCAGGGCGTCGTAGCGCGGTTCGTGCAGAAATCTGCGGGGCGGGTGCCAGGGGTCGTGGCCGAGGCCGACGAGGCCGAGGCCGTGCTCGGCGAGGGCCGCCCGTACGGCGGCGAGATCGGCGGAGACGGTACCGATGCACTCCATCAGGGAGTCGGCGGGCTGAGAACTCAGCTCCAGCTGACCGCCTGGTTCGACGGTGAGCGCCGACTTCAGGGGCACGGTCCGCAGTGCGGCGTAGGCTGCCGCGAGTCGTTCGGGTGTCACGGGGAGCCGCGGCCTGCGCAGCTCGTGGACGAGCCATTCCACTTCGACCCCGATGCGACGGGGCGGGCCGGTCTTGAAGCAGATACCGCGGACCAGGGCCTCCAGCTCGGCTTCGGGAAGCGACGTACGAGGCCTCGTACAGTCGCCCAGAGAGTCGGACATGTCGGGATCCTCCTGAGATTCCACCATGCCACCGGCCCGGGGATCAGGTGGGTCGGACCGGCAACGCTCGTCCCACCCAAGACCCTCGTGCCGTTCCGCACAAGGGGGCACATCCATGCATTAGGGGCTGTGGATCTCCGTTTCCCCGGGGTTTTCAAGGCGTTTTCCGGCTGTGTCGATCCCCGGAAACTCTGTTGCACCGCATCCCCAGCATCGCCCACGATTCCTGCATGGGCACAACGGGGGAGACCGCGCGGCGTGCGGTCATGGCGTTTACGGGGGTAGCGCCATGAGCGCGCGTCTGCGCGGTATCGCGCAGGAGACGGAAGAGATCGTGGCGGCGGGGCGGTATCGCGCGCCGGACGGGCGTGAGATCTCCGTGGCCGCCGGGATCGAGGCGGCCCGGGCGGGGACGCGGATGTACGGTCCGGGGCCCGTTGAGGTGCTGCCCGTGGCTCCTGTGGACACGTTCTTCGAGGTCACGGGCGAGAGCAGCCTGGAGGCGGCCCGTCGGCTCGGCGGGCGGACAGCCGTCCTGAACTTCGCCTCGGCGCGCAATCCGGGCGGCGGCTATCTGAACGGCGCCCAGGCCCAGGAGGAGGCCCTGTGCCGGGCTTCCGCGCTGTACACCTGCCAGCTCCGGGCCCGGGAGTTCTACGACCATCACCGGACCCACCGTGATCCGTTCTACACGGACCGGGTCATCCACTCACCGGCCGTGCCCGTGTTCCGGGACGACCGCGGCCGCCTGCTGGACTCACCGCACCTGGTGGGTTTCCTGACCGCGGCGGCCCCGAACGCCGGGGTGGTGCGGCGGACGGCCCCCGAGCGGGTCGCCGAGCTGCCGGGGGCCCTCGCGGTGCGGGCCGAGCGGGTGCTGGAGGTGGCCGCGGCCCATGGCTACCGGCGACTGGTGCTGGGAGCCTGGGGGTGCGGGGTGTTCCAGAACGACCCCGCGCGGGTGGCGGGGGCGTTCCGGGCGCTGCTCGGTTCCGGCGGACGGTTCGCCGGGGCCTTCGAGCACGTGGTGTTCGGGGTGCTGGACCGCACACGGGGCGCGGTGGTGCGGGAGGCGTTCGTACGGGCTTTTGGGGAGCGACAGCTTCAGACGTGAGGGCGGTGCCTCGGCTCTCGGCTCTCGGCTTTCGGTCGGCGTGGCGGCCGATGCGGGCCGGTGCCATCGGGCCCGGTCATGGCGTGCGGCTCGACGCGGCCCGGGGTGGCGCCCGCCCGGTCGGCTCCGGCTGTCAGGTCCAGCCGTACCGCTCGTGCAGCCGCTGCCTGACCAGGTTGAACCGACCCCGGTCCAGGGCGCACGCCTCCCGGCGCATGCCCTCCTCGTGGAGGCGCAGGACACGGTCGACGTCCACCCAGGAATCGCGCCCGGACTTGTCCCAGGGCCCGCTGCCGATCGCGACCCACTCCCGGTCCCCGTCGTGCCGCTTGCTCGACAGCTGGACGGCGAGGAAGGTGCCGCCTGCCTCGCGGGCGACCACGAGCACGGGACGGTCCTTGCCCCGCCCGTCGTTCTCCTCGAAGGGCACCCAGGTCCACACGATCTCCCCGGGGTCGGGGTCGCCGTCGTGCGCGGGGGAGTACTCGGTGCGCACCCTGCCGACCTCGCGGGGGTCGGCCTCGGTGGTGGCGGTGGCGCCGAAGCGGCCGGGGACGTTCTCATCGGTAAACGCAGTCACGTCGGAACCTTAAGGCCTGGTCCGAACCGGGGGAGAGGTACGGTCGGTTGGATGAACGCGACGGCGAGTGCGACGGCGACCGCGGCCACCTTCGTGTGGCTCGGGATGGTGCTGGCGATCTCCTTCCTGGAGGCACCGCTGAAGTTCCGCGCCCCTGGCGTGAGTGTCCGGATCGGCCTGGGGATCGGGCGGCTGGTCTTCCGGGCGCTGAACGTCGTGGAGTGTGTGCTGGCCACCGTGGTGGTCGTGGCGGTCGCCGCCGGTGACGCACCGGGCCGGGCCGTCGCGTGGACCGTGGCCGCGGTGGTGCTGCTGGTCGGTCAACTGGCCGTGATCCGCCCCCGCCTGAACCGGCGCTCCGATCGCGTCCTGGCCGGCGAGGACCTGCCCCGCTCACGCGGGCACCTCTTCTACGTCGCCTTCGAGGCCGCGAAGGTCGTCGCGCTGCTCGGTCTGGGTGTCACGCTGCTCGCGCGGTGAACGCGGGCCGTCCGGGGCCCCCTTCTCCAAGGGCCCCGGACGGACTCCCCTCTACTCCTGGACCTTTACTCCTGGACCGGAACCTTCTGGACGGGCGGCGACGCGACCCCGTTGAGCGAAGTCCCGTTCGCGGTCTGCCCGTTCTGGTTCATCGACGCAAGGAGCTGACGCGCCAGACCCAGTCCGGTGCCGCCCATGGTGAGCGCCTTGGCGAACATGTCCGCCATGCCGTCGGCACCGTTGAGCACCACCATGTTGTCGACGTTGCCGAACGCGGACGCGCCCGCCTTGACGATCTCCGGCCAGTTCTCGGCGAGTTGCTGGGCGACGACCGCCTCCTGGTTCTCGGCGAGCGCGGCGGCGCGGGCCTTGATGGCCTCCGCCTCCGCGAGCCCCTTCGCCTTCGCCGCCTCGGCCTCCGCGAGACCCCTGGCCTGAGCCGCCGCTGCCTCGGCCTCACCGGTGGCCCGGGTCGACGCCGCCATGGCCGTACCGCGGGCCTTGGTCGCCTCGGCCTCGGCACTCGCGGCCGCCTTGACCCGGGTGGCCTCGGCCACCGCGGCCAGTTCCGTCTCCTTCGCCTTGGCCTCGGCCCCGGAGATCCGCGCGTCGCGCTCGGCCTCGGCGAGCGTGCGCTTCTCATAGGCCTGGGCGTCCGCCGGCTTGCGGACGTCCGCCTGGAGCTGCTGCTCCCTGCGGTGCGCCTCCAGCTCCGCGACCCGGGTCTCCTGGACGACGACCTCCTGCCGGGCTCCGGCGTCCGCGAGCGGACCGGCCTGCCGCGCCTTGGCGGCCGCCTTGTCCCGCTCGGCCTGGTACCCGGCCTGGAGGATCTCGCTGTCCCGGGTGGCCTCCGCCATCCGCGCGAACGACTGCTGCTCGGCCTCGGTGGCCAGCCGGTTCGCCTCCGCCTGGGCGATCCGCGCGTCCCGCTGGACGGCGGCCGCGTGCGGCATCGCCAGGTTCTGGATGTACCCGGTCGGGTCCTCGATCTCATGGATCTGCAGGGAGTCGACGATGAGCCCCAGCTTCTCCATCTCCGTGCCGCAGGCGGCCCGGGTCTGACCGGTGAGCTTCTCCCGGTCGCGGATCATGTCCTCGACGGTCAGCCCGCCGACGATGGACCGCAGATGACCGGCGAACACGTTGTGCACCCGCTCCGACATCAGCTTCTGCTGGTCGAGGAAGCGACGCCCCGCGTTGGCGATCGACACGAAGTCGTCGCCCACCTTGAAGATGACCACGCCCCGCACCTTGAGCGGAATGCCCTGGTGGGTCACGCAGTCCACATGCAGTTCGGTCTCGTTCAGGTCGAGCGAGAGCTTGCGCACCGCCTGCACACCGGGCAGCACCAGCGTGCCGCGCCCGGTGACGATGCGGAATCCCATCCCCGCTTCGAGCCCCTCCGTCTTGTGGTTGGAGCCCGAGATGATCAGTGCCTCGTTGGGCTCCGCGACACGCCACATCAGTTTGAACAGACCGATCACAACGGCGATGGCAGCGACTGCCACCCCCGCAACGACGCCGACGATCATCGGCATACGCCCCCTTTGCATGGTGCCCTTTCGGCACCGAACGAAGGGAGTGTGCGCCTGTTCGAGACCCGGGTGAAGACGTTGACGAATCCTTGTCGAAACCTTGATACACACGACTCTCACCTGCGCGTCAACAGGCTCAACTGTCGTATGCCGCCTGCACGTAGACCGTTCTCGGCGGCAGGTACTCCACCACCATCACCACGGTCCCCCGCTCGATCCGGTCCGTGCCGGAGGCGGGGTAGGCGAGGAAGTGCTCGGCACCGCCCCGCACCCGGACGATCACCTCGCCGACGAGGCCCGGCCCGACCGTCCCCGTGACCCGCCCCATGAGCCCGACCATCGACGCATCGTCCATGGTCACAGGGTACGGGCGGAACGCCGTCAGGCGGCGGGGGAATCCACGGCCGCCTGCCGGGGCGGCCACGACTCGTGCCAGCGCAGCTCCGTCTCCAACTGCGCCGCAAGCGACAGGAGGAGCGGTTCGCTGTGCGCGGGTCCGAGCAACTGGGCCCCGACGGGCAGACCACCGCCGACGAATCCCGCGGGGACGTTGACGCCGGGCCACCCCAGCACGTTCCACGGCCAGGCGTACGGACAGGCCGCGATCATCGCCCGGTCGGTGGCGAGCCCGCCCAGCTGCAGCATCGCCCCGATGCGCGGCGGGGGAGCGGCCGTGGTCGGGGCGAGGACGACGTCGTACGACGTGAAGAACCCGCCGATACGGCGGTGCAGGACCGCCTCCGCGCGCCGGGCCGCCCGCAGCGGGACCCCGCCGAGCAGTCCGCCGAGCCGGGCCGACTCGCGGGTGCGGCGGTCGAGGAGCGCGGGGAAGGGCGCTTCACGGACCCGCTCGGCGAGGCCGACGGTGGCACGTGGGATGAAGGTGAGCCCGATCTGGCCGTACGGCGGATCGGCCTCCTCGACCGTGTGCCCCAAGTCGGCGAGTTTCTCGGCGAGTTCGACGACCCGTGCACGCACTTCCGGCTGGAGCCGGGCGGGCAGCGCGGTGAACGGCGGCTTCAGGGCGAGCGCGATACGGAGTCGGCCCGGGTCGCGGCCGACCGCCGCGGAGGCGTCGACGGCGGGCGGGCGATGCGGGTCCAGGTCGTGGTTGCCGCTCGCCGCGTCGAGGAGCAGGGCCGCGTCGGCGACCGTGCGGGCCAGTGTGCCGTTGA
This sequence comes from Streptomyces sp. NPDC019531, assembly GCF_044903305.1. Classification (NCBI taxonomy): domain Bacteria; kingdom Bacillati; phylum Actinomycetota; class Actinomycetes; order Kitasatosporales; family Streptomycetaceae; genus Streptomyces; species Streptomyces sp. NPDC019531. Next base: position 73,282 of record NZ_JBJDQL010000006.1, on the reverse strand, counting down.
CGGTGATGCCCTGGAAGGACTCGCCGCGCGGCCAGGTGGAGATACGGCCGCGCTGCGGCTTGATGCCGACGAGATGGGTCCAGGACGCGGGAATCCGTACCGAACCCGCCCCGTCCGAGCCGAGCGCGGCGGGCACGAGACCGGCGGCGACGGCCGCGGCGGACCCGCCGGACGAGCCGCCCGGCGTATGCCCGAGGCTCCACGGGTTGCGGGTCGCCCCGAACGCGGGCCCCTCGGTGAAGGGCCACTGCCCGAGCTCGCAGGTGTTGGTCTTGCCGACGATCACGGCGCCGGCCGCCCGCAGCCGCCGTACCGCCTCGCCGTCCCTGGCGACCGCCGGGAACTCCCCCTGACAGCCGAACGCGGTGGGCTCGCCGGCCACGTCCATGTCGTCCTTGACGGCGACGGGCACTCCGAGCAACGGTTTCCGCACCCCGGCCGCAAGTTCGGCGTCCGCGGCCTCGGCCTCGGTGAGGGCGGCTTGCGTCCGTACGATCCGGAAGGCGTTGAGGGAGCCCTGGGAGGCCTCGATCCGCGCCAGGGTCTGCTCGACGAGGGCCAGGGCGGTGACCTCGCCGTCGGCCAGCGCTCGGGCGGTCGCCACCAACCCTGCGGAACGCTCGTACGTCATACGGGGACACCTCCGGCTACGGACCGAGCAATCTACCGAACGGTAACGTCGGAAAGCGCTTCGACGAAACATGATGGTGCGCAAGGGGATTGACGTGTTCCGGTCACCGCCTTACCGTCTGACCGACTTTCCGAACTCTGTTCGGTATGTCGGACATTAGAGCCGACTTCTTTTTCGAGGGAGAGCCGCCCGTGACCTCACGACCCCCCACACCCTCCCGGCGTACCCTGCTGCGCGCGATGGCGGCCCTGCCCGCCTCGGCCGTCCTGCTGGGTGAACTGCCCGGCTCGGCCTTCGCCGCCGCCCCGCCGAGCGGTTACGCGACGCGGTACACCGTCGTGCCCTTCCTCAACAGCAACGACGGCACCGTGAACGTCTACCAGTCCGACGACGCCACGGACTTCCGGCTGCTCAAGTCCTCCGCCTACACGCCGCCCAGCAACAGAATCCGCGACGCGAGCGTCTTCAAGCACACGGACGGCTACTACTACGTCACCTACACCACCCACACCTGGCAGGACGTCAGCACCACCATCGGCTTCGCCCGCAGCTCCGACCGGACCAACTGGACCTTCCTGTACGACTACACGGTCCCGATCGCCAACCTGTCCCGCGCGTGGGCACCGGAGTGGTTCGTCGACAGCGACGGCAGCGTGAACGTCATCGTGTCCTGCTCGGTCACCAGCGACGAATGGATCTTCACGCCGTATCTGCTGAAGGCGAGGAACTCGGCGCTCACGGCGTGGAGTTCACCGGTGGCGCTTTCCGGCATCGGCTCGAACCACATCGACACGTACATCGTGAAGGTCGGCTCGACGTACCACGCCTTCACCAAGAACGAGACGGCGAAGTACATCGAGTACGCGACGGCGTCGTCCCTGACGGGGCCCTACACGATCTCCAGGACGGGTGACTGGGCGGGCTGGGGCAGTTACCGCGAGGGCCCGTCCGTGATCCAGCTCGACAACGGCGGCTGGCGGATCTTCTTCGACGGTTACGGCGACGGGAACTACTACTACAGCGACAGCTACGACACCTTCGCGACCTGGTCGGCCCCGACCGCGCTGCCGGTCGTCTCAGGCACGGCCCGGCACTTCACGGTCATCAAGGAGACGGTGTCCGGCGGACCTTCGCTCGCCAAGAACGTCACGCGTTCCTTCCAGTCGGCCAACTACTCCACGCGCTACTGGCAGACGCAGTCCTCGCTGCTCAACCTCCCGGTGGTGACCGGCTCCAGCACGTCGGCCGAGAAGACGGCGTCCACCTTCACGGTCGTCGCGGGCCTCGCCGACTCGGGTGGCTACTCCTTCCGCGACTCCTCCGGCAACTACCTGCGCCACTGGGACTTCCGCGCCCGCTTCGACGCCAACGACGGCACATCGACCTTCGCCAAGGACGCCACCTTCATCGCCCGCACGGGCTCGTCGTCGGGCTCGATCCGCTGGGAGTCGTACAACTATCCCGGGTACTACCTGCGCCACTACAACTACCAACTCCGGGTCGAGCGGACGGACGGGACGGATCTGTTCCGGCAGGACAGCTCGTTCGTGCCGGTGACTGCCTGGGCCTGAGCCGCGGCTTCGGGCCCGCTTACGCCCGGGACCGGTTCCCGGTGGGTTCGGCGAGAGGCGGACCGGGACTGGTCGGTGCGGTGGAGAAGGTTCCGCCAACTCGGCTGTGCATTCGATGAGTTGACGGCAGGAGGGGATGGCCCACCGTCGTGCGCACAGCCCGGCCGCAGCCGCCAGCCCGGTGAAGTCGGCGAGCGAACGCTCCCGTCCCCCGAGCGTGACCAGCATGCTTCGTCGCCCCAGGGCCTGGGTGCAGCGTTCCCGGATCTCCGCCGCCCTGCGCTCCAGTCGTGTCGGTACGCGAGAGAGCAGGTAGGCGTCCGCGCCTCAGGAGAGCGGATCGACCACGTGGGCCGCCTCGTCCCAGGCGCACCTTGACGGTCCCGAGGTGGGCCGGCAACGGGAGTGAGTGATCGTCCTGGCTTGAACATTATCTTGTGGACAGTGTCCGCAAGCTCGTAGCCTGCCGGAGAACGGACAGTCGCACCAGACCCCGAGGACGTGACGTGACCGCCCAGCAGACGCACGTGGACAGCCCGAGCGGAGCCGGATCGGAGGGACGGGCCGTGGTGGCCGCGCTGCTGGTCGCGGCCTGCGGCGCCAGCCTGGCGCAGACGGTCGTGGTCGCGGCCCTGCCCAGCCTCCAGAGCGACCTGGGCACGTCATCGACCGGCGTGGCGTGGGTGCTCACGTCGTTCATGCTGGCCAGTGCCATCTCCGTGCCGATCGCCGGCCGCCTCGGGGACGCCCGCGGCTACCGTCGGGTGCTGGTGGGCTGCCTGAGCTCGTTCGCGGTCGGCGCGCTGGTCGCGGCACTCGGCACTCATCTCGGCTCCCTCGGAGTGCTCGTCACCGGGCGGGTGCTCCAGGGCGTGGCGGGCGGTGTCTTCCCGCTGGCGATGGGCATCGTGCGGACGTCCGTCCCACCCGCCCGGATCCCGAGGGTGGTGGCCGTGCTCAGCGCGATGTTCGGCGTCGGCGGTGCGGCCGGCATGGTGATCGCCGGGCCGCTCGTGGAGGCCTTCGGCACGGAGTCGCTGTCCTGGCTGACCCTGGCCCTCGCGATCGTCGCGCTCGCCGGAATCCGGTTCCTGCCGGCCGGCAAGGGGGCATCGGGCGGCCGGATCGACCTCGTCGGTGCCGTGATTCTCTCGGGTGCTCTGGTCTGCCTGCTGCTGGCGATCAGCGAGGGCAACACCTGGGGCTGGGAGTCGGCCGGAATCCTCTCCCTGTTCGTCGGCGCCGCCGTCCTGCTCGCGGCGTTCGCGGTCGTCGAACTGCGGTCCGCGGACCCGCTCATCGACCTGCGGCTGCTGAAGGTGCGTGCGTTCGCCGCGGCCAACCTGATCGCCTTCATCATCGGTGCCGCGATGTTCGGCTCGATCACACTGATCCCGCGCTTCGTCGAGACGCCCGAGGCCGGAGGGTACGGCTTCACTCTGTCCGCCGCAGGCGCGGGCCTCGTCATGCTCCCCGTGGGCGTCTTCACCCTGATCGCGAGCCCGCTGTCCGGCCGTCTGACCGAGCGGTTCGGGCCCCGGGTGCCGATGTGCGCCGGCGCCGGCTGTGCCGCGGTGGCCTTCGCCTGGCTCGCCGTCGCCCACGGCAGTGTGTGGGACTTCTGCCTGACCGGTGTGCTCGTCGGGACGGGCTACGGTCTGGCGTTCGCGGCCCTGGGCAATCTGGTGGTCGCCTCGGTCGAGCCCCGTCACACGGGCGTGGCGGTCGGTGTGAACACCATCGTCCGTACGGTCGGCGGCGCCCTCGGCGCTCAGATCGCGTCAGCGCTGCTCGCGGCCTCGCCGTCGCCCAGGATCCCCGCCCTGCCTGACGTCGCCGGTTACACCCACGGATTCATCCTGTTCGCGCTCGTCGCCGTGGCCGCGCTCGTCGCCACGCTCGCCATGCCGCGCCGGGGTGCCGCGCCGGCATCGGAAGCCGAGCCGGCGCGGTCCTGATCAGGCAGTCGCAGGCGGGCTCGGCGGCTCGCACAACGGGCAGCCGAGAGGATGGTCGTCCTCCTGGCCGGTCACGGCGGGTGTGGAGCCGTGGGAGCGCTCACGGCGTTGCGGGGCGGAGCGCAGGCCGCCGATGAGGAGCTCGACCTCCGTCTCGTAGATCTCCTCGGCGGTGACGGTCTGCAGATGTGGACCGACCTCCCGCAGCCGAGGCCAGGCCTGCGGAGGGTGTGCCATCGCGGCGGCGGTCATCCGCTCGGCCCGCTCGGGGCTGGTGAGCGTGGAGTTCAGCTCGCGGTGGACGCGGCCGACCAGGACGTCGATGACGGACTGGTAGTAGCGGGCCGCCCAGTGGGCGTCGAATCCCGCGTCGTCGAGGATGGCCAGAATCGCCTCGGTCAGCTTCAGGACACTGGAGCCGCGATTGCCGCGGGTGACGATCAGGTCGGTCAGACCCTTGTAGGCCAGCAACTGGGTGCGCATCGCCCGGGCGAGCGCACGCAGCCGCTCCTCCCAGGTGCCGTCATGGGCCTCCGGCACCGCCAGATCGCGGTCGGCGATGGCGTCGGCCACCATGTCGAGCAGATCGTCCTTGTCGGAGATGTGGCGGTACAGCGCCATGCGGGACACGCCGAGCCGGTCCGCCAGCCGGCGGATGCTGAGAGCCTCCAAGCCCTCGTCACGGGCGATGGTGAGCGCGGCCACCACGATCTGATCGCGCTTCAGCGTGCCCCAGGGCAGCGGGGATCGGGATGGTGAACGTTCCTGCCGGTCCATGAACGGGAACGTACCGGACCTGCCCGCCCGGGGTGGCCTCGGGGCATGCGGGGGCCGGTGCGCGCCGGAACCCCGGTCGGGGAAATGTTTCAAGGTGCAACTTGCGAACGGCGTCCACGTCTCGTGCATTTGCTCGCATGCGAACGGCTCGCCAGCGTCTCCGAGTTGAAACGGCGCTGTACGCCCCTGGGTGTGCGCCGGGCCGGGAAGCTGGTCAAGGCGGCGCCACTGATCCTCGGTTGCCCCGCCGCCGCGTTCGACGGGGTGGCGGCTGCCGAGGACTGGGCGAGGGGACGTCCGCACCCGCACGCCCCGGTCGCGGAGGAGAGGGGCGGCTCGTGCTGATCGCGACAACCGCCGCCTGTGTGGCGGTCGCCGGGTGGATCCGCCGCCTGCGCGGGCGCCGTAGGAACGCGGCGGAAGCGCAGGCGGTCCATCTGTCTCCCGAGGCCACCTCGACGCAGGCGGCGCCACCGCTCTGAGACCGCGTCACCTCGGCAGGCCGTCACCGCCCCGGTGCGTGCCGGGCGGGCTGACAGGCGCGACGGTCGAGGGAGTCACTGGAACAGCGCCTTCGGGTCGGGCTTGGCGTCGCCGAAGAGGCCGTCCTGTTCACCGAGCGAGGCCAGCTTCTCCACGGAGGCCAGGTTGGTCTCGGTCGGCCACAGGGGGAGCGTGAGGTTCTTCAGCACCGTCGCGTCGATCTTGGTGTAGGTGGTGGCGGCCTGGCGCGCCTCGTCCTGGTGCGCGGAGGCGTAGGTGAGCGACTCGGCGACCGCTTCCTTGAACCGCTTGACCAGGTCGGGGTTCTCCTGCGTCAGCTTGGTCGAGGTGAAGTACGTCGCCAGGGTGAGCTCGGGGTCGGTCTCGGCGAACGGTGCCGTCACGGAACGGGCGCCCTGGGACCTCGCGATCGTCTGCGCGGGCTCGCCCATCCAGGCCGCGTCCACCTGGCCACCGGCGAGAGCGGCCGGCATCTGGTCGAAAGCCATCTCCACGAACTTGACCTTCGACGGGTCGCCGCCGTCCTTGCGGACCGCCTCACGCACCACGGTGTCCCCGATGTTCTTCAGGGTGTTGACCGCCACGGTGTGTCCCGCGAGTTCCTTCGCGGACTTGATGGGGCTGTCCTTCTTGACCATCACGCCCGTGACGTCGGTCGTGGTGTTTCCCGTCGTGGTGCACGCGTTGATGACCGACTTGACCGCGATCCCCTTGGTCTGGGCGAGCATCAGCGAGGTGGGGTTGCTGAACCCGAACTGGAACTGGCCGCTCACCACGCCGGGAACGATCGCGGCGCCACCCTGGGCGCTCACCATCGCCAGATCGATGCCGCGGCTGCTGAAGAAGCCCTTCTGCTTCCCCAGGTACAGCGGTGCCACATCGACGATCGGGACGATACCCACCTTGACCTCGGTGGTCTTGCCGCTGCCCGAGGCGGACGCACCGCTCGTCGAGTCGGACGAGGATCCACATCCGGCCGCACCGACGATCGTGACCACCGCTATCGCAAGCCCGGGAATGCGCCGTCGCATAGGGCTCCTCCTGACAGAAGGGTGAATGAGGGCGAGTCAGTTTGGTTGACCTTGCGCTGTGTTGAGCGAAAGCAGGCCTCAGCGGCCTCGCGGCGAACGTGATGTTGCGCACGTTATGGACGGCCGCAATCTACATGCCTACCTTCACGGTGTCATGCCCCCGGACGCAAGAGAGCGCGGCGAGACCCGTTCTTCCGGGTCTCGCCGCGCTTCCGCCGTGATCAGCTGATGCAGAGCAGGTTGAGCACACACAGGCCGGTGGGCTCGGTCGCCGACGACGAGGGGGTCGTCTGTGAAGCGGAGGAGCTGTCGGTGGCCGTCGTCGTTGTCGTGGTCGTCGTGGTGTCCGTGGCCGTGGACGAAGGAGTCTGCTTCGTCGTCGTGTCGGTGGTGCCGACATCGGTCGATACCGACGTCGAGAGCGTGGCCTGCGACTGGGACCGCGACCGTGGGGCGGCCGTCGCGGTGGGCGCCGGGGAGGCGGCGGAGTCCGTGTGGACCGACGACCGGGTCGTGGTGGACGCCGAGTCGGCCGTCCGCCGGTGCGAGCCGGCCTTGGTGGCGGGCGTGGTCGTGGCGGCCTGGTGCGCCTCGGCCGGAGTCGACACCGTGGGGGTGTCGTCCGAGGTCGGCAACTCCGCCATGCCCATGGACCGGTTGTCCGGCGAGGTGGCCGCCTGGGGTCGCGCACCGGACTGCTGGCTCATCGCCGAGACGGTCAGGCCACCGCCCACGAGGGCGACGGCGGTCGCGACCACGGCCTTGCGCTGGTTCTTCTTCCAGCGGGCGCGCTGGCGTCGCCGCGCCGCCCGGCCCTCCGGCGCGACCGGCGCGTCCGCCACGTCGTCGGACGGGAGCTCGGGCGAGTCGGCCACGGCCGCCGGGTCCTCGTAGTGCCCCGCGTCGTGCCGGATGGGCGCTTCGTCCCATGCCGCGGCCGCCGACACACCCGTCGTGTGGATCTGGACGGGAGGAGCGATGTCGGGGGCGTAGGCGCCGCATCCGGCACACGCCAGGGCGCCGTTGAGATGCCGACGGCACGAGGAGCAGTAGTCCATCTGGTCTTCCTGAGTCGACTGCACCATCGGCCCTATGGCCGTGGCCGGTCTCGTTCGCACGGAGGATCGAGCCGGAGGCAAAAGTAGCGAGGCTTTCGAAAGTCCGTGTGCAGCCTGTGTGATGCTCCTGCGCAGATGTCCGAGGGGCGAGGTGGGAGTCAAGGCCCTACGTCGCATTCGCGCCCCTTGTCCGCCGTACGGCACCCGGCCGGTGCTTCCGTCGGCCGGGTGCCGTCCAACGTGGGCCCCGTCGCGACGAGTTGGCCGTGGCGGGCGTGAGCGTGAGCCCGCGCTCCACGTTCTCCCGACCATCCCGGGCCAGTCATGACGCGCGTGGGCCGGTTGTGCGCGGAGGCGTGCCATGCGAACTCTCCGGCGATCGCGCAGCCGCCGGCCACCGTGTCACGGTCGAGAGCGAACCCCGAGCCTCAGGTGCCGTCGAGGGCGCCCAGGTCGACGGTGGTGCACTGCCGTCGAGACGGTGGCTCCGGGGCCTGGGTGAACGCGGAGCCCCGGGCCGAGTCCGAGGAGGGCGTCCGAGCCCTGTGCAGGCTCAGCGCCCCGGCGCCCTCGCTGGCAGCGCCTCCAGCAGGAAATCCACCGTCTCCTCGAATGAGCTGTCCGCCATGCCGGGCAGCCCCTGGGGTTCGGCCGTGAGCGCCGGGTACGTCTGCGGGTCCAGGTCCTGGTGGACGTCCCGCCACGCCCGGTGATCGGCCGCGCGCGGGTGCCGCCCCGGCCGCCGGCAGCGACTGGCCGGTCGGCAGCCCCGACCCGCTCCAGGCGACCCATGTCGCCGTCAACCGCATCGCACCCGACGCCCCCGGCAACACCCCGGAGTTCCTACCGGACCAGCGACTCGACCTGGGCACCGCCATCGCTGCGTACACGGCGGGCAGCGCCCAGGTGAACCGCCTCGACGACATCAGCGGCAGCATCACCGTCGGCAAGTCCGCCGATCTCGTCGTACTCGACCGGGATCCGTTCGCGGGTCCGCCCGAGGAGATCGCCGGCACGCGGGTCCTCCAGACCTTCGTCGAGGGACAGCGCGTGCACACGGCGCGGGACGCCTGAGCCCACCGGTCGTGGACTTCGGCGGTGGTGTGAACGCCTGTGACAGTATCGGCGGTGGGCGAGAGGCCGCCCGGGGAGTCGAGGGCGGAGGAACGAGGTTCATGGACCGGCCGCCAGGCATGATGGACGTGGCCCGGGAGGCGGGCGTCTCGCACATCACCGTCTCCCGCGTCGTCAACGGCCATCCGTCGGTCCGGCCGGAGACCCGGACCCGGGTCGAGGCGGCGATCCAGAAGCTGGGCTACCGCCGCAACAGTGTCGCCAGGGCCCTCAAGAGCCGGCGTTCCTCGACGATCGGTGTGGTGATCGTCGGCTCGGAGCTGTTCGAGCTGCCGCGCATTCTCCTGGGCGTGGAGACGGCCGCCAAACAGGCCGGTTACTGGGTGAGCCTGGCCAGCCGGCAGGGCGAGAGCACCACCGCCGACCTCATGGAGACGCTGCGACGGCTCACCGACCAGTCGGTGGAGGCGATCGCGGTGGTCGCCGACCGGCCGGTCGTGGTGGAGGCACTGGCCGGGCTCTCCCTCGGGGTGCCGGTGGCGGTGGTGATGTCCGGCAGCGGGCCCAACCCCGTTCTGGGCTTCGTCGAGGTCGACCAGGAACTCGGCGCCCGGCTGGCGGTTCGCCACCTCCTCGGCCTCGGACACCGGCATATCGCCCATCTCACCGGCGCACTGCGCACGTTCGACGCCCGGGCCCGCGTCGACGGCTGGCAGGCCGAACTCACCGCCGCCGGAGCGGAAGGCGCCCTGCTGGAAGGCGACTTCAGCGCCGAGAGCGGATTCCGGCTCGCGCACCGGCTCTGCGCGGACGGCGCGGGCCTGCCGACCGCGGTGTTCGCCGGAAACGACCAGATGGCCATGGGTGCGCTGGCGGCCTTCGCGGAACGCGGCGTGAAGGTACCGCGGGACGTGTCACTCGTCGGTTTCGACGACATGAAGGGCGCCGGCTACCTGGTGCCCGCCCTGACCACGGTCCGACAGGACTTCGCCCACCTCGGCGGCAGCGCCATCGAACTCCTGGTGCGGATGCTCGGCGGAGAGCAGCCGGAACGGCAGAAGCTCACACCGGAGCTCGTCGTACGACACAGCACCGCCCCGCCGCGTCCGGGTTCCTGAAACCAGGGTCATTGCTGGACAGCCGTGTACTCGAACCGGCGCACCAGGGACCGGAATCCCGGGATGGAACGCGAACGACGACGTGACCAGGTGGTAGTCCTCCCCGGCCCGGCAGATCGAGGGGTCCGGATGGCTGCCGGCGAGAACGGGGTCGGAGAAGGTCGGCACGGGGCGATCTCCGGGGCGGGCGGGGCCGTAGCGGGATTCGTCGGGGCGGGGAGCCTGGCGGCTTGTTAACGTTAACATCTCTGATGCGACCCACAACCCCCAAGGCATGGGAGAGATACGCATGGCCACCACGGACTCTCAGCAGCCCGCGTTCCCCGCCCACTTCCTCCTCGGGGCCGCTACCGCCGCCTACCAGATCGAAGGCGCCGCCACCGAGGACGGACGCGGTCCCTCGATCTGGGACACCTACTCCCACACACCGGGCAGAACGTGGAACGGCGACACCGGTGACGTCGCGGCCGACCACTACCACCGGCTCGATGACGACCTCGACCTCATGGCGTCCCTGGGCCTGCGGGCCTACCGGTTCTCCCTCGCCTGGCCGCGGATCCAGCCCACCGGCCGGGGCCCCGCCAACCCCAAGGGGCTGGACTTCTACAACCGCATGGTCGACGGACTGCTCGACCGTGGCATCACCCCCGTGGCGACCCTCTACCACTGGGACCTGCCCCAGGCCCTGGAGGACGAGGGCGGCTGGACGAACCGCGAGACCGCTTTCGCCTTCGCCGACTACGCACGAGTCGCCGGCGAGGCTCTCGGCGACCGCGTCGCGATCTGGACGACGCTGAACGAACCGTGGTGCAGCGCCTACCTCGGCTACGGATCCGGCGCCCACGCCCCCGGCCGCAGCGACGGTGCCGCGGCACTGACCGCCGTCCACCATCTCAACCTCGCCCACGGCCTGGCCGTTCAGCAGCTCAGGGCGGTCACCACCAACGATCCGCAGTACTCCGTCACCCTCAACTTCCACGTCCTGAGGGGCGAGGGCGAGGGTGCCGACGAGGCCGTACGCCGTATCGACGCGCTGGCCAACCGCGCCTTCACCGAACCCCTCCTGCGCGGTCACTACCCGCGGGACCTCGTCGAGGACACCGCCGCCGTCACGGACTGGGCGCTCGTCCAGGACGGCGACCTCGCCCGGATCCACCAGCCGCTGGACCTGCTCGGCGTCAACTACTACGCCACCACCACCGTCCGACTCTGGGACGGTGTGACACCCCGTCAGAACAATGACGGACACAAGGACATGGGCGGCTCGCCCTGGCCCGGCTCACCCGACGTCGAGTTCGTCGCACAGGACGGTCCGCACACCGCCATGGGCTGGAACATCGACCCCGACGGACTCGAAGAGCTCCTCCTGGACCTGCACGCCCGGTTCCCGGAGCAGCCCCTGGTGATCACCGAGAACGGCGCGGCCTTCGACGACGACCTCTCCACCCGCCCCGACGGCAGCCGCGCCGTCCACGACCCCGAGCGTGTCGACTACCTCCGTCGCCATCTCACCGCGGCCCACCGTGCGCTCCTCGCCGGCGTCGATCTGCGCGGATACTTCGCGTGGTCACTTCTCGACAACTTCGAATGGGGCTACGGCTACGCGAAGCGCTTCGGCATCGTCCACGTCGACTACGAGACCCAGCGCCGCACGCTCAAGGACAGCGCCCTGTGGTACCGGGACCTGGCGGTGACGGGCAGCATCCCCTCGCAGCCACCCCAGGGATAGGCGGCCCGCAGCCCGGCGGGACCCGCCCGCCGGCCGTGGGGTCTTGGGGGACCCGGGCCCCAATCCATGGGCGCGCTGCGCGGAACCCGGTGGGGGTGAGTGGTACGGCCGTAGTAGGTGACGTCCTCCGGGGTGACGGTCCGTGGCGTCGGTCGGCTATTCGGCGCCGAGCCAGAGGTCGGGGCCGAAGACCTCGTAGTGGACGGCGTGAGCAGGCAGGCCGCGGTGGAGCAGATCGCCGCGGACCGCGCGCATGAAGGGGAGCGGGCCGCACAGGTACGCGGTCACGCCGTCGGGCAGGTCGAGAGAGTCCGGGTCGGCCAGACCGGCGGACGCCTCCGGGGTGCTCTCGCCCAACTCCTCGTACCACAGGTGCAGTTCGGCGTTCGGGAGTGCTTTGACGAGTCGGCGCTGTTCGGCGCGGTGGGCGTGGTCGGCCACGGTGCGGTCGGCGTGCATGACGATCACCGGGCGGGTCGAGCCCGTGGCGGCCAGGTGGTGGAGCATGGACAGCATCGGGGTGCTGCCGATCCCGGCGGACGCCAGGAGCAACGGCCCGTCGTCGTCGGGGAGTACGAGGTCGCCGAACGGCGCGGAGACGGTGAGCGTGTCATCGGGGCGGGCGTGCTCGTGCAGCCAGGAGGACACCTCGCCCGCGGGGCCGGCGTCGGCACGGACGCGCTTCACGGTGATGCGCCAGGTCGGGTCCTTCGGTGCCCCGGAGAGGCTGTACTGGCGTATCTGGCGGGCGCCGTCGGGGAGTTCGGTGCGGACGCTGACGTACTGGCCCGGGCGGAAGGCCGCCGCCGGGGTGCCGTCGGCGGGGCGCAGGACGAAGGAGACCGTGTCGGGGGTCTCCTCGTGCCGCTCGACGACGTCCATCCGCCGCCAGACCTCGCCCTCCGGGGTGCCGGAGTCCTGGTAGAGACGGGTTTCCAGGGCGATGAGGGCGTTGGCCATCAGCCAGTACACCTCGTCCCACGCGGCGGCCACCTCGGGGGTCACCGCGTCACCGAGGACTTCGCCGATCGCGGCGAAGAGGTGCTGGTGGACGAGTTTGTACTGCTCCGAGGTGATGCCGAGCGAGGCGTGCTTGTGGGCGATCCGCGCGAGCATCGTGTCCGGCCGGCACCCGGGGTGTTCGACGAGCAGTGTCGCGAACGCGGCGATGGAGCCCGCCAGCGCCTTCTGCTGCTCCCCGTTGGCCTGGTTGCCGCGGTTGAACAGGTCGCGCAGGAGCTCGGGTCGGTCGTCGAAGAGCCTGGCGTAGAAGTTCGCGGTGATCTCGCCGATGGCGGCACCGACGACGGGCAGCGTGGCGCGGACGACAGGGGCGGACTGCTCGGACAGCACGAGGTCTCCTTAATTGGTAAAAGATCTTCGCATTTAATGGTGCGGGATGCCGGGGGTGGCGGGGGCCGCTCACTCGGGGCGGTGGCCGGTCAGTCCGACGAGAACGGGTCCGGTGGGGGAGCGCACCAGATCGGTCACCGTGAGGGGGTCGAGCGCGGCGTAGAAGGCCTCCTGTGCGTCGCGCAGCGCTCGGCGCAGTCGGCAGGCCGCGCGCAGCGGGCAGGGGGGATCGCCCTCGCAGGCGACGACCTCCTCCTCGCCTTCCAGCTCGCGCACCAGCCAGCCGACCGAGGCCTGTCGGCCCAGTTCGGTCAGGGTCAGTCCGCCGCCGCGGCCCCGGCGGGCCTCCAGGACCCCGAGATGCTGCAGACGGCTGATCGCCTTCGCCATGTGCGCGGTCGGCACGTCCATGGCCTCCGCCACCTCCCGGGTGGTCGGCGACTCGTCCCGCGGGGAGACCGCCAGGCGCATCACGGCGCGCAGCGCCAGGTCGGTGAACTTCGTCAACCTCACGAAAGGGAGGCTATCAAATACGCATACTGGATGCGCATTAAATGAACTCGGTGGGTGTGAGGGTCACATCACAGGCGCCCGCTCGTCCAGAAGCCCCTCGCCGCGCAGGTCTTCCCACAGCCGTGCCGGGATCTCCGTGCCGAACGCGGCCAGGCTGCTGTGCACTTCGTCCGCCGTGCGCATGCCGACGACGATGCCCGCGACCGCCGGGTGCCGCAGCGGGAAGGCCATCGCGAGCTCCGGGAGGCTCACACCGTGGGCCTCGCAGACATCCGCGAGGCGGTGCGCGCGCTCCAGCAGCCGCGGTGCGGCCGGGGCGTAGTCGAAGGTGGCCCCCTCGGTGGGGCGGGCCGAGGCGAGCAGGCCCGAGTTGAAGACGGACGCCGCGAGCACCGAGACGCCCCGCTCCACGCACGCGGGGAGGAGTTCGTCGAGTGCGCTGGTGTCCAGGAGCGTGTAGCGGCCGGACAGCATGACGACGTCGACGTCTGTCTCCTCGACCAGCCGGGTCAGCTTGCCGGGGTGGTACATCCCGGCACCGATAGCGCCGACCACGCCCTGCGCGCGCAGTTCGGCGAGGGCCGGGTAACCGTCGCGCAGCGCGTCCTCGAAACGGTTTTCCGCGTCGTGCAGGAACAGCACGTCGACGCGGTCGACGCCCATCCGCTCCAGCGAGTCCGCCACACTGCGCAGGACGCCGTCCCGCGTGAAGTCCCACACCCTGCGGTGGGTGGCGGGCACCGAGAAGCTCTCGTCCGTACGGCCCGCCGGGTCCTGCGGGACCAGCAGCCGGCCGACCTTCGTGGACAGGGTGAACCCGTCGCGCGACTTGCTCCGCAGCAGCGCGCCGGTGCGGCGCTCCGAGTGGCCGATGCCGTAGTGCGGAGAGGTGTCGAAGTAGCGGATCCCGCCGTCCCAGGCCGCCTTGAGGGCACCCGCGGCGGTCTCGTCGTCCAGTGGTGCGAAGAGCCCGCCGAGCGGACCACCACCGAAGCCCAGCTCCGTGACGTGCACGTCGGCCTTGCCGAGACGGTTCCGCCTCATCCACCGTTCCCCTCGCCGGGTCCACATCGCGCGATCATCCTGCCGCGTCGGGCGCGGGCCGGCCAATGGATTTCTCGCCCCGAGCCTCTCTTCGGCCTCAACTGCGGGCCACTCAGCGGGACATGGCGTCGTCGGGGTGTCGGCCGTGCTCCCACGCTCCGGGCGAACGGGTGCTCCGGCGGGAGCGGTGGCCCGGTCCCCGGGTCGGTTCCTCCTGCCGGAGCGGCGTTCCTCGGGCGCCATGAGCGCGGCACACGTCCCCAGTCCAGCCGGCCGTGGGCCCCGTCAGTCGGAGGCAGGCAGCGGCTTGGCGCTCTTCACGACCAGCGGGACTCCGCCCACCGCGAGCGTGCCCGCACCGGGCCTGGTGCACAGCAGCTCGACCGTGTCGTCCTCGGTGGCGTACCGCTTGCCCAGCAGCGTTCCGTCCGACTGCCCCGTGGTGGTCGGCCCTTGAGGCGTGACCTCCAGCTGAGCGGCATCGACCATCGGTGAGCCTCCGCAGGTCACCTGCTGATCGCCTGCCGACCAGCGGACGACCACGACACTCGTGCTGTCCACTGTGCTGGCGAGCATCATTCCGATCCTCGGTTTCATGGCGACTCCTCTACCGGGCCGGTGCCCGGCCGATGACTCCCTCGGATTCCAGCGCGGCGATCTCCTGTTCCGTAAGCCCCAGTTGGGACAACAGCTCATGATTGTGCTCGCCGAGCAGCGGGGCCGGGCGTACGTGGTGGCGGTCCGGGCCCCGGGAGAGCCGTACCGGCCAAGTGCTGTACCGAGCCGGGCCGTTGACAGGGTGGTCCACCTCCTCGAAGAAGCCGCGTGACCGCAGTTGCTCCAACTCGGCCTGGCGGTGCGGCTGGAGGACCTTGCCCACGGGGACCCCGGCGGACCAGAGACTGCCGACGATCTCGTCCGCGCCGCGCTCGCCGCACCACGCGGAGAGGTGTTCGTCGATGTCGTCCTGGTGCGCGCGGCGCCAGTCGGGACCGAGAGGCCATTCGGGCCGGCCGAGGGTCGCCCGCAGCGCCTCCCACTGCTGATCCGTGGCCACGGCGATCGCGACCCAGGAGTCCCGCGCTCCGAACTCGTCGAGGTCGGCGGTGAGATAGAGGTTCTGCGGGGCCGCGGCCGGACCCCGGTTACCGGCCCGCTCCAGCAGAGCGCCGTACGCCGAGTACTCGATGACCTGCTCCGCCGCCACGTTGAGGGCCGCGTCGACCATGGCGGCCTCCACCAGGGTTCCCTCACCGGTTCGGCGACGGTGTTCCAGGGCCAGCAGCAGGCCGTTCAGCGCGTGGACGCCCGCGTTGGGGTCGCCGATCGAGTAGGGCTCGACCGGATTCTGGTCGGGATGCCCGGTGAGCCAGGTCAGACCCGCCGCGTCCTCGATGACGAAGGCGAAGGCGGCGTTGTCGCGCCAGGGCCCGTCGAGGCCGAAGCCGGGCATGCGGACCACGATGGCGTCGGGACGGATCCGCCGTACCGCCTCGTAGTCCAGGCCGAGTTGGTCCAGCACCCGCGGGGTGTAGTTCTCGACGATCACGTCGCAGGTCGCGATCAGCTCGCGCAGCACCTCACGGCCGCGCTCGCTCTGGATGTTCAGAGTCAGGCTCTTCTTGCCGGTGTTGAGGCCCGCGAAGATCGGGGACCGCTCCCACCACTGGTCCACGCTCGGCGGCACACCCGCGATCAGCCGGGTGCCGTCGGGCCGCGCCGTGGACTCCAGGTGGATCACCTCGGCGCCGAGCATCCCGAGGACATGGGTGCAGGAGGGGCCGGCCCAGAAGGCGGTCATGTCGAGGACCCGCAGGCCGCTGAAAGAGAGGCCCTGATCAGCGACTTTTGGTGTCGTACGGCTGCTTTCCGTGTGCTCACCGAGCCGCGGGGCGGGTCCGGGCGGCCGTAGTCGCGCCGACCCCAGGCGATAGGGCGGACCGGGCTGCAGGAAGCCGTCGCGCGGGTTGCGCACGAAAGTGCCGCGTGCTTCGAAGTGGTCCATGGCTGCGGCGTTGGAGCCGTTGACCACAGGGGAGTTGGGGATGCGGAAGGCGGTGGCCAGCTCGCGGATCTCGGCCATCGTGCGGCCCGCGATCCACTCCTGGATCACCGGGGCCACCTCGCCTGCCCGCGCGATGATCGAGAAGGGGTTCTCCTCGTCGATCCACTCCGGGTGGCCGACCATCGCACACAGGTCGAAGAACTGTTGGGCCGTCGCGCAGCCGAGCGCGACGAGCCCGTCCTTCGCCGCGGCCACGCCCGGCACGTTCAGTCTGCGGGTCCGCTGCCACGGCCGGTCGAGCATGTCCCAGAAGGTGACCGGGTGATAGGTCAGGGCGAGGATGTGCGCTTCGAGCATGGACAGGTCGACCAGTTCGCCGCCTCCGCGCATCCGGGACACCATGGTCGCGGCCGCCGCGAACGCCCCCGACGCCCAGTCGCCGACCTGCCCGCCCACGCACACCGGCGCCCGGTCCGGCGCGCCCCGCCCGAGCCCGATGATCCCGCCGGACCAGGCCTGCAGGGTGAACTCGGTGGCCGGGCGGTCCTTCCAGGGCCCTTCCAACCCGAAGGGCGTGATCGACGTGACGACCAGGTGGGGGTGGGCGCGGTGGATCTCCTGAGGAGACAAGGGCGAACCCGGTGACCACACCGCCACGTCCGCCGACTCCAACAGCCCACGCACCAGAGCCGGTTCCCTTACGACGCTCTTCTTCGAGCAGGCCAGAAAGCTGAACAGGGCCCCGTCATGGCCGGGTCCGAGATCGGCGCCGGACGCCGTCCACCGCCGTAGCGGGTCGCCTTCCGGGGGCTCGACCTTGACGACCTCCGCACCGCCGTCGGCGAGGATCTTCGTGCAGTAGGCGCCGGCGATGCCCGTGGACAGGTCGACGACGAGACAGCCGGTCAGCGGCGGCTCGGCCGTGGTCATACGGCGTCCTCCCGCCCCGACTTGCTGAGCCTGAAGTCCGGCGGGAACCTGCCGTCGTTGCCGCGGACCGCGTTGGCGACGCCCCCGTCGACGGTGTCCTCGTCGAGCATCAGGTCGTCGCCGTCGGCGCGGGCGATGCCGCCGATCGACTCGAAGAGCCCGGTGAGCAGGGAGCCCATGTACTCGCCCTGGTGCTGCTTGAAGATCTCGAAGAACACCTTCTGCATGAACACCGTGTCGGTGGGCCGGTTGCGGGCGCAGGCCAGCGCGTACTTCTGCACCTCCGCCTCCAACCGGTCCCGGGGGACGACGCTGTTGAGGAAGTTGCAGGCGAACATCTCCTGGGCGGTGAACGGCCTGCCCGTGAAGACCATCTCCTGGAACTTCCGCAGGCCCATGGTCTGCGCCCAGGTCCACATCCGGGGTGCCCAGCCGATGTAGCGGAAGGACGGGTGGCCGAAGAGCGCGTCGTCCGAGGAGATCACGAGATCGGCGTCGGCGGCCTGGTAGAAGTGCCAGCCGTAGCAGTAGCCCTTGACCTCCAGGATGCTGATCTTCTTGAAGTCCTGGAGGCTGCGGCAGCCGCCCTCCGGGTGTGCGTACCACTGGGAAGGTGTGCCGCCGTAGCGGTAGGAACCCTTCGGGGGATAGCGGACGTCCTCGTCCCCGCCGATGCCCTGTTCCGCGAGGAGCGGTCCCGCGGTGGGCGCCGCGTGCATCTCCATCGTCTCCGCGATGTCGGCGCCCGACCCGAGGTCGTCGCCGACGCCCCGGATCACCAGGACCTTCACCTCGTCGTCGACGTTGGCCCGGTGCAGCAGGGTGGCGAAGCGCGAACGGGCCGCCGCGGTGGGGGCGTTGAGGGCGTCGGGCCGGTCGAGGGTGAGCGTGGCGATCCTCGTCGCGGGGTCCTTCTCGTAGCGGATGATCTCCTCCGCGGAAGGACGGTTGTCGTCAGCCATGGTCAGGGCCTCCAGTGGGGACTCGACGTGAGCAGCTCGGCACCGTCGGAGGTGATGAGCACGGCCTCCCGGCCCAGGACGGCTCCCACGCCCTCCTGCCAGACGTAACCCGTCACCGCCAGCACCATCCCGGGTTCGAGGCGCTCCTCGGCCGCGGTGCCCGGCAGCCCGGCGGCCACCACGGGCGGGTCGAAGCCCAGGCCCAGACCCCGGGCGACCGGCATCGGAGGCAGCGGCTCACCGGCCGTGTCGTAGGCGGCGAGAAGGTCACTGGCCGGCGCACCAGGGCGGCAGGCGTCGTACAGCAGGCTCCAGAGCCGTTCCCAACGCCCGTACAGAACGCGGCTGTTGCGGCTGCCCTCGCCGTCGGCCGGCCAGGTGCGGCCGACCTCGCCGATGTAGCCGCCGGCGACCACGCCCGAGGTGAGGGCGACGAGGTCGCCGGGGCCGACCCGGCCGTCCCGGTCGACCTTGCGCCACGGGTGGTCGCGGGAGGTCACCCAGGCCACCTCCTGCGTCGACGGTGTGCTCACGCCACCGGCGGCCGCGGCCTCCAGCAGAACGCCGGACAGGTGCCGTTCGCGGACGCCCGGCCGCAGCTCGGCGACCGCCTTGGCCAGACTGGCCTCGGCCACCTTCAGGGACTCGCGGAGGGCCGCGATCTCCTCGGCGGTCTTGACCCGGCGGGCTGCCCGCATGGCCGGTTCGCCGTCGACCAGTTCGGCCTGCGGGCAGGCCATGGGCAGGAGTTGGGCGAAGAGCGGGGAGATGGCGTCGGTGCCGACCCGGCGGGCGGTGGCCGTGCCCTCGATGCCCTGGAGTGCGGTCACCCAGTTCATGGGGTTCCACGTCAGGCCGTAGAGGTGTTCGCGGGGGATGTCGTCGGGGAGGCCCTCGTCCCAGGTCATGAGGGCGTGGATGGCACCGGTGGCGCGGACCACCACGGCGGCCGGGGCGAAGGGGCGGGTGCCCGCGGTCCACAGACCGCGGGTTCCGGTGACATACCGGACGTTGGCCTCGCGCCCGAGGACGAGGACGTCGAGGTCGTGGGCGTCCATGTGTGCCAGCGCACGCTCCCGCCGCCCGACGCGCAGAGCACGGTCGTCCGGCAGGACCTCAGTCGCCATCGGGGGAGCCATAGGGGGAGTAGGGATAGTCGGTCAGGGCTGTCCAGCCCTCTTCCTCGATCACGAGAACCTCCTCGCTGCGGTAGCCGCCGGTGCCGTCCTCCCAGACGACCGGTTCGAGGACGAGCACCATGCCGGCCCGCAGCACCTGCCCCTCGTCGAACTCCTCGCCCAGGTCGGTGCCGACGAACGGCATCTCGGCCGGGTCCACGCCCATGCCGTGGGCCAGGTAGAAGTGGGGGAGCCAGGGCTTGGCGCCGCCGTTCGCGGCGATCGCGGCCCTGGTCAGATCGGAGGCGGTGGCGCCCGCCCGCAGTACGTCCTTCACCGCGGAGTGGATCTCCCACCACTTCCTGAACTGCGCCCGCTGACGCGGGTCCGGATCCTGCCCTACGACCCAGGTGCGGCCGAAGTCCGAGCAGTACCCGGCGTAACTGATGCTCACATCGGTCCACAGCACATCGCCCCTGGCCAGCTCCCGCTCGGTCGTCAGCAGCGGAAGGGCCAGGTCGCCGTGGGTGGTCCACACCCCGGCCGCCCTGGAGTCCGGCATCACCTGCCAGATGGGGTCGAGGACATTGGCCTGTGCGCCTTGTTCGTAGGCCTGCCGTACGAAGCCCGCCGACAGGTCGATCTGCCGGATTCCCGGGGCCAGCGACTCCTCGACGCCGGCCATGGCCCGCTCGGTGATGCGCAGGGCATGGCGGACACAGGCGAGTTCGTCGGGGGTCTTGATCAGCTTGGCGACGGCCAGGACCATCGAGGCGTCGCCGGGAGCGCCGCCCGGGAACAGCGTCTTCTGCGCCCGGCGCATCGCCCCGGTCAGCTCGTCGACCGCCACGCGAGCCCCTGCGGGCACCAGATCGGCGAGTACGGCGGCGAAGTTCCGTACGCCCTCGTCGTACTCCAGGTAGACCGGCGGGTGGTGATGGTCGGCGGGCAGGGAGGGCTCGGCCGGGGTGCCTTCGCGGAACGGCATGAACAGGTGCGGCCACGGGTCGTCCGCGACGACCACGGCGACGGGACGGTCGACGTGGGCCAGACCGGAGTCGCCGAGCGGCCAGCTCGCCCCGGTCGCGTAGCTCACCGCGCTGTTGCCGAGCAGGATCAGGGCGTCGACGCCCTGATCCGCCATGGCCGTCCGCAGTCGTGTGCCGCGTTCGCGGCTCATCCGGTTCAGGTCGGGCTCGGCCGGGATGTCGATGACGGTCATCGCCGCCTCCGTTACGAGGTCATGGGCCCCAAGGGCCCCCAATGGCCCCCAAAGGGCCTCACAGGCCGAGGTACTCTTTGATGTTCCCGCCGACGATCCGCGCCGCCTTCTCGGGTCCCACGGCGTCCACGACCAGGCCGATCGACTTCTCGGAGTAGCCGAACGTGCTCTCGTTGTGCGGGTAGTCGGCGGACCACATGACCCGGTCCACGCCGATGTCCCCCAGGAGCTTCAGGCCGAGTGGGTCGACCATGAAGGACGCGTACATGTGGTGGTCCCAGTAGTGCTGGACGTCGTGCTCCAGGGGCCGGTCGAGCATGTGCCGGTAAGAGGCATGGATGTGTTTCGCGTCCTGGAGGGCGGAGGGCACCCAGTTGGCGCCGCCCTCGAACCATCCGACGCGCAGCCCTGGGTGACGGTCGAGGATGCCGCCGAAGATGTACTTGGCCCACACCTCGCGGAACGGCGACACGTTGACGACCATGCCGACGGCGATCGCGTTGGACTCGCAGGGTGCCTTGAGGGTGCTCTCGCCGATGTGGTGCGAGACCGGCAGCCCCGACTCCTCGATCGCCTCCCAGACGGGGATCATGGAGGTGCTCGCGTAGTCGACCGGGTTGCCCTCCAGGTCGGAGCCGGGGTTGAGCGGCATCAGGAAGGTCTTGAGGCCGAGGCCCTTCAGCTCCTCCAGGGTCCTGCGCGCGCCCTCGCCGTCCCACCAGTTGATGAGTCCCACGCCGTAGAAGCGGCCGTTCGAGCGTTCCTGGAGGCCTGCGATGTACTCGTTGTAGATGCGGAAGGTGAGCTCGCGGACCTCCGGGTCCGGATAGAAGAACATCGCCAACAGGGCGTTGGGGAAGGCGAGTTCCTTCTCGATGCCGTCCGAGCCGAGTTCCGCGAGCCGTCCTTCGAGGTTGTTCGAGCCCGATCCGGTCAGCGGGTCGTACTGCATGAGCACGCTGCTGAACTCCTTGGGCAGGAACGACTGTCCGCCCATGCCCAGTTCGTAGGCGCCGTCCTCGTACCACACGCGCGGGGCCTGGTCCTTGAGCCGCTCGGGGAACCTGTCGTGGAAGATGTCCTCCGCCAGCGAGACGTGGTTGTCGGCGGAGAAGATCTCGGTGCCCGGCGGAAGGTTCAGTTCACTGCCGGTGTGGCCCCGCCGGTCCTTCGGGGCGCCCAGTCCTTCGGGCGGGTAGAGGGGGTCTGCCTGGCTGGACATCTTTGTCCTCCGTCGAAGGGTTCAGGCGGGCCGCATCGGTTTGAGGCCCGCGGTGGTTCCGCCGTCGACCGTCAGCACGGTTCCGGTGACATGCAGCGCGTGGTCGCCGCCCAGGTAGGCGACGGCTTCCGCGACGTCCCGGGCGGTGCCGAGTCGTCGCAACGGCTGAACGGCCTCCATGTGAGCGCGGATGCGGCGGGTCATCTCGTCGTCGCCGGTCGCGGAGGCCACCAGTCCCGTCGGAATGCCGCCCGGGGCAACGCAGTTGACGCGGACGCCGTACTCGGCGAGATCCATCGCCGCGCACTTCGTGAAGTGGATGACCGCCGCCTTGGAGGCGCGGTACGACAGCACCCCGGGCCCGGCCTGGATGCCGCCGACGGAACTGACGTTGACGATCGAGCCGCCCCCGCCCGCCTTCATGTGCCGGGCCGCCGCCTGGGTGCCCGCCATCACGCCGAGCAGGTTGACGGAGAGCACTCGGTGGAAGTCGGCGAAGTCCTCGTCCAGGAGGCCGGCGTGCATGGTCCCGGAGATTCCGGCGTTGTTGACCATGAGGTGCAGTCCGCCGAACTCGCTTACGGTGAAGTCGACAAGCTCCCGCACCTGCTCCGGGTCCGCCACGTCGGTCCGCCGGAAACGGACGTCCGTGCCGAGCTCCTCGGCCAGCGACCGTCCCGCGTCCGCGTCGACATCGGCGACGACGACCCGGGCCCCGTCCTCCAGGAGCCTTACGACGGTGGCGTGTCCCAGGCCGCCGGTCCCGCCGGTGACCACAGCGATCTTGGTCATCGTGCTCCCCTCACCAGGTGACCGGCAGTTCGTACACGCCGTAGGCGAGCCGGTCGTGCTTGAAGCGGATCTCGTCGCGGGGTACGGCCAGCGCCAGGGTGGGGATGCGGCGGAAGAGCGTGCCGTAGACCACCTGAAGTTCCACGCGGGCGAGTTGCTGGCCCACGCACTGGTGGATGCCGAAGCCGAAAGCGTTGTGGTGACGGGCGTTGGGGCGGCCGAGGTCCAGCAGGTCGGGCCCGGGGAAGACCTCCGCGTCCCGGTTGGCGCTGAACAGCTCGATGATGATGCCCTCGCCGGCGCGGATCACCTCGCCGCCGATCTCGATGTCCTCCTTGGCGATCCGGCGCTGGCCGCCATGGATGATGCCCAGGTAACGCAGCAGCTCCTCCACGGCGCCCGCGACCACCTTGGGGTCGTCGGTGTCGCGCAGGAGGGCCAGCTGCCCGGGGTTGTCCAGCAGCGCGGGGACGGCGAGGCCGATCATGTTGGCACTGGTCTCGTGCCCGGCGATGAGCAGACCGAGGCCCATCATGGCCGCCTCGGGCACGGTGAGGTCGCCGTCGTTGACGCGGGCGGCTATGTCGGACAGCGCGTCGTCCGCGGGTTCGGTGGCCTTCTTGGCCACCAGCTGGACCAGATACCCGTTGAGCGCCCCGAAGGTCCGCATGCTCTCCTCGGCGGACACGTCGTGGGCGATCCCGCGGGCGGCGTTCTCCTGGAAGAAGTCGTGGTCCTCGTACGGCACCCCCAGCAGCTCGCTGATCGTCAGCGTGGGCAGCGGCAGCGCCAACGCCTCGACCAGGTCGGCCGGTTGGGGACCGGCGAGCATCGCGTCGATGAGATCATCGGTGATCTTCTGGATGGCGGGGCGCAGTGCCTCCACCCGTTTGTAGGTGAAGGGGCCCGTCATGATCCGGCGGTAGCGGGTGTGTTCGGGGGCGTCCGAGTTGAAGACGGAGCGCGGCCGGTGGTCCACCGCGGCCGCCATGCCCTCGTGCCAGTGCGGGAATCCGGGCAGCCGCTCGTCGACGCTGACCCGGGGATCGCCGAGCAACGCCCGCTGGGCGGCATGGCCGGTGACGATCCAGGGCGTGCTGCCGTCCCAGATCCGCACCCTGGCCAGGGGCTTCTCGGCGGTGAGCGCCCGCAGCTCCGGGGGCGGATCGAACGGACAGCCCTCCGCCCGGGGCATCGGCCACTCGGGGATCCGGGGCTGGGTCACTGCGTCGGACATGAACATCCTTGAGGGGTCGTTATGGGGGGTGTCGTGAGGGAGGCGTCCTGGAGGGGCGTCATTCCTTGATGTGGATCGCCAGCGCGGGACAGACGGCGGCCGCGTACCGGACGTCGTCGGCCGTGCCGGGGTCCGGCTCGTCGGCCAGCAGGACGACCACGCCGTCCTCGTCACGCTGGTCGAACACGTCCGGCGCGATGGCCACGCACTGGCCGGCCGCGACGCATCTGTCCTGCTCGACGGTTACTTTCACGGGGCTGCTCCTCGTCGCCGTGGGCACAGCGGAGCCTCGGTCTCGACCGTGGGGGGTGATAGCGGCGGCGGACAGGCACTCTCGGCTCCGTCGACCGCGCCTCCGAGTGAACTCCTGCTCCGAAGCTAAGTCAATCGGTTGATTCAAAATCTCTTCGGAGGGCGGGGCAGGTCCTGTGAAGAAGGCTGACGGAACGTCAAGAACCGTCTGTGACAGGTGCCGTCCACACGCCGACGATCGCGTCGACCATGCCGGTGGCGGCGGCGGACCAACTGGGGCGCGGGGTCGCGGTGCCCAGGGCCAGGGCACGCTCGCGCTCGGCGCACATCTGGATGATCACCTGCCGGGTCATGGTGGTGCGCTCGGCGCGCACCTCGGCCGGCAACTCGGGCAGGCAGCGGTGGAGGCCGTCCAGGATCTGCCGCCAGACCGGCGCGCTGAGGGTCTCGGCGACCAGGATCTCGTGGAGCGCCGGGTCGGCCATCACCTGTGCGCAGAACCGCGCGAACCATGTGGGGCTGCCCAGCTCCGCCAGGTACCGCGCCGTCGGCCGCACCAGACAGGCCACCCAGTCGCGGAGTTCGGCGGAGTCGCCGGTCGCGGCCAGCTGCCGTATGACCACGTGCTCAAGTCGCTCGGTGTGATGGCGGGCGATCGCGCGCACCAGATCCGCCTTGGTGCCGAAGTGGTAGCCGACCACGGCGGTGTTGCCCTGTCCCGCGGCCTCGCTGATCCGGCGGTTCGACACGGCGTAGATGCCACGCTCGGCGAACAGCCGCTCCGCCGTGGTCCGGATCAGCTCCCGGGTCGCTCTGACCTGCTCGGCCCGGACACTTCTCCCCGCCATGTCCACCACCGTACCGGGGCCCCGGTACGCCCGCGCCGGTCGGACGGTGAGGTTCCTGTGTCCACTGGACAGCAGTCAATCAGAAGATTTAAGTTCTGGTCGCGGCGGTCCACGGGGTGATGCACGAGGTGGCGATGGCAAGCGGCACGCGACGGGACGAGCGGGTCAGAGCGACCCGGGAAGCCCTACTGGCCGCGGCGGAACGGCTGTTCGCCGAGCACGGGGTGCACGCGGTCGGCAACCGTCAGATCAGCGAGGCCGCGGGACAGGGCAACAACACGGCCGTCGTCTACCACTTCGGCACCAAGGTCGACGTCGTACGGGCGCTGATCCGCAGCCACGCCGAGCGGATCGAGGCCATCCGCGTCGGCATGCTGGCGGACATCGGCGACTCCACCGAACTGCGGGACTGGGTGGACTGT
Organism: Streptomyces sp. NPDC019531; assembly: GCF_044903305.1. Classification (NCBI taxonomy): domain Bacteria; kingdom Bacillati; phylum Actinomycetota; class Actinomycetes; order Kitasatosporales; family Streptomycetaceae; genus Streptomyces; species Streptomyces sp. NPDC019531. The sequence continues at coordinate 47,911 of NZ_JBJDQL010000006.1, read as the reverse complement.
TCGGTACGCCCCGTCACCGCTCATCTCGCCGAACTGGGCTGCCCCAGCTGGTACGCCCGCTTCATCGCCCAGGTCACGGCCGACCCCGCCCTCTACCCGATCGCGGAGGAGGAGTTCTACGGCGTCTCCCCGTCGCTGAGGGCACTGGAGGACGGCCTGAACCGCTGTGTGCCCGAACTGCCCGACGAGGTGCGAGCCGAACGCGCCGACATGACACGGCACTTGATCGTGCAGATGTCCGTCGAGCGGGAGCGGGCCCTCGTCGGCGGCACCCGCACCGCCCGGTCGACCTGGCACGACACCGCGCGCGGCCTCGTCGACGCTATCGTCGCGCTCTGGCAGTCACCTGTGACGCGCGAGCCCTGAGCGGCCAGGACGAAATGGCCGTAGTGGCCGAGGGGTTGGCGCCCTGGCCGGCGACCTGACCGTTCCACTCAGCGGGAGGACGTCCGCACGGCTCGATCACCGAACCTACGGTGGATCCCACCTGTCGTGACCGAGCAGCGGAGGAGGCGGGTCGTGACCGCATGGGACCACTCGACCGACTTCCTGGTGGTGGGCAGCGGCGCGGGAGTCGTGGGCGCGGTCCGTGCCCGCGCGCTCGGCAAGGACGTCCTCGTGGTCGAGAAGTCCGACCTGTTCGGCGGGTCGACCTGCATGTCGGGCGGGGTGATGTGGCTTCCCCACAACCCCCTGATGCGACGCGAAGGCGTCCCCGACTCGGTCCACGCCGCACTGCGGTACTTCGACACCGTCGTCGGCGACGCCGGTCCCGCCTCCTCCCACGCCCGCAGGCTCGCCTACGTCAACTCCGGTGCCGAGATGGTCGAGTTCCTGGAGTCCCAGGGCCTGGAGTTCCGGCGCTGCGAGGGCTACAGCGACTATTACTCCGGGGTCCGGGGCTGCGAGGGCGGTTCCGCGCGGGGCCGGTCGATCGAGGCGAAGGCCTTCGACAAGAAGGAACTCGGGCCGTGGCAGGACCGGATCCGCCTCGGCTTCTCGAACGGGCTCACCGTCTACACCGGTGAGGCGGGCCCGATGATGCTCATGAGGACACGGATCGGAATGGCGGTCCTGGCCCGGGTGGCGCTGCGGACCGCGCTCGGCCGGGTCCGCGGGCAGCGGCTCGTGTCGAACGGCGCCGCGCTCTCCGCCCGGCTGCTCCGGACGCTGCTGCGGCAGGGCGTCGACGTGTGGCTGGAGTCCGAGCTGACTGACCTGGTCGTCTGGGACGGCCGGGTCGTCGGCGCCGTACTGCGCCAGGGCGGCCGGGAGATACGGGTGCGGGCACGCGAGGGCGTGCTGCTCGCCGCCGGTGGGTTCGCCCGCAACAAGGCGATGCGCGAGGAGTACATGGGGGGACGGCCGACCGGCACCCGGTGGACCTCGGCCAACCCCGGCGACACCGGGGAGACCATCCGGATCGCCATGGCCCACGGAGCCGCGACCGACCTGCTGGACGAGGCCTGGTGGATGCCTTCCTGGCTCATGCCCGACGGCACGCCCGCGATGTGTCTGTCCGAGCGCAGCAAACCCGGTGCGATCGTGGTCGACGCACAGGGGCGCCGCTACTTCAACGAGGCGGTCGCCTACCAGGAGGCCGGCCAGCGGATGTACGCCCACGAGCGGGAGTTCGGGGGTGCGGTCCCCTCCTGGCTGATCGTCGACTCACGGCACCGCAGCCACTACCCGTTCGGGATGTCCCCACCCGGCCGGACACCCACGGAGTGGATCGAGGGCGGCGCGATGAAGCGGGCCGACACCCTGGAGGACCTGGCACGCCAGTGCGGGATCGACGCCGGCGGGCTCCTCAAGACGGTCGAGCGGTTCAACCGGTTCGCCGAGGCGGGCGTCGACGAGGACTTCCACCGGGGCGAGGGCCACCACGAGCAGTACTACGGCGACATCACCCACCGTCCGAACCCCTGCCTGGGCCCGGTCGCGGAGCCGCCGTACCACGCGGTCGCCCTGTACCCGGGAGACATCGGCACCAGCGGCGGTCTCCTCTGCGACGAGCACGCCCGGGTCCTGGACACCGAGGGCGAGCCGATCGAGGGCCTCTACGCCACCGGCAACTGCACCGCGTCCGTGATGGGCCGCAAGTACCTGGGCGCGGGGGCGAGCATCGCGGCCTCGGCGGTGTTCGGGTACGTGGCGGCGAACCACGCGTCCCTGGTGCCGAGCAGGCCTTAGCGCGGGCGTCCCACGCTCACGGGATGACGATCACGTACGAATGGAGGGGCGACTTCGAGAACACGGCCGTCGACGCCCTTCGCGCGGAGGCCTCCGGCGAGTACACGCCTTCGTTCTGGACGCCGTGGTCGGCGCCGGACTTGTCGCCGAGGGAGGTGAGATTCGTAACGTAGACCTAGCGGTCGGTACACTCCGTGATTTCTGTCCCGGTCAGCGGAAAGACCACAGCGGCTCCTGTGATCCCGAATTCACAATGAGGCCATCCCGCCGCCGAGCGCGGCACACGTGAAGCACGTGATTCACCGGTACGCAGGAGGTGTGCGGCGTGGCGCACGAAGTTGTCGGTCGTATCGAGGAGATCGGGCCCGAACTGGCCGGGCTGGCCGAAGAGAACGAGAAGATCGGCAAGTTGAGCGACAAGACCGTCGCACTGCTCCGTTCCGCAGGAGTGATCAGGCTTCTGCAGCCCAAGGAATTCGGCGGTCATGCCGCCCATCCCCGGGATTTCGCGGAAGCGGTCATGGCGGTCGCACGCCATGACGGAGCCGCCGGCTGGGTGAGCGGAGTCGTCGGAGTGCACCCCTGGGAACTGGCGCAGCTGGACTCCCGGCTCGCGCACGAGGTGTGGGACGCCGACCCGGACACCTGGATCGCCTCGCCCTACATGCCGAACGGCATTGCCGACCCCGTGGACGGCGGATACGTGCTCAGCGGGCGCTGGCCGTTCTCCTCGGGCAGCGACCACTGTTCCTGGGACTTCCTCGGCGCGCTCGTCGGCGACGGCAAGGGCAAGCCGGCGGGCCCGATCAGCGTGCTGCACGTCGTGCTGCCCCGCTCGGACTACGAACTCGTCGACGACTCCTGGGATGTCGTCGGACTGTCCGGCACGGGCAGCAAGGACGTCGTCGTCGACAAGGCCTTCATCCCCGAATACCGCACGATCCGCCAGGAGTTGGTCACCGAGGGACAGGCCGCCGAAGCCGTCGGGCTGACCGAGACCCTCTACAAGCTGCCGTTCAGCGCGATGTTCCCGCTCGGCATCACCGCCGCGGTCATCGGCATGTGCGAGGGCGCCCTGGCCCTTCACCTGAGCCAACAGCGCGATCGGGTCGCCGTGACCGGCATACAGGTGCGCGACGATCCGTACGTCCTCTACGCCGGCGGAGAGGCGGCCGCCGAGATCGCCGCCTCCCGGGTCCAGCTGATCGACGGCATCAGCCGGCTCCACGACCAGGTCGAGTCCGGCAGGCCCATCACCATCGCGGACAGGGCTAGCGTCCGCCGCAACCAGGTGCGGTGCGCATGGCGTGCCGTCGAGGCACTGGACGAGATCTTCACGCGGTCCGGCGGCAACGCGATCCGGCGCGGCAACCCGCTCCAGCGGTACTGGCGGGACGCGCACGTCGGGCTCCAGCACATGATCCACGTCCCCGGCGCGGCGTACCACGCCGACTCCCTGGCCCAGATGGGCCTGGAGCTGCCCGAGTCCATGCGCGTCATCATCTGAGGCCGCGGATGGACACGATCAACGGCCGGTACTTCCGGGGCGTCCTGGGCCACTTCCCGACGAGCGTGGTCGCGATCACCACCACGGACGCCGACGAGCGGCCCCAGGGACTGGTCGTCGGGACCTTCATGTCCGTCTCCCTGGACCCGCCCCTGGTCTCCTTCCTGGTGGACGGCTCCTCCAGGACCCTCCCGGCGATCCGGGCCGCCGGGCGCTTCTGCGCCAACGCGCTCGCGGGAAACCAGGAACGGCTGTCCCGACAGATGGCGTCCGGGACCGACCGCTTCGACGGCGTGATCTGGAAACCGTCCCCGCTCGGAAATCCCGTACTGGACGGGATCGTCGCGTGGGTCGACTGCGGAGTGGAGAAAGTCGTCGAGATCGGGGACCACTTTCTGGTCGTCGGACGCGTCCGACATCTTCGCGTCGAATCGAAAAGGACTCCGCTGCTCTTCTTCCGCGGCGGATACGGCGACTACCTCTCCACCACAAACCTGGTGCTGGACAGGCTCGTCGGCTGGTAATCGAGCCGACGCGATCAAAGGAGATCGTTCATGCGGCAAGACCTTTATCTCAGACTGGAACGCCTGTCGGCCTGGTGCGGATTCATCCTGCTGGTGGGATTCATAGCCGCTTTCACCGCAGGCCATCTCATCACCCCGATGAGTCCGACGGAAAGCCCCGAAGGCATCGTCGACTTCCTGAACGACCACAGGACGGGCATCCTCACCTGTGTCGTCATCATGGTGCTGACCGTCCCGTTCGAATACCCGTATGTCGTGGTGACGAGCCTGCAGATGCGCCGGGTCGAGGGCGGCTGGGGCCTGCTGTCCATGATCCAGCTCACCACGGGAGTCGTCGCCCCGCTCGGGTTCTTCTTCCCGCTCGCGATCCTCGCCGCCGCGGCCTATCGACCCGAGATCCACTCCGCCGACGTCCTGTCCGCCATGTCCGACACCTTCTGGCTGATGCTCGTGGGCAACGCCTGCATCTTCGTCCTCCAGGTCTGGTCGATCGGGTACGCCTCGTTCGTCGACCACCGTGCCAAGCCGATCTTCCCCCGCTGGTACGGCTGGCTGAGCATCGTCCTCGGCGTGCTCCTGATCCCGGGGGCCTTCGTGTTCCTCAACCAGAGCGGGCCGTTGGCCTGGAACGGACTGCTGGCCAACGTGATCCCCACGGCCACGTACTTCGTCTGGAAGGTCGCCACGCCGATCGTCCTGCTGAAGGCGGTCAAGCAGGAGGAGACGGAGCTCGCGGAGAAGGCGCCCGAGGCCCAACTCGCCACATCCTGAGCCACATCCTGAGGGGGATGGGAAAGGGCGGTGGCCGGGGATCCGCTCCCCCGACCACCGCCCTTGTGCCGTGTCACACGGAGGTTCCCATCCACGGGTTCCCGCTCACACCGAGAGCGCGAAACCGCCCGTCACCCGCAGCGTCTCCCCGGTGACGAAGGACGACTTCGACGAGGCCAGATACAGCAGCGCCTCCACGACATCCCGCTCCGCACCCTCGCGACGCAGGATCTGCTCGCCCATGACCCGCTCCGCCTCGGCCGGCGACAACTGGGCCTTGACCGTGTCGGTGAGAATCAGCCCCGGCGCGATCGCGTTGACCCGGATGCCGTCCGCCGCGAACTCCCGTGCGAACGACACCGTCAGACCCCGCACCGCGAGCTTGGAGACGCCGTACACCGTCCGGTTGGCGTAGGCCGCGGACGACGAGATGTTGACGATCGTGGCGCCGGGGCGCCCTCGCATGGCCTCCCGTGCGGCGAGCGAGCAGATGACGACGCCCATGACGTTGACGTCGAACACCCGCCTGACCCTGGACAGCCCCAGCTCCGCGAACGGCTTGTGGAAAGCGGCATGCAGACCGGCGTTGTTGACCAGGACGTCGAGACCGCCATGTCGCTCGACGACCTGTGCCAAGGCCGCCTCGACCGCGACCTCGTCCGCCACGTCACAGGCCAACCCGGTCGCGCTTGCGCCGAGTTCGGTGAGCTCCTCGGCGGCGGCCATGGCGACATCGCCGTCGATGTCCGCGAGCACCACATGGGCGCCCCGCCGGGACAGTGCCGTCCCGAACGCCTTGCCGAAACCGCGGCCGCCTCCGGTGATGAAGGCGACCTTCCCCTCGAACTCGTCGTCGGACACAGGGCCTCCGTCATCTGGGGCCGAACCGCTGGCCCGCGTCGAGACGCAGGCACTGGCCGTTCAGCATGGGGTTGTCGATGATGGCCAGCGCGAGCTTGGCGTACTCCTCCGGGCGGCCGAGACGCCTGGGGAACGCGGCGTCCTTCACCAGCGCGGCCCGCGTCTCGACCGGGATCCTGTCGGTCGCCCCGGTCTCGAACAGGCTCGGCGCGATCGCTACGACACGGATGCCGAGCGAGCCGAGATCACGGGCCATGGTCAGGGACATCCCCGCGATGGCGGCCTTGGCGGCCGAGTAGGCGACCTGGCCGACCTGCCCCTCGAAGGCGGCGATCGACGAGGTGTTCACGATGACACCGCGCTCACCGGTGCCCGCGGCGTTCTCGGGATCTTCGAGGTCTTCGGGTTCGTTGCGGCTCATGTGCGCCGCCGCGAGCCGGCTGATGTTGAAGGTGGCCACGGCGTTGAGGTCCAGGATCCGGCGGAAGGCGTCCAGGTCGTGCGGACCCCCCTTGCCGAGCGTGCGCTGCACACTTCCGCCGCCGGCCGTGGTGATCGAGACATGCAGCCCGCCGAGGGAGTCGACCGCCGCGTCGAGCGCCCTCTCGGTGCCCTCGAAGTCGGTGACGTCTACGGGATGGAAGCGGCCGCCGAGCGCCGCCGCGACGTCGGCTCCGGCCGATCCGGGACGGTCGAGTACGGCGACGTCCGCGCCGCGGGCCGCGAGCAGCTCGGCACTGGCCCGCCCCATCCCGGACGCGCCGCCGAACACGACGGCCTTCTTGCCCTTGATCTCCATCGATTGCCTTTCCGTGGGCTCAGACGGTCGCGGGGGCGGGCCGCAGCAGGGCGCACAGCCGGGCGCGGTGGACGCCGGCGTCGCCGTACAGGACGCCGTCGGCCTTGGCCCGGCGCAGATAGAGGTGCAGTTCGTGCTCCCAGGTGAAACCGATGCCGCCGTGCAACTGCAGGGCCCGCGCGGCGACTTCGCTCGCGGCGACCGAGGTGTACGAGGCGGCCGCGGCGACCGAACGTGCGGCGTCGGGACTGCCGGCGTCGGCGGCCATGGCCGCGTAGGAGGTGGCGGCGCGGGTGCCGTGCACCCGCAACGCCATGTCGGCGCATGTGTGCTTCACCGCCTGGAAGGTGCCGATCGGACGCCCGAACTGCACGCGCGTCCCGGTGTGTTCGACGGTCAGCTCCAACAGGCGCTCCATGACCCCGAGCGCGTCGGCGCAGTGCAGCACCGCCGCGTCGTCGAGCAGCCGTTGGATCTCGGCGGGACCGGCGTCGAGACGGCGGTCGGCCGGGAGGTGTACGGCCTCGAAGCGGACCTCGTGGAAGGCGCGGGTCGGATCGAGGACCCGTTGGCGTCGAACCGTCACGCCGGGGGTGTCGCGGTCGACCAGGAAGGACGCGGGCTCGTTCTCGTGCCGTGCGGTGACCAGCAGCCAGTGCGCTCCGGCGGCGTCCTGCACGGCGGTCTTGACTCCGTCGAGGACGAACTCGGCGCCGTCGGTCCGGGCGGTGGCCGCCACTCCGTCCAGCGTCCATGGTGCGTGGGGTTCGGCGAAGGCCCAGGTGGCCCACTTCGACCCCGCGGCGAGTTCGGGCAGCACCTCAGCCCTGAGCCCGGGGGACCCCGCCGCGGCGAGGGCGTTGCCGACGATCACGGTCGGCAGGAAGGGAACCCTGCCGAGTGCCCGCCCGGCCTCCTCGGCGACGAGGGCGAGCTCGACCAGGCCCTGTCCCGCACCGCCGTACTCCTCGGGCAGGGCCAGACCCGGCCAGCCCAACAGGGCGGCCTGTGACCAGAGTTCGGGATCGGCGTCCTCGTCCCGGTCGAGCCACGCGCGTACCCGGTCGACGGGGGAGTGGTCCGAGAGCAGATCACGCGAGGCCTCGCGCACCATGGCCTGCTCGTCACTGAGCTCGAAGTTCATCCATAGAAAGTATCCTCTTTTGCGTCCTGGGTCGATATCCGTGCGCTGAATCCTTGGAGTTGAGGTTATTTGGGTATCATCAATTCATGACCGATGCCGTTCTGCTCTCCGCCTGCCGCACCGCGATCGGAACCGCTCGACGAGGAACCCTGCGGGACACCAGCGCCTTCGACCTCGCCACGGTCGTCGTCCGCGAGGCCGCCCGACGCAGTGGAGTGCCGCCCGAGGAGATCGACGACGTCGTCCTCGGTGAATCCCTGGCCGGGGGCGGGGACATCGCCCGGTACGCGGCGCTCCAGGCGGGGCTGACCCATGTGCCGGGCCTCGCGCACAACCGGCACTGCGCCTCCGGACTCGCGAGCGTGGCGACCGCGGCGGGAAGTGTCCGTGCCGGAATGGACCGGGTGGTGATCGCGGGCGGTACGCAGTCGTCGTCCACGGCTCCGATGGCCCGGCGACGCATTCCCGGCTCGGACGACTGGCAGGATCCCTGGATGTCGCCCTCCCATGTCCCGACGCCCGAGGCGCCCAACGACGACATGGGGCTCCTCGTCGGCTGGAACACGGCCCGGATCGCCGGCATCTCCCGCGCGGAGATGGACGCGTGGGCGCTGCGCTCGCATCAGCGGGCGGTGCGGGCCATCGAGGAGGGGCGGTTCGTCGACGAGATCGTTCCGGTCGAGGTCACCGGTCGCGGCGGCGCGACCTCCGTGTTCGACGTCGACGAACACCCGCGGCGCGACACCAGCGCGGAGAGGCTGGCCTCGCTGAAGCCCCTGCACCCGGAGATCGAAGGGTTCTCCATCACGGCCGGGAACGCGAGTGGGGTGAACGACGGTGCGGCCGCGGTGGTGGTCGCCGGGGCGGACGTAGCCGCGCGCTACGGCGTCGAGCCGCTGGCGACCGTGCGGGCCTGGGCGAGTGTGGGGGTGGATCCGGTACGGACGGGGCTGGCGCCGGTCCTCGCGATACGTAAGGCGCTCGACCGGGCGGGGCTCGGGCTCGGGGACGTGGACCTGTTCGAGGTGAACGAGGCGTTCGCAGCGGTGCCCATCGCCGCCGTACGGGAGTTGGGGCTTGACGCGGCCCGGGTGAACCCGTTCGGGAGCGGGTGCAGCCTGGGCCATCCGATCGCTACCACCGGGACCCGGATGATCGTGACCCTGGCGTACGAACTGCGCCGCCGGGGCGGCGGTGTCGCCGTAGCGGCGATGTGCGCGGGCGGGGGGATGGGGTCCGCCGTGGTGCTGGTGGCTTGACAGGACTGTCCCTCATCCGTGAGGAGAGGCGGCTCGCGGAGGTGGCCGTACTGTTCGCGCGCCTGGCCCGCCCACGCGATTCGTCCGCGCTGGAGCACCACGCAATGGTCGGCGAAGGCGAGGGCCCGGCGGGCGAACTGCTCGATCATGTTGACGGCCACCCCGGCATCGCGGGCCTTCCCGAGGCTCTCGAACACCACGTCCACCATCTTCGGCGCGAGCCCCAGAGGCAACGCGTCGGCGACCACAAGACGGGCGTCGACCATCAACGCCCGTGCCGACGACATCATTTGCTGCTCGCCGCCGGACAACGTGCCCGCCTGCTGCCTTCTGCACGGCCTGGAGAAGGCCGGCTGCCGGGCGAGTCGGAATTACCGGCCTGCGGTGAGCAGGTGTCGGGCGTCAAGGTCAGCGCCGAACAGGCGACTCGGGCGGCACGCCCCTCAACGTGCCGCCCAGTTCACGCTCTTGGTCTGCAGGTACTCGTCGAGTCCGAACTCCCCCCACTCCCGGCCCAGTCCGCTCTGCTTGTACCCGCCGAAGGGACTGCGTGGACTGACCCCGGCGCTTCCGCCGTTGATCGTGACGGTGCCGGTGCGGATCCGCGTGGCGAGCTCGTACGCCGTCACCGTGTCGGCACTCCAGACGGCGCCGGAGAGGCCGTACGGACTGTCGTTGGCGAGCCGTACGGCCTCCTCGTCGTCCCGGAACGGGATGACCACGCCGACCGGGCCGAAGAACTCTGTCCGGGCGATCGTCATCGCGTTGTCGACGTCCACGAAGAGGGTCGGCTCGACGAAGTACCCCCGGTCGAGCCCGGCCGGACGCCCGCCGCCGCAGACGATCCCCGCGCCCTCCTCCTCGCCGACCCGGATCAGCTTCTCCACCTTGGCGCGCTGGGCCTCGCTGATCACCGGGCCCATCGTGGTCGCCGGGTCGGCCGGATCGCCGACCCGGACCGCGCTCAGGGCGGTGTGCAGCCGCTCGACGAACTCGTCGTGGACGGACTCGTGGACGAGGGAGCGGGTCAGCAGCGAACAGCCCTGCCCCGCATGGGTCGTGATCCCCGAGAACGCCGACCGGACGGCCCCGTCGAGGTCGGCGTCCGCGCGCACGATGCTCGCCGACTTGCCACCGAGCTCCAGGATCACCTTCTTCGTGGAGGCCGCCGCCTGGGCGTGCACCAGCCGCCCGACCGCGTCGGAGCCGGTGAAACTCACCAGGTCCACCATCGGGTTGGCGGTCAGCTCCCGCCCGGCCTCGGCGTCGCCGGTCACTACGTTCAGTACGCCCGGCGGGAGCCCGGCGGCATCGGCGAAGTCACCCAGGAGCAGCGACTCCAGGGGAGTCGCGGGCGCCGGTTTCAGTACGACCGTGCAGCCCGCCGCGAGCGCCGGGATCACCTTCATCATGCTCAGGAAGAACGGGAAGTTGTACGCCGGGATCAGCGCGCACACCCCGAACGCCTCGCGCCGCACCACCCCTTGGTAGACGGCCGTGCCCGGCGCGAACGTGGGATCCATCGGCCGCTCCCAGTTGAAGGACGGCATCACCCGCTCGGCCATGTCCCGCAGATGCGCGACCGGCATCCGCGTCTGCAGACTCTCCGCCAGCGGGCGCACCGACCCCGTCTCGGCCATGTTCACGGCCACGAGCTCGGGCAGCCGCCGCTCCAACTCCTTTGCCAGCCGCAGCAGTACGGCGGCCCGCTCGGCCCACTTCAGCCCCGGCCACGGCCCCTCGTCGAAGGCCCTGCGCGCCGCCCCGATCGCCCGACGTACATCGGCGACCGAGGACTGCGGGACCTCCGCGACGGTCCCCTCCGTCGCCGGATTGCGCACCACGATGCGCTCGTCCGACTCCCCGTCGGTCCGCCGCCCGTCGATGTAGAGCTGCGTGGAGAACGCGTACGGCTCGGACATGTCCCTCTCCCTACTCGGCTACGTCTACGGCGGTTGCGGCGGCGGCCCCGCCGGGCAGCGCGTCGATCAGCGCGAGGCTCGCACGGGCGTAGGCGGCCCGGCGTCCGCGGCCGACCAGGAAGCCGGGCGGGGCGAAGTAGCCGACATCGCGAGGCAGGGCGTCAGCACGGGCCACGAGCGCCGCGCAGGCCTCGGCGGTGGTGCCGCAGACCGCGATCGCGGCGACCATCTCGTCGGTGACGGCCTTGGCCATGCCGTCGGTGTCACCCGCGCGGAAGGCCGCGCGCAGCTTCTCGACCGGCCCCTCCCAGCCGTGGTGGGCGACGAACGGGTCGTAGGTCCGCACGGTGAGGTAGAAGGCGATCATGCGCCGGGCGTCCTCGACGGCCCGCTCGGGGGCGGCGTCGTCGATCGCCGTGATGACCCAGCCGTGTTCCAGCGAGCCCGTGTTCGTGGGCGATCCGCTCTCGACGGCGGGTCGTACCACGTCGTTCCACCAGGACCGGGTGAACAGCCCGTGCCCGATGACCCCGTCCGCGACCCGGCCCGCGGTCCTCGCCATGCCGGAGTTGAAGGCGGCGAGCAGGACGGGGATGTCGAGCCGTCCGAGCACCGGGGCCCGTACGTCGGCGTCGATCGCGTAGAACTCTCCGGAGTGCCGGATCTTCTCGCCGTTCTCCGCGTGCAGCCAGGCCCGGACGGCCGAGACGGTGTCGGCGATCCGGGCCACGGGGCGCTCCGGGGGGACGCCGAGCCAGTCGCGGTTGATGCGGAACGCGGCGCTGCCCAGGCCGAGGAACAGCCGGTCCGGTGCCTTCGCGTGCAGTTGGCGCAGCGCGGTGGCGTGCGCGTACGGGGTACGCGAGAAGGCGTAGGCGATGGCGGGGCCGACCAGGGCGTTCCGGGTGCCCGCGACGATCTCCGCCAGGGTGATGTAGGCGTCGTGGTCGGCGAACTCCGAGGCGCAGAAGGCGCTCGCGCCGGCTTCCTCGGCCTCGCGCGCGACCTCGGGCCCTGGCCATGGCATGCCGAACCGCATGGGGATCTCCTGAGTGAATAAAGTACCCTCTTTTTGGGGAGGGTAGGGAGATGTCAGCGCAGTGTCCACCGGCCGCGGGGCACCGACGCACGGTCGACCTCGGCCTTGCCGACGGGGTTGCCGATCTGGGTGTAGGACAGGCCGGTGCGCAGGGCCTGGGTGCGGGTCGCGTCGAGCGACTCCCAGATCGCCCGGACCGTGCCCTGGATCGCGGCCGCCGGCTTCGCCGCGATGATCCGGGCGATGCCGTCGGCACGGTCCCACAGCTGCTCGCGCGGCAGCACCTCGCTGACCAGGCCGATCTGCAGGGCACGCGCGGCCGAGACCCGCTCGTCGAGTCCGAGCAGCGCGATGCGCAGCGTCTCGCCGAGCGGGATGCGCCGGGCCAGGCCGATCGGTTCGAGCGCCGCGGTGAGCCCGTAGCTGACGTGCGGATCGAAGAACGTCGCGTCCTCGGAGCAGATGACGATGTCGGCCTCGTTGAGCCAGTAGAACGCCCCGCCGGCGGCGATCCCGTGCACCGCGCACAGCAGCGGCTTCCACACCTGGTTCAGCTTCGGCGACAGGAACTCCCCAGGGTCCGTCTGCGACCAGACGTTGGGATGCCGGTGGATCCCCTTCTTGACGTCCATGCCCGTCGAGAAGGCGCGGTCGCCGGCGCCGCGCAGGACGACGACGTGCACGTCGTCGTCCTCCTTGACGGTGCGCCAGATCAGGGAGAAGTCGTCGAGCATCTCCTGGGTGAAGCTGTTCATGGCCTGCGGCCGGTTCAGGGTGACGGTGGCCACGTGCCCGGTCACCTCGTAGAGGACGGTGGTGAGGTCCATCGGCTCAACGTAGGCGGATCGCCCACGGCGGACGTCGCGACCGCCCACTCACCGGGACTGCCCCGTCGTCCCCTCGACGTGATCCAGATAATCCGTATACGCTTTTTCACGCCGAGAAGCCCGAGAAGCCCAAAGAGGCTGGCTGAAGAAGCCGAAGAAGCTGAAGAAGCGAGACGTCGAGAAGGCACCCCGAGAGCCGCGGAGGAAGCCGGCATGAAGCCACGCGTGGGGCAGATGCTCGCCAGTACGGTCGACACGACGACGGTGGTCGTCGTGCGTGTCCCGGACGGCGATCTGGAGATCACCTGCGGAGGCGCGGTGATGACCGAACCGGGCGGGCCGCACACCGGCAGCCCCGACCCCGGGTTGACGAGCGGGACACAACTCGGCAAGCGCTACGCGGACGAGGCGACAGGCGTCGAGCTGCTGTGCACGAAGGCGGGCGAGGGCACCCTGGCGGTGAACGGCACCCCGCTGTCGCTCAAGGGGCCCAAGCCGCTTCCGGCCTCGGACTGAGGGCGGGGCCGGGCCGATGAACGTGACGATGCTGCTCGACATGGCCGCCGACGGGTTCGGCGACCGGACCGTGATCGGCCGCGCCGAGGACGGACTGAGCCCGGAGCGGCTGCGTGAACTCGCCGTCGGCGGGGCCCGGGCCGTCCGGGAGGCGGGCGCCGACGCGATCGTGTACCTCGCGGTGAACGGCCCGGCCTTCCCAGTCGCCCTGTTCGCCGCCGCCCGCGCAGGGGTGCCGCTGGTGCCCGTCAACTACCGCCTGGGAGCGGAGCAGTTGGACGAACTGCTCGCCAACCACCCGGGTGCCCTGGGCATCGCCCACCCCGAGCAGTCCGCCGCCCTGCGCCGGGCCGGACTGCCGGTGCTGAGTCCGGCCCAGTGGCTGGAGACGGCGGCCCGGGGAGGCTCCGACGAACCGGCGCGGACCGGCTCCCCGGCCGTCCTCATCTACACCAGCGGAACGACCTCGACGCCCAAGGGTGTGGTCCTGCGCCACCAGAACCTCGTGTCCTATGTGTTCGGCACCGTGGAGTTCGCCGGAGCGGACCCTGACGAGGCGGCCCTGGTGAGTGTGCCGCCATACCACATAGCCGCCGTGTCGAATGTGCTCACCCATCTGTACGCGGGGCGCCGCACCCTCACGCTCGAACAGTTCACGTCCGAGGGCTGGCTCGGCCTCGTCCGCGAGCAGCGGATCACCAACGCCATGGTCGTACCGACGATGCTCGCCCGGATCATGGACGCGGCCGGCCTGGACCGCTCGGTGCCCTCGTTGCGCACCCTCGCCTACGGCGGCGCGAAGATGCCGGTGCGGGTGATCGAGACCGCGCTCGGTGAGTGGCCGCATGTGGACTTCGTGAACGCCTACGGGCTGACCGAGACCTCGTCCACGATCTCGGTCCTGGGTCCGCGGGAGCACCGGGCCGCCGTCGGGAGCGACGACCCCGTCGTGCGGGCCCGGCTCGGTTCGGCCGGACTGCCCGTGCCCGGCGTGGAGTTGGAGGTCCGCGACGAGGGGGGCGAGGCCGTCGGCGCGGGAGAGTCCGGGCAGATCTGGGTCCGGGGCGAGCAGGTCTCGGGGGAGTATGCGGGGCAGGGGTCCGCGACCGACGAGCAGGGCTTCTTCCACACCCGCGACCGGGGCCGTCTCGACACCGACGGCTACCTCTACATCGAGGGCCGGGTCGACGACACCATCATCCGGGGCGCGGAGAACATCGCCCCCGCCGAGATCGAGGACGTCCTGCTGCGGCATCCGGCCGTGCTCGACGCCGTCGTCGTGGGTGTCCCGGACGAGGAGTGGGGCCAGCGCATCGAGGCCGTCGTCGTGCCCCGCGACGGAGCGCGGGTCGACGCCGGCGAACTGCGGACGGCGGTGCGCGACACCCTGCGCGGATCGAAGACGCCCGACCGCATCACGTACTGGCCCGAACTGCCCCGCACGCCCACCGGCAAGCTGATCCGGCGGGACATCGTCGCCGCGCTGACCACCGAGGCGGAGCCACTTGAACAGTCCTGAACTGCTGAGCGACCTGACCGGACGCACCGCGGTCGCCGCCCGCCGCTGGGCGCCCGAGGCCGTGGTGCAGGGCGTCGAGCCGCTCACCGGAGGCACGTCCAGCCTGACCTATGTGGCCGCGCTGTCGGGAGTCCCGGCCGGACACGAGCGCGTGGTCCTCAAGGTGAGCCCGCCGGGTCTGGCCCCGGTGCGCAACAGGGACGTGCTGCGGCAGGGGCGGATCATGCGGGCGTTGTCGGACCGCCCCGGCGTACGCGTGCCGGCGGTGCTGTTCCACGACGAGGGCGATCCGCCCTTCGTCGCCATGGAGTTGGTGCCGGGCCAGTGCGTGGAACCGGTGCTCGTGCCGCGCGGCACGGTTCCCGCCGAGCACGTCCGTGCCCGTGCCCTGGACGCCGCCCGGATGCTCGCCGCCCTGCACCGGGTGGACCCGCTGGGCACCACGGCGTCCGAGGAGCCGGTGGTCTCCCTGACGGACGAGATCGACCGCTGGACCCGCGCGTTCACGACCGTCCCCGAGGATCTGCGCGCGGGACACGAGAAGGTCGCCGAGCGGCTGCACGCCACCGTGCCGCCCGCCATGGCACCGGTGTTCACCCATGGCGACTACCGGCTCGGCAACACGCTGTGCGAGGCGGACCGGGTCACCGCGGTCATCGACTGGGAGATCTGGTCGCTCGGCGACCCCCGGGTCGACGTCACCTGGCTGACCTTCTTCACCGACGAGGCCCGCCACCCCGCGTCCGTCTCCGAGGAGCCGACCGGCATGCCCGGCAAGGCCGAACTCCTGGACGCCTACCAGGAGTCACGCGGCGAGCCGCTGGCCGACCTGGGCTGGTTCGAGGCGCTCACGAAGTACAAGGAGTCCGCCGCGACCGCGCTGCTCATCAAACGGGCCAGAAAGTCAGGGCAGTTGAAGGAGATGCACCGACGGATGCAACCGGCGCTGCCGGTGCTGCTGGCGGAAGCGCTGGAGCTTCTGAGGTGAGGTGACGGATCGGAAGACCGGCCGAAGGGGGTGACCACGTCCATGGTCACCCCCTTCGGCCGGTCCCGTGTCAGGCGTCCTCGGCGACCTTCACCGGCGCCAGCTTCTTCGACTTGTCGAAGTGCACGACGTCGGCCAGCGTGCCGCCCAGGATGGCCGCGCGGTCCTCGTCGGAGACCGTGTCGTCGAAGTTGAACGCGACGCACTCGGCGCTGTTGCGGAAGGTGCCCTCGGCATGCGGGTAGTCGTTGCCCCACATGATCGTCGACACGCCCGTGATGTGGCGGGCCTTCACGGCCGTCGGGTCGTCCGCGAACTGGACGTGGATCTGGCGCTGGATGTACTCGCTGGGCTTGAGCGGGTACGGCCACTTCTCGTTGACGGTGAACAGGCGCCCCATGGCCGGCTGGTCCTTGGGGGAGCGGCTGTCGTCCCAGAAGCCGAGCCACCAGTCGGCGTCCTGGCCGATGCCGGTGCGGAAGGACTTGTCCATGAAGCCCATGTAGGAGACCAGCCAGCCCGCGCTGAACTCGATCAGGTTGAAGTGCAGATCGGGGTAGCGCTCACAGACACCGCCGCCGACGAGGTCCGCGATGACGCGCTGCGGGCTGGAGAAACCGGCCGCGGCGCTCTGGAGCCGGCCCGACACCATGTCGTCGGTGAGCTGGCCCTTGCCCATGTTGACGGACATCATCATCTGGCGGACGGTCGTGGCCGTCTCCGAGGTGCTCTCCCGGGTCTTGACCCCGCCGGTGGCGACATGGATGAACACCGGCATGCCGTGGGACTGGGCGGCCGCCCACAGCGTGTCGTAGATCCGGGAGGCGTACGGCACCGGAGGGGTCTCCGGGATCAGGATCGCGCCCAGCCCGAGGCGGGCGCACCGCTCGACCTCGGCGACGGCTTCCGGGATGTCGGTGACGGGGATCGCCGCCGTCGGGCGCAGCCGGTCCTTGTGCGTCAGGAACCGCTCGGCGATGTAGTCGTTCCACACGCGTGCGTGCGCCATCGACAGTTCGTGGTCGTCGGTGAACAGGACGAACAACGACAGGTTGGGGAACATGACCGAGGCGTCGACGCCGTCGAGGTTCATGTCCCGCAGGATGTTGTTGGGCTCGCCGTCGGGGGTCTCCCCGCCGAACTGGCGGTACTTGGAGATGGTCCAGCCGTCGTAGCCGATGGTGTGGAGCTTCTTGAACTCGGTGTGCCCACCTTCCACGATCGGCTCGTCGAGGGTGAACTCCTCCTCCCACAGGGCCCGTTCACGAAGGCTCTTGGGCAGCCGGGTCTTGAACAGATCCACCGGCTCGATGATGTGCGAGTCCCCCGACACGACAAATTCCTTGAACACGGCCCGAACCTCTCTCCATTGTGAGTACCGACCGGTCGTTCTACGATTCTGAAGTCAGGTTTACTCTTCTTGGTTGCGTAAGTCAAGGGAATGGTCCGCCGTGGAGCTCAGCTGTCGGGCGGTGTCTCCAGCCGTCCGCCGACGAACGCGGCACGGACCGTCTCCCCCGAGAGCGCGGCGAGCGCTTCGCTCAGGGGTGCATGGAGAAGGCACAGGTCGGCGGCCGTTCCGACGGTCACCCGCCGGGTCCGGGCGGGGCGCGTGGGCTCCCCGAGGAACAGGTCCAGGGCCGCCCGGGGCGCGATCGCCTCGCCGTCGTCCCGCCCGACCGCCGCCCGCATCACCGCCCAGGGGTCGGCGGTGCCGTACGGCGCGTCCGTGCCGGCGGCGACGGGAACGCCGGCCTCGGCCAGGCTCCGGCAGCGGTACAGGTGCGGTCGGTCGTCGGCGTCGGTGTCCGTGGCGTAGGCCGCCGCCCGCTCCACGGGGAAGTGCGGCTGGGTCACCACGGTCAGCCCCAGCCGCCGGATCCACGGGATCGTCTCGGCGGGGATCACCGACCCGTGCTCGATCCGGTCACCGGCGACCGGGCCCGCCTCGTCCAGGGCGAGCAGGGTCACCAGCAACTGCACCCGGGTCACGCAGTGCACGGCCACGGGGCGGGGCCGTACCCGGGTCACCGTGGCCGCGAGGTCGCCGGGCGTCGGCAGGGTCGTGTCGTCGAGCATCAGCTTCACGGGCGGATCCACACCCATCACGACGAGCCGTTGCGGCAGCGCCGACAGCAGCTGGGTGAGCCCCGGCCCCGGCTGCGGGTCGGCGTTGGTGAACCCGGTGACCCCCAGCGCCGCGGCCCGCCGTCCGACCCCCTCCAGGTCCAGCCGCAGCGGCGGCGCATGTCCCCGCAGCCGCTCGTCCTCCCGCCAGAACCGCCCGTCGCCGCTCGCCTCAAGTCCGGCCGCGTGCAGTGCCGCGCTGTTCCACACCCACAGGGCACCGGTGCGGTGCTGTACACGGAGGGGGCGGTCGCCTGCGATCGTGTCCAGCACGCGCCGGTCGAGTTCCCCGGCGACGCTCTCGTGGTAGCCGACGGCCCGCACCCACGCGCCGGGGGCCCCGGCTCGCAGCGCCGCCGCGAACTCCTCCGGGGTGTGCACGTCATCGGGACCGACCCGCACCGAGGCGGCCTCGGCGGCGAGGGCGGCGAGATGGATGTGGTGGTCGTGCAGACCGGGGAGGAGAGCGCCGCCCCGGCCGTCCAACTCGGTGGGATCCGGGGGGCGTTCACGGGACTCGGGACCGTCCCCGGCCGGCTCGCCCTGGTCCGCGAGCCGTGCCCCGAACGTCGCGCCGCGCTCCGCGAGCCGCCCTCCCGGTGCAGCGTCCCGCTCCGTGAGCCGTTTCCGGTGCGCTCCGCTCCGCCCCGCGAGCCGCTCCCCGATCTCGGCGACCCGGCCGTCCGCGATCCGCACATCCACGCGCCCACGGCCTTCGACCTCGACGTTCCTGATCAGCACGACCGGCGCTCTTCCCCGACGGAGCCCGCGAGGGCCGCGGCGCAGGCGGCCATGGACACGCACAGCAACTCCCCGCCGCCCCGGGCGAGGGAGCGGGCCACGGCGTGTGCGGCGAACACCCCGGTGACCGGGTCGGCGAGCGCGTCACCGAGGAAGACCGGGGTCCCGTCGGGGGCGGTCCCGGTGAGCCCGCCGGCCACGGCGGCGTCGTCACCGAAGGCGATACGGTCGTCGTCGCGGCCGTAGCCGGTGATGCCGACCCAGACCCGGCCGGGCCGGTCGGCCAGGAAGCGCTCCGCGTGAACGCCCAGCCGCCGCAGGGCTCGTGGCCGTGACGCCTCGATGACCACGTCCGCCCCGGCGACGACCTCCGCGAGCGCGTCGGAGGAGAAGAAGTCCAGGACCACGCTCTCGTGCCCGTCATGCAGCCAGCGGTAGAAATCCGGAGAGCCGAATCGCGCGCCGTCGGGCCTGGCCGTGCTCTCCACCTTCACGACATCGGCTCCGGTGAGTCCCAGCAGCCGGGCGCACAACGGCCCCGCCCACAATGCGGAGAAGTCGACGACCCGAAGCCGGCTCAGGCTCCGGGGCTGCCCCAGGCCATGGACGACGACCGGCGAACGGCTCCCGCGAGCCGACCCGAGTTCCGCCGCCGCGATGCCGAGCAACTGCGCGTTCCGGGCGACCTCTGCCGCCGTGGTCCGCTCCGCGGCCTCGGCCAGTTCCCGGTCCGGCGAGCCCAGCAACGCGACCAGTGCGGGCACCGCGGCAGTGTCGTCGGGCCGGGCCAGATTGACCGCGGCCCAGCTGTCGGCCGTACGAAGAAGACGGCAGGAGCCGCCCGCCGAGGTCCCGCCCGGGAGGGAGTGACCGGCCAGTTCCGCACGGAGAAAGAGGACGGTGGGCAGGTCGACCGGTACGCCGGTGAGGCGGGTGAAGTCCCGTGCCGCGGCGGTGAGCGGGCCGAGGAAGGGCTCCACGGGCTCCAGCCAGTGATCGAGAGCAGCATTCTTCAGCACGTGAACGCCCTTCTCCGCGGCGGCGGCCTCACATTACACTCCGGTGCTCATGCAGCCGCCCTTCCAACTGGTCGATCTCGACCGCACAGCACCGGCGAGCGCCGGGGCGCCCCGGGACCGTGTGCTGGTGGGCGTGGCGGCCGAACACCGGGACCCGCCGGACGGTTGCGACATCCTGCTCACCGCCACCCCAGATCCGCCCCGCCCCTGGGTGGGCTGTACGAACCCGCACGCCACCGCGCGCCGCCTGGAGGACATCGTCACGGCCCAGCCCGCGGCCGCCCTGACTCTCGTACAGGTGCTGCGCATGGGTGCCCGGCTGGCCCCACCCGAGCGACTGGTCGTCGAGTCCCTCGCCTACTCCACCCTCCAGAGCGGCGTCGGCTTCCGCACCTGGCTGGCCTCGGCCCGCCACCGCACCCCGCGCCCGGTCGCCGAGCCGGTACGGCTGTCCCGCGACGGCGCGCGGCTGACCATCACGCTCGACCGGCCCGGCGTACGCAACGCCTTCGACGCCATGACCCGTGACGCCCTGTGCGAGGCCCTGCACATCGCCGTGGCCGACCCCACGGTCACCCGGGTCGACCTGCGCGGCAACGGCCCCGCCTTCTGCGCCGGGGGCGACCTCGCCGAGTTCGGTACGTCCCGTGACCCCGCGCAGGCCCACCTGATCCGCGTCGAGCGCAGCCCCGCCGCCCTCCTCCAGCGGTGCGCCCACAAGGTGACGGCCCATCTGCACGGGGCCTGTGTGGGCGCGGGCATCGAACTCTCCGCCTTTGCGGGCCGGGTGCGGGCCGCACCGGACACCGTGGTCCGGCTGCCCGAGGTGGGCATGGGCCTGATCCCGGGCGCGGGCGGCACGGCGAGCCTCCCGGTCCGGATCGGCCGGGAGCGCACCGCCTATCTCGCCCTGTCCGGCACCGAGTTGGGCATCGCCGAGGCGTTCGCGTGGGGGCTGGTGGACGAGGTCACGAGCCCGGTTGCCGTCTAGTGCAGTGCGGACCTGGCCCGCCACGCCTGGCACCCCCTAGTACAGCCCGCCGTCCACCCGGATCAGCGCACCCGTCGTATAACTCGACGCGTCGCTCGCGAGGTACAACGCGGTGCTGACGATCTCCTCCGGTCGCCCCGGGCGGCCCACCGCGCTGCGGGTGGTCTGGCGTTTCTCCTCCGTCCAGGACTTGGAGATGTCCGTGAGGAACGGGCCCGCCGAGATGGTGTTGACCCGGACCGTCGGGCCGTACTCGAGAGCGAAGACGGTGGTCAGTGTGTTGAGTGCGGCCTTGGCGCCCGCGTAGGGGCCGAACCTGGGCTGGGGCATCAGCGCCCCCGACGAGGACACGTTGATGATCGAGCCGCCGTCCGCGTCCGCCATGCGCTGCCCCACCAACGAGGCCAGCCGGAAAGGGCCCTTGAAGTTGACCCCGATCACCTTGTCGAACAACTCCTCGCTGGTCTCGGCCGACGAGGGCGCCAGCGGAGACATGCCGGCGTTGTTGACCAGGATGTCGACCTTGCCGAACTCCTCGTACGCGGCATCCGCGAGCCGGGCCAGGTCGTCCCAGTGGCCTACGTGGGCGGCCACCGGCAGGGCCCGGCGGCCGAGTTCACGGACCTCCTCGGCCACCTCCTTGCACGCCTCCGCCTTACGGCTGGCGATCACCACCTCGGCGCCCGCCGCGGCGAACGCGAGCACCATCTCCCGGCCCAGCCCCCGGCTGCCGCCGGTGACGAGGGCGACCTTGCCGGAGAGGTCGAACAGGTCGGCCGGAGACCTCATGCCTCCACCCGGCCCGTGAGGCTGTCGTCGGCGATGATGTGCGCGTACCGCTTGCGGGCCGCCTCCAGCTTCGGCGGGATGTGCTCGCTGGGGAACAGCCCCTCGGCCGGACGGTGGCCGCGCAGGACCTGTTTGGCGATCGTGGTGCGGTGCACCTCGGTCGGGCCGTCGGCGAGGGCGAGGTTCGGGGCGGCCATCCACCATTTGGCGAGCGGGAGTTCACCCGTGGTGCCGAGCGAGCCGTGCAGATGGACGGCCCGCTGGATGATGTCGTGCAGCACCTTGGCGGTGGCGACCTTGCACATGGCGATCTGGGTGCGGGCGGCGCCGTGCGGCTGGGTGTCGATGGTCCACGCGGTGTGCAGGACGAGCAGCCGGAACTGCTGCAACTCCAGCCAGGAGTCGGCGATGAACTGCTGCGCCGCCTGCTTCTCCGCGAGCAGGGTGCCCTGGGTGCGCCGGGACAGTGCCCGCTCGCACATCATGTCGAAGGCCCGGGTGCACTTGCCGACCGTACGCATGGCGTGGTGCACACGACCGCCGCCGAGCCGGGCCTGCGCGACCTTGAAGCCCTCGCCGGGGCCGCCGAGCATGGCGTCGAGCGGGACCCGGACCTGGTGGTAGCGGATGTAGGCGTGGATGCCCTCGTCGAGGGACTCGCGCTCGTCCATGGCGCCGACATTGCGTTTGATCTCGATACCCGGGGTGTCCGCCGGGACGACGAACATCGACATCCGGGCGTGCGGCGGCGCGTCCGGGTCGGTGACGGCCATGACGATGAGGAAGGCCGCGTAGCGGGCGTTGGAGGAGAACCACTTCTCCCCGTCGATCACCCACTCGTCCCCGTCACGCCGCGCGCCGCACACGAACTCCTTGGGGTCCGCGCCGGCCTGCGGCTCGGTCATCGAGAAGGTGGAGACGATGTCGCCGTCGAGCAGCGGCTGGAGATAACGCCGCTTCTGCTCCTCGGTGCCGAACATCGCGAGGATCTCCGCGTTGCCGGTGTCGGGGGCGGCCGTGCCGAAGACGGTCGGGGCCCAGTAGGAGCGGCCGAGGATCTCGTTGAGCAGGGCGAGCTTGACCTGGCCGTACCCGGGACCGCCGAGCTCGGGGCCGAGATGGCACGCCCACAGGCCCTGCGCGCGGACCTGGTCCTGCAGCGGCCTCAGGATGGCGCGGGACTTCTCGTTGCGGGTGTCGTACGGGTCGCCGCCGTGCGGGAAGAGCAGGTCGAGCGGCTCGACCTCCTCCCGCACGAAGGCCGCCGCCCAGTCGAGCTTGGCCTGGAACTCGGGTTCGACCGAGAAGTCGAGCATCGTCCCTCCGGGGATGGAAAAGTAGCCTCTTTAAGCCCGCCGGGCGTCAGAGTTATCGAGTGTTGTGGCCACCGTACCCATAATGAGTATCCGCAATAGCTTCCGTTCGGGCCAGGTCCCGCCTACCCTTGCCCCAGACGCACCAGATCGACGATCGCCGTTGTGCGGCGCCGCTCGACCGCGGGGTCCCACTGAGCGGGCTCGCCCGCCCGACCCGGCCGGGGCGCGGTCACTCTGGCGTGGCGGTCCCTTCGACGAATCGACGCCAGGAGGAGCAAGCCCGATGCGGAACCCGATGGAGGGCGTGCGCGTTCTCGAAGTCGCACAGTTCACCTTCGTCCCGGCGGCCGGCGCCGTGCTCGCCGACTGGGGTGCCGAAGTGATCAAGATCGAGCACGCCGAACGGGGCGACGCCCAGCGCGGGTTGGTCCGGGTGCTCGGGTACGAGGCCGCCAGCGAGGGCTCCTCCTTCTACCCGATCATGGAGGGGCCCAACCGGGGCAAGCGCAGTGTCGGACTCGCCCTGGAGCGGCCGGCCGCCCGCAAGGTGCTCGACGAACTCATCCGCACCAGTGACGTGTTCCTCACCAACTTCCTGCCCGAGGCACGGGCCAAACTGCGCATCGACGTCGAGGACGTGCGCGCGGTCAACCCGGACATCGTCTACGTCCGCGGCAGCGGCTTCGGCGTCCGGGGCGCCGAGGCGGACAAGGGCGGCTACGACAGCACCGCCTTCTGGGCACGCGGCGGAAGCGCCGCCGGCGTCACGACCCCCGACGCGGACCGCATGACCCGCATGCCGGCCGGCGCCTACGGCGACTCGATGGGCGGCATGACCATCGCCGGAGGCATCGCCGCCGCCCTCTACTCCCGCGCGATGACCGGTCAACCCTCCGTCGTGGACGTCTCGTTGCTCGGCGTCGGCGCCTGGGCCACCCAGTTCACGGTGAACCTCGCCCTCATGACCGGCGGGCCGCTCCCGGTGCGGACACCGCCGCGCCACGGCTCCGCCACCAACCCCCTCATCGGCGCGTACCGCACCTCCGACCAGCGCTGGATCGAACTGTCGATGCTGCAACCCGGCCGGTACTGGGCGGAGTTCTGCAAGCTGGCCGGACGTGCGGAACTGGCCACCGACGAACGGTTCGACAGCACCGAGAAGCTGATGGCGAACGCGGCCGAGGCCGCAGGCATCGTCGCCGAGATCATCGCGAGCCGTCCCTTCGAGGAGTGGACGGAGATCCTCTCCCGCGGCGACGGACAGTGGGCGGCCGTACAGAACGCGTGGGAAGTGGGACAGGACCCCTCGCTGCGGGCCAACGGCCTCATCGCCCCGGTCGTGGACGCCGACGGCGTGGACCGCGAACTGGTCGCCAATCCAGTGCAGTTCGACGAGACCCCGGCCACGCTGACCCGCGCGCCCCAGTTCGCTGAGCACACGGACGAGGTGCTGCTCTCGCTTGGCATCTCCGAGGAGGAACTCCTCGCACTCAAGATCGACGGCGCGGTCAGCTGAGTCGGTTGTCGGCCGAACCAAGGGGAGGAGCCTCGATGAGCACGACCCTCGAACCCGACGGCACCCACGAAGGGCTGCCCGCCTACCACTTCGACAACCGTCTCGGCGGTCCGCTCCTCAGTCACCACGACCGCTGGGACGCCTGGGCGCGTACCCACGCCGGCTTCCGGAGCACCGTGGCACGCGGCTTCTGGGTCGTCACGGACGGGCCCGCCGTGCAGGAGGCGCTCCAGGACTGGCGCACCTTCTCCAACAAGTCGGTGACCGTCCTCGAACCCGACCCGCGGTTCCTGTGGATCCCCGAGATGCTGGACCCGCCCCTGCACGGCACGTGGCGGCGCCTGCTCGGCAAGGACTTCTCGCCGCACGCCGTGGCGGCACGGGAGAAGGAGGTCCGGCAGGTCGCGGGCGAGATGATCGACCGGATCAGGGACGACGGCGGCGCCGACGTCCTCGACGAGTTCGCCCGCCGCTTCCCCACACTGATCTTCATGCGGATCATGGGCCTGCCCGAGGACGACCTGCCCACCTTCCTGCACTGGGTGCACGAGCTGCTGCACCTCTCGCACGACGAAGACCCCGACGCCGCCCGCCAGATGGCCGCCATGAACGCCGTGTCGGACTACTTCGAGGAGCAGATCGCCCAGCGCCGCGAGACACCCCGGGACGACCTGCTGTCGCGCGCGATGACCTGGCGGATCGACGGCGAGGCGATCAACGACCGGGATCTGCACGCGTTCTGCATCCTGATGTTCCAGGCCGGCTTCGACACCGTCCCCATCTCCATCGGCTGGGCCCTCTACCACTTCGCCACCCACCCCGACCTGCGCGAGGCGATCGTCGCTGACCCGTCGCTCATCGCGACCAGCGTCGAGGAGATCCTGCGCGTCTACTCCTTCGTCGTGCCGGCCCGCAAGGCGACCAAGGACATCGAGGTCGGCGGCTGCCCGGTCAAGGCCGGGGAGATGGTGATGCTGCCGCTCGCGGTCACCAACCGGGACCCCGAGCGCTTCACGAACCCCCTGGAAGTGGACCCGCACCGCAGGACCACCAACCACATCGCCTTCGGCTCGGGCCCCCACCGCTGTCTGGGCTCGCACCTCGCCCGACTCGAACTGAACGTGGCCGTCGAGGAGTGGCACAAACGCATCCCCGAGTACCGGCTCGCGCCCCACCAGAATTTGGAGCAGCACGGGAACATGTACGGCATCAAGCAGCTGCGGCTCGAATGGTGAGCGCCACGAACGGCACGGCCCCTCTGCGCGCGGCGGACCTCTACCACACCGGCATCGTCGTACCCGACCTGGAGTCCTCGAAGGCCGCGCTCACCGAGCTCGCCGGCTACCGCTGGACCGAGACCATGGCAGCCGACCTCCTGGTGCGCCTGGCCGACGGCGACCGGGTGCTGCCGTTGCGCTACGCGTACTCCCTCGACGCCCCGCACATCGAACTCGTGCAGGAGATCCCGGGCACCCCGTGGACGGCGGCACCGCACGCGGCCACGCATCACCTGGGCTACTTCTGCGACGACGTCCCGACGACCGCCAAGCGGCTCGAAGCGTCCGGGTTCACGCTGGAGGCGAGCGCGGTCGTGGACGGCGAGGCCCCGTCGGTCTTCGCCTATCTGCTGGACCCCTCGGGCGTGCGGATCGAGATCGTCGACCGGGCCAGGATGCCGGACTTCGCCGCCTATCTGCGGTCGAAGACGCCCCGCTGAGCCCCGACCGTGGAGGAACCAGGTGGCACTCACGCTCACCGAGGAGCAGGACGAACTCCGGACCCTGCTGCGCCGCTTCCTGGCGGACAAGGCGCCCAGCGAGGAGGTACGCCGCTGGATGGAGTCCGAGGAGGGCCATGACCCGGCCCTCTGGCGGCAGATGGCCGACCAGCTCGGCCTCCAGGGCCTGGCCCTGCCCGAGGCGTACGGCGGCTCCGGCGGCGGATCCGTCGAACTGGGCCTCGTACTCGAAGAGTTGGGGCGGTCACTGCTGCCGTCGCCGTTCTTCGCGACCGTGGCCCTCGCCGGACAGGCCCTCGCGGCCTCCGACGACGAGGTGGCCAAGGCACGTTGGCTGCCCGCCATCGCCGACGGCTCGCTGACCGCGACTCTGGCCGTGGCCGAGGAGAGCGGATCATGGCGGCCGGAGGACGTCGAGGCGCGGGCGACCCGGCACGCGGACGGCTGGACCCTGTCCGGCACCAAGATGTTCGTGATCGACGGCCACCGCGCCGATCTGCTCCTCGTCGTGGCCCGGGACGACACCGGCCCTGGACTGTTCGCCGTGGACGGCACCGCCCGGGGAGTGACCCGCGCCCGGCTGGACACGCTCGACCCGACCCGACGGCTGGCCCGGATCGACCTCGACTCCGCCCCGGCGCTGCGGATCGGGCCGCACGAAGACGCCTCGGCGTATCTGCGCACGGTGACCGACCTCGCCGTCGTGGCGCTCGCCGCCGAGCAGGTGGGCGGAGCGCAGGCCTGTCTGGACGCGGCCGTGGAGTACGCGAAGATCCGGGTGCAGTTCGGCAGGCCGATCGGATCGTTCCAGGCGATCAAGCACAAGTGCGCCGACCTGCTGCTTGGGGCGGAGGGGGCGCGCTCGGCCGCGTACCACGCCCTGGCGGTGGCCGCCGAGAACCCGGCCGACCTGCCGGCGCCCGCGGCGGTCGCGGCCGCGTACTGCGCGGAGGCCTTCAGCCACGCGGCCAAGGAGAACATCCAGATCCACGGTGGCATCGGCTACACGTGGGAGCACGACGCGCACCTGTATCTGAAGCGCGCGAAGTCGAGCGAGCACCTGTTCGGCGGCCCCGTGGCGCACCGGGCCCGGCTGGCGGATCTGGTCGGGATCCGATGACCTCCACCCGAAGGGCGGAACACGTGGCCATTCGCGACCGCCTGTCCCGGCTGCTGGCCGAGGCACCCGGCGACGCCGAGGCGATCGAGCACGAGGGAACCTGGTGGACCTGGGGCGACGTCCAGAAGACCGCGCGGGCGGTCCTCGACGCGCTCGACGCCCTGGGCCTGCCGCCCGGCGCCCGCGTGGGCGTCGTACTGGAGAACCGGCCCGAACACGTCGTCACGGTCGCCGCGGTGATCGCCTCAGGACGCTGTCTGGTGATGCTCAGCCCGCTGCAACCCGCCGCACGCCTCGCGGCCGACATCGACCGCTGCCGGCTGCCGGTCGTGGTCGCGGGCGCCGAACCCTTCGCGCGCGACGGCGTGTTCGCCGCCGTCGAGGCGCACGGAGCGGTACTGGAACTCGGCGCCGACGGTACGCCACGACTCATCGGCACCGCCGTGGCTGACGCGAGCGCCAATCCCGGAACCGCCGTGGCCGACGCGAGCGCCAATCCCGGCGTCGCCGTGGAGATGCTCACCTCCGGCACCACCGGCCCGCCCAAACGGGTCCACCTGCGCGACGCACAACTCGACCAGGCGCTCGTCTCCGGCGGACAGAGCTCCAAGTCCGGCAGCCTGCTGTCCCGTTCGGCCTCGCTGGTCTCGGCCCCGCTCGTGCACATCGGCGGACTGTGGCGGGCGCTGGCCTGCCTGGCCACCGGCCGGCGCATGCTCCTGCTGCCCAGGTTCGCCGTCGAACCGTGGACCGCCGCCGTGGAACGGCACCGCCTGCGCGCCGCGAACCTGGTCCCCGCCGCCATCCGCGCCGTACTCGACGCCGACGTCCCCCCGGAGCGGCTGGCGAGCCTCCAGGTGGTCACCTCCGGCACCGCCCCCTGCCCCGCGGAACTCGCCGACGCCTTCTTCCGGCGCTACGGCATCCCCGTCCTGATGACCTACGGCGCCACCGAGTTCGCCGGAGCGGTCGTCGGCTGGACGCTGCCGCTGCACGAGACATGGTGGGACCGCAAGGCGGGCAGTGCCGGACGTGCCTTCCCCGGCGTCGAAGTGCGCGTGACCGGCGATGACGGAACCGAGCTCCCGTCCGGCCGCACCGGACGCCTGGAGGTCCGCACCGAGCAGAGCACACAGGGCGGCCGGACCTGGACCCGCACCAGCGACCTGGCCCGGATCGACGCCGACCGGTTCGTGTGGATCGAGGGACGCGCCGACGACGCCATCATCCGCGGCGGCTTCAAGGTCCAGCCGGAGTCCGTCAAACGGGTGCTGGAGACCCACCCGGCCGTCCGGGAGGCGGCCGTGGCGGGACTGCCGGACCCGCGCCTCGGCGAGGTGCCGGTGGCGGCGGTGGAGACCGAACCGGGCCGTACCCCACCGGAGTTCGGCGAGCTCGTCGACCTGTGCCGCGCGCAACTGCTGCCGTACGAGGTGCCTGTCCGCATCGTCGTACTCGAAGAACTGCCCCGTACCCCGTCGAGCAAGGTGAGCCGCGTGGAGCTGCTGGAGATCGTGCGGGCCCGGACCCCGGAGGAGACCGCAGGATGACGAGCACCGCCGAGCAGTTCGGCCGGCTGACCGACGAGGCGCTCGAACGCTCCCGCCGCCGACTCGGCATCCCCGTGCCCCAGCGCAACCCCCCGCACAACTACGAGGTGACCTGGGACGGCGTACGGCACTTCGCGTTCGGCTACGGCGACGACAACCCCCTGTACTGCGATCCCGACCACGCGGCGAAGTCCCGTTGGGGCGCGCTGGTGGCACCGCCGACCTTCCTGTACACCATGGGTGAGGACGCGGCACCGACGCCGGACCCCGAGACGAAGGCGCTGCTGAAGGGCGATCCGTTCGCGGGTCTTGGCTCCTACCAGGCCGTGATGGAGTTCGAGTGGTGGCGGCCGCTGCGACTGGGCGACCGCTGCCGGGTGCTGGAGACCCAGGTGGGTGTGCAGCCCAAGCTCAGCCGCTTCGGCGGACGTACGGCACACATCGTCAAGGACTACCTCTACACGAACGGTCACGGCGAACTGAACGCCGTGCGGCGAGGCACCTGGATCAACGCCGAACGGGACACGTCGAAGCGGCGATCCAAGGAGAGTCTGAATCAACAGCCTTATACGGCAGCCCAGTTGGCGGAGATCGACGCGGCCTACGCGGCCGAGACCCGGCGCGGTGCCGAGCCGCGGTACTGGGAGGACGTCCGGGTCGGAGAGGAGCTGCAGCCCCGGGTGAAGGGGCCGTTGACCGTCACGGACGTGGTGGTCTGGCATCTCGGCTGGGGTATGCAGCTCACCCCGCCCGGAGCGTTCGGCATCGCCGCGCGCGTGCGCCGCAAGGCGCCGGGACTGTATCCGCCCAACCCGCTCAACATCCCCGACACCGTCCAGCGCCTGCACTGGGAGCCGGAGCGGGCACGGGAGTTGGGGCTGCCCAACCCGTACGACTACGGCGGGATGCGTGAGACCTGGCTGTGCCACCTGCTCACCGACTGGATCGGCGACGACGGCTGGCTGTGGCGACTGCGCTGCGAACACCGGAAGTTCAACTACCTCGGCGACACCACGCGGGTGCGCGGCACGGTCGTCGACAAGCGGCGGGTGGACGGGCGCGGCGAGGTGCACATCGAGGTGCGCTGCGAGAACCAGCGGGGCGAGATCACCACCCCCGGAACGGCCGTCGTACTCCTGCCGACCCGCGATCGCGCCGTGGAACTGCCCGCGCCGCCCGCCGCGGACCTGGCCGGGATGGTCGACCACGAACTGGCCCGGTTCTCCGTGACCGGCCACTGAACATCGAGGAGGCAACGTGTCGGACGAGGTGCTCGTGGAGCGCCGGGGCGCGGTCCAGGTCATCACGATCAACCGCCCGTCGGTCAAGAACGCGCTCGACGCCGGGGTGGCCGCCGGGGTGGCGGCCGCGGTGGACGAACTCGACGAGTCGGACGAGCTGCGCGTCGGTGTCCTCACCGGCGCGGGCGACACCTTCTCCGCGGGGATGGACCTGAAGGCGTGGCTGAAGGGCGAGACCCCCGCGATCCCGGGCCGCGGACTGTGCGGCATCAGCATCACACCGCCCCGCAAGCCGCTCGTCGCCGCGGTCGAGGGCTGGGCCCTGGCCGGCGGCTTCGAACTCCTGCTGGCCTGCGACCTTGTCGTCGCCGCCCGTACGGCGCGGCTGGGTGTACCGGAGGTCAAGCGGTCGCTGGTCGCCCGCGCGGGCGCGGCACTTCAACTGCCCCGCAAGGTCCCCTTCGCCATCGCACTGGAACTGCTCCTGACCGGCGAGGCCATCAGCGCCGTACGCGCGGCCGAGGTCGGCCTCGTCAACCGGCTCACGGAGACCGGCGGAGCGCTGGAGGGCGCGCTGGAACTCGCCTCCGTGATCGCGGCGAACGGCCCCCTCGCCGTCGCCGCCACCAAGCAGATCGCCCGCTCGACCGCCGACTGGACGCTTGAGGAGGGCTGGGCGAAGCAGTTCGAGATCGCCGAGCCGGTGTTCAAGTCCCGTGACGCCCGAGAGGGCGCGGCAGCCTTCGCGGAGAAGCGCCCACCGGTGTGGAAGGGGCGATGAGCGGGTCGACCGCGGGCCGGGCACCGGACACGGCCAGCGGGCAGGCGCCTGGGCCGGCGGAGGGGGAGGGGGCCGAGGCGGCTGCGGGGCGGGTGCCCCAGGGTGCTGCCGAGCGGATGTCTGGGACGGCCGCGGAGGTGGTTGCCGGGCGGGTTGCGGGGCGGGTGCCTGGTGCTGCTGGGGGGGGGCGGATGTCCGAGGCGGCCGTGGAGGAGGGGGCCGAGGTGGCTGCGGGGGTGGTGTCGGGGTTGGTTGAGGGGCGGGTGTTCGAGAACGCTGCCGGGCGGGTGTCTGGTGCGGTGGTGGGGCGGATGTCCGAGGCGGCTGCGGGAGCGGTGCCCGAGACGGCTGCGGGAGCGGTGCCGGGGGTGGTTGCGGGAGCGGTGCCGGGGGTGGTTGCCGGGCGGGGGTCCGAGAGGGGTGTGCGGCGGGTGGCCGGTGCGGCTATGGGGCAGATGTCCGATGCGGTCGAGGGGGAGGGGCCCGATGCGGTCATGGGGATGCCGCCCGGCGCGGTCCTCGGGCAGGTTTCCGGGATGGGCGTAGAGCGGGGGCCGGGAGAGGGGAAGCCGGTGTCGGAGGAGGCCCGGGCGGTGGTGGGGCCGTTGGACGGGTGTCGGGTTGTCGAGCTCGGGGGGATCGGGCCCGGGCCATTCGCCGGAATGTTTCTCGCCGACCTGGGGGCCGAGGTGGTGCGTGTGGACCGGCCCGGGCGGGAGGGCGAGCCGGATGCCGGTGGTCCCGCCGACGTCCTCAACCGGGGCAAGCGGTCGGTGGTCCTGGACCTCAAGCACCCGTCCGCGACCGCCGCCCTCCTCGACCTCGTCGAGCGGGCGGACATCCTGATCGAGGGCTTCCGCCCCGGCGTCACCGAGCGGCTCGGCATCGGCCCGCACGAGTGCCTGGCCCGCAACGCCCGCCTGGTGTACGGCCGTATGACGGGCTGGGGCCAGGACGGCCCGCTGGCCGCCGCGGCGGGACACGACCTCACCTACATCGCCGTCACCGGAGCGCTCGGCGCGATCGGCGAGGCGGGCGGCCCGCCACAGATCCCGCTCAACCTGGTCGGCGACTTCGGGGGCGGCGGCTGCTACCTCGTCATCGGCGTGCTGGCCGCACTGCACGCCGCCGACCGCACGGGCCGGGGCCAGGTCGTCGACGCGGCCATCGTCGACGGCACCACCCACCTCCTCGCCAGCACCTTCGCCAAGCTGGGGCGCGGCGAATGGCACGACGAGCGGGGCGTGAACCGCTTCGACGGAGGCTGGCCGTTCTACGCCGTGTACGGGACCCGGGACGGGGGTCATGTCGCGGTCGGTGCCCTGGAGCCCAAGTTCTACCGAACCCTCATCGACCTGCTCGGCCTTGACGTGGACCCGGCCCGCCAGCACGACCACTCCACCTGGCCCGAGCTGCGCCGCCTGCTGTCGGAACGGTTCGCGGAGCGCACCCGGGACGAATGGGCGGCCCTGTTCGAGGGGACCGACGCCTGCGTCGCACCGGTCCTGAGCCTCAAGGAAGCCGCGAACCACCCCCAACTGGCCGCACGCGCAGCCCTGTTCACCCGCGAGGACGTCGTACAACCGGCCCCGGCACCCCGGTTCTCGCGGACCCCCGCCGCACCCGGCCGTACCGCACCCGCCGTCGGCGCCGACACCCGAGCCGTGTTCCGGGACTGGGGAGTGGACGGCATCGGTGAACTGCTGGACGCCGGCGCCGCCGTACAGAACGACCAACCGCAGGAGAGGATCCGCACATGAGGGACGCCGTCATCGTCGACGCCGTACGCACCCCGATCGGCAAGCGCAACGGCTCACTGGGCCCGGTCCACGCGGCCGATCTGTCGGCCGAGGTGCTCGTCGCACTGCAGGAACGCACCGGCGTGGACCCCGCGACCGTGGACGACGTGATGTGGGGGTGCGTGACCCAGATCGGCGATCAGTCGAGCAACGTCGCCCGGTTCGCCGTACTGGCCGCGGGCTGGCCCGAACACGTCCCCGGGGTGACCATCAACCGGGCCTGCGGCTCCAGCCAGCAGGCCGTCGACTCCGCCGCGCACGCCGTGATGGCCGGGCAGTACGACCTGGTGGTGGCCGGGGGAGTGGAGACCATGACCAGAGTCCCGCTCGGCTCCCACCGGACGACGGGCATGCCGTACGGCCCCGCGGTCCTCGACCGCTACGACGGCTTCGAGTTCAGCCAGGGCGTCGGCGCCGAACTCATCGCCGAGCGTTGGGGATTGAGCCGACAGCAGCTCGACGAGTTCGCGTCGGCCTCCCACGCCAAGGCGGCCGCCGCCATCGACGAAGGGGTCTTCGACGACCACGTCGTACCGATCGAGGTCAACGGCACGAAGTTCGCCGTGGACGAGGGCCTGCGACGGGGCACCTCCCCCGAGTCCCTGGCCGGCCTCAAGCCGTCGTTCAAGGAGGACGGCGTGATTCACGCGGGCAACTCCTCCCAGATCTCGGACGGTGCGGCCGCGCTGCTCATCACGACACCGGAGCGGGCCCGGGAGCTGGGCCTGACCCCGATCGCCCGCTACCACTCGGGAGCGGTGAGCGGCGCGGACCCGATCATGATGCTCACGGGCCCGATCCCGGCGACGGAGAAAGTCCTGCGCAAGGCCGGGCTGTCCATCGACGACATCGGGGTCTTCGAGGTCAACGAGGCCTTCGCACCGGTGCCGTTGGCCTGGCTGGCCGAGACCGGCGCGGACCCGGAACGCCT
Organism: Streptomyces sp. NPDC019531; assembly: GCF_044903305.1. Classification (NCBI taxonomy): domain Bacteria; kingdom Bacillati; phylum Actinomycetota; class Actinomycetes; order Kitasatosporales; family Streptomycetaceae; genus Streptomyces; species Streptomyces sp. NPDC019531. Next base: position 14,383 of record NZ_JBJDQL010000006.1, on the reverse strand, counting down.
GAACCCCCTCGGCGGCGCGATAGCCGTGGGGCACCCGCTGGGCGGCTCGGGGGCCATCCTGATGACGCGCATGCTGGCCCGGATGCGCCGCAACGACCTCCGCTACGGCCTGCAGACCATGTGCGAGGGCGGAGGCACGGCCAACGCGACGATCGTGGAACTGGTCCGCTGAGGAGCGATCAGAGGAGCGTTCATGGGGGGCGGGGTGCTGCGCGACCGGACTCAACGGGCCCGCAGCAGCCGCCGCACGACACATCGCGGCACCCTCAACCGCGAGGCATCCCCAACCCCCGCTCCGCCACCTGGGTCCGCAGGATCTCGTTCGCGCCGCCCGCGATGGTGAACGCCCGCGCGTACAGATACGCGTCCTGCCACCACCCACCCGCCACAGCCTCCGGATCCCCCTCGACGAGCAACCCGTCCGTCCCCTGGAGCCCCACCCCGAACTCGACCAAGTCATGGTTGAGTTCACTGAAGAAGATCTTCCCGAGAAGCGCGTCGGCGACCCCCTCCGTCCCCGCCAGCATCCGCGACTGGGCCAGCCCGATCATGGCCGCGTTGACCTGAACCCGCGCGGCCAGCTCACCGATCTCGTCGGCCTCCCGGTCCCCGGCGAGCCGCATCAGATCGTCGAGGACGCCGAACAGCTCGACCCCACGTGCGGCCACCCCCGACCGCTCATGCCCGAGGCTGCTCATCGCCACCCGCCAGCCGTCGTTCACCGAGCCGATCACGTTCCCGGCAGGGACCCGCACACCGTCGAGGAAGACCTCGTTGAAGTCGGTGGTGCCGGTGATCTCCCGCAGCGGCCGCACCTCCACCCCGGGGCTGCGCATGTCGACCACGAACGCGGTGATCCCCTTGTGCTTCGGCGCGTCCGGGTCGGTGCGCGCCAGCAGATACCCCAGGTCGGCGTGCTGCCCGTTGGTCGTCCACACCTTCTGCCCGTCCACGACGAAGACGTCACCCTCGCGCCGGGCCCGGGTCCGCAGCGACGCCAGATCACTGCCCGCCTCCGGCTCACTGAACAACTGGCACCACACGTCCTGGCACTTGCGGATGCGAGGAAGGTACAGCGACCGCTGTTCCTCGGTACCGAACTCGATGAGCGCCGCCGATGCCAGCGACGCCGCCCCCACCGGCGCCCAGGTCCGGGCCCGGGCGATCTCCTCGGCGACCACGAACGACTCCAGCGGATGCGCGTCCGGTCGGCCCCCGTACCGCTCGGGCCAGTCGATTCCGAGGAACCCGGCCTCGTACAGCTTCGCGGTCCACTCCCGGATGGCCGGCATGAGCTCCGGCTCGGGCGCGCGCACGCCCGCGTGCCGTTTGACGCCGGGAGCGTGCTCCGCGACGAAGGCCCGTACCTTGTTCCGGAACGCGTCGAGCTCCGGAGTGGACTCCAGCCGCATCGCTGCCTCTCCTCACATCAGAGATCAGATCCCATGATGAGGTCACTGTAAAGGCCGTATCGTCGAGTGAGCCAGAGCATGTTCCTCGGCATCTACGGGATCTCCAGAAAATTGAGTGCACTTTCAACGCTCGCATCCCGGCCCCCGCAGCCAACTAGACTGAACGCCCACAGCCCGTCCCCCTCCCTCCTGAGGAGCCCGCCCATGGCGACCGCCGCCGACCTCGACCCCGCCGACGAACGGGTCGGCACCCTGGCCGCGCAGATCGCCCAGCGCATCGAGGCGGACGTGATCCGGCGTGGCTGGCCCGTCGGCGAGTCGCTCGGCTCCGAGGTGGAGCTGCGTGAGCGGTTCGGGGTGAGCCGTGCCGTACTGCGCGAGGCGGTGCGGCTGGTGGAGCACCACCAGGTGGTCAAGATGCGACGCGGCCCGAACGGCGGTCTGTTCGTGTCCGCACCCGACGCGGGCCCGGCGACCCGGGCCATGGTGATCTACCTGGAGTACGTCGGCACCAGCGTCACCGATCTGCTGCACGCCCGCCTCCTGCTGGAGCCGATCGCCGCGGGCCTCGCGGCGGACCGCATCACCGAGGACGGCATCGCCACCCTGCGTGCCACGCTCGTCGAGGAGCGGGTCCACTGGGACGAGCCGGGCGTGCACTCCCAGGACCCGCTGCACCCGGTGCTCGGGAAACTCTCCGGCAACCCGGTCCTGCACCTCTTCGTCGACGTGCTCACCCGCCTCACCGCGCGCTACGCGCACACCTCCCGCCGGATCTCCAAGGCGGAGATGCACTCGGCGAAGGAGACCTCCCACAGGGCCCACCGCGCCGTCGTCGACGCCGTGATCGCCGGCGACGGTGCCCGCGCGCAGACCGAACTGGGCGCGCATCTGGAGTCGGTGGCCGGCTGGATCGAGAAGCACCGGGTGCGGCGCGGGCCGCGGATCGCGGGAAACGTGATCGAGCCCGAGCTGGTCGAGGGCCCGCGGGCCAAGCTGGCCGAGGTGGTCGCCGCCCGCATCCACGACGACATCGCCGCGCGCGGCTGGCAGGTCGGCCAGGTGCTCGGCTCGGAGAGCGACCTGCTCGCCCGCTACGGCATCAGCCGTGCCGTCCTGCGGGAGGCCGTCCGGCTCCTGGAATACCACTCGGTGGCCCGGATGCGGCGCGGCCCCGGCGGCGGCCTGATCGTCGCCGAACCCGAAGCGCAGGCCAGCGTCGACACCATGGCGCTGTTCCTGGAGTACCAGGGCGTCACGGCCGACGATCTCAGGATCGTCCGCAACGCCATCGAACTCGGCATCGTCGCCCGGGTCACCGCCCGACGGTCCGAGGGCGGCGCTGTCGACGAGGTCGCCGAGCGTCTCGCCAAAGCCGTGCGCCGCCCGACCGAAGGACCGGCCGAAGACCTGCGCAAGGCCGACCTCTTCCACACCGAACTGGCCGAACTGGCCCGCAACCCCGTGCTGTCGCTGTTCCTCGCCATCATCACCGAGCTGTTCCGCAAGCACGCCGCCGGCCACGACCAGCCGCTGCCCGGCGACACCGCGGCGGAAGAGGTCCAGCACATCCACCAGCGCATCCTCGACGCGATCCTGGAAGGCGACGCGGGACTCGCCAGCCACCGGATGCGACGCCATTTGGATGCACTCATTCCTTGGTGGCACTGATCACGTAGCGGAAGCAGTGTTCAGCAAGGGTCAATTGCGTATACTCAATCGGGTCGAATTGAAGGAGATCCGATGCGCCGGACCCTGTTCGAAGAGACCCACGAGGACTTCCGCCTCCTGGTCCGCGACTTCCTCGCCCGCGAAGTGGTCCCGGCCTACGAGGATTGGCGTCAGGCCGGTCTCGTCCCCCGCGAACTGTTCACCGCTCTCGGCAAGCTGGGCATCATCGGTACGGCCCTGCCCGAGGAGTACGGCGGAGGCGGCCAGGACGACTACCGCTTCAACGTCGTCATCCAGGAGGAGTGCGCCCGCGCGATCGTGACCCTGGGCGGCCTGCGCACCCATCTCGACGTCGTCGTCCCGTACTTCACCGGGCTCGCGAACGCCGAGCAGCGCTCCCGCTGGTTCCCCGGTCTGGCCTCGGGTGAGCTGTACACCGCGATCGCGATGAGCGAACCGGGCACGGGATCCGACCTGGCCGGCATCGCGACGCGCGCGGTCCGTACGGGCGACCACTACGTCCTGAACGGGGCCAAGACCTTCATCACCGGCGGACACCACGCCGACCTGGTGATCGTCGTGGCCCGCACCGCCACCGACCCGGGCAACCGGCGCAAGGGCCTGTCCCTGCTCGTCGTCGAGAAGGGCATGCCCGGCTTCACGGTGGGCCGCAAACTGGAGAAGATCGGCCTGGCCGCCCAGGACACGGTGGAGCTCTCCTTCACCGACGTCCGCGTCCCGGCCGTCAACCTCCTCGGCGAGGAGGGCGAGGCCTTCTCCCACCTGGGCCGCAACCTCGCCCAGGAGCGACTGGCCATCGCCGTCGGCGCGGTCGCCCAGACGAGAGCGGCCGTCGAGCTGACCGTGGCCTATGTGCGCGACCGGGAGATATTCGGCAGGGCCCTGTCCGACTTCCAGAACACGAAGTTCGAACTCGCCGCCATGGCAACGGAGTTGGAAGCGGCTCAATGCCTGCTCGACGCCGCGGTCTCCGCACACGTGGCGGGTGGGCTGAGCCCTGTGGACGCGGCCAAGACCAAGCTGTTCTGCACCGAGACCCAGGGCCGGGTGGTCGACCGCTGTCTCCAACTGCACGGCGGCTACGGCTACATCCTCGAATCCCCGATCGCCCGCCTGTACGCCGACGCTCGCGTGACCCGTATCTACGGCGGCACCAGCGAGGTCATGAAGACCATCATCAGCAAGTCCCTCGGACTGTAGGAGTGTTCATGCACATCGACGGTTCCTCGGCGCTGGTCACCGGCGGCGCCTCCGGGCTCGGCCTGGCCACCGCCCGCCGGATCATCGACCGCGGCGGCCGAGTCGTCATCGTCGACATCTCCGAGGAACAGGGCGTCAAGGCCGTCGCCGACCTCGGTGAGGCGGCCCGGTTCGTCCGCGCGGACGTCACCGACGAGCGCGCGGTCACCGAAGCCCTCGACACCGCACAGCAGTTGGGCACCCTGAGGGCGGTCGTGCACTGCGCGGGCCGCGGCGGCGACCGCACCCGGATCATCGACCGCGACCGCAACCCCGGCCAACTCGCCACGTTCGCCGAGGTCGTACGGGTCAACCTCGTCGGCACCTACAACGTGATCCGGCTCGCCGCCGCCCGTCTCTCCGGCAACGACGTCGTCGACGGCGACCGCGGCGCCGTGGTCCTCACCGCCTCGGTCGCCGCCTTCGACGGCCAGATAGGCCAGACCTCCTACACCGCCGCCAAGGCCGGCGTGCACGGCATGACCCTCGTCGCCGCCCGCGACCTCGCGAGCTGGAACATCCGGGTCAACACCATCGCCCCCGGCATCATGGACACCCCGATGCTCGGCCGCCTCCGCGAGGACATCCGCGAGGGCCTCGCCGCCTCCGTGCCCCACCCCAAACGCCTCGGCGACCCCGACGACTTCGCCCGCCTGGCCGTCGAGATGCTGGAGAACCCGTACCTCAACGGCCAGACCGTCCGCCTCGACGGCGCCATCCGCATGGCCCCGCGATGACCGACGACGACTTCCGGGCGGACCTGCGCGCCTTCCTGGCGGACCGGCACCCCGGCCGCCGCCCCAAGGACTCCGCCGAACGCCTCGCCTGGCAGCGGAAATGGCTGGCCACCCTGTACGACGCCGGATACGCGGGCCCCGGCTGGCCACGCGAGTACGGCGGCATGGACCTCTCCTTCGCCCGCCAGGTGATCTACCAGGAGGAGTACGCGAGAGCCAGAGTCCCGGGACCGCTGGGCACCGGTCTTGGCATCGCCGCCCCCACGATCATCAAGTACGGCACGGACGAGCAGAAGGAACGCTTTCTGCGCCCCATGCTGCGCGGCGACACGGTCTGGGCCCAGGGTTACTCCGAACCGGAGGCAGGCTCCGACCTCCCCGCCCTGCGCACCACCGCACGCCGGGAAGGCGCCGAGTACGTCGTCAACGGCCAGAAGGTGTGGAACAGTTCGGCCGACATCGCCGACATCGTCTTCACCCTGGTCCGCACCGGCCCGCCCGGCTCCCGCCAGGAGGGCATCAGCTACCTCCTCATCGACGCGCACGCCCCGGGCGTCACCGTACGGCCCCTGCGCGACCTCACCGGCGACGCCCACTTCTGCGAGATCTTCCTCGACGACGTCCGCGTCCCGGTCGCCAACCGGATCGGCGAGGAGAACGGCGGCTGGCCCCTGGTCCGCACGAGCCTCGGCCATGAGCGTGCCGCCGGCGCCATGAACCAGGCGGCCCTGTACCGCCGGGTGCTGGACGAGCTGATCGAGCTGGCCCGCGAGCGCGGGGCCACGGCGGATCCGCTGGTGCGCGACCGGCTCGCGGACTTCGAGATACGGGTGCGGATCATGCGCCTGACCGGCATGCGCACGATCGCCGACATTTTGGCCAAGGGCGAGCCCGGACCGGCCTCCTCGACCGCGCGGCTGTCCATCGTGACGTTCGAGCAGGACCTGCACGAGTTCGCCGTCGACCTGCTGGGGTCGTACGGCATCCTCGGCCGCCGCGACCCGCACGCGGTCCAACGCGGGCGCTGGGTCTGGGGGTTCCTGCGTACCAGGGCCTCGACCATCGGGGCGGGCACGGCCGAGATCCAGCGCAACACGATCGCCGAGCAGGTGCTGGGCCTGCCCCGAGACCCATCGACGGAGAGGGCACGATGAGAGCCGCTCGCTGTACGACGTACGGGCCGCCCGCGGACCTCACCGTCGAGGACGTGCCCGACCTCGAACCCGGCCCCGGCCAGGTGCTGGTCCGGGTCCGGGCGGCCGCCGTCAACTTCCCCGACGTACTGCTGGTGGCGAACCGCTACCAGGTCCCGGCACCCCTGCCGTTCACACCGGGCAGCGAGTTCGCCGGAGTGATCGAGGCCCTGGGACCCGGAGTGGAGGGCCCCCCGGTCGGCTCACCCGTCGCCGGCGCGGTGCTCACCGGTGCCTTCGCCGAGCAGGTCGTCGTACCGGTGTCGGGACTGCGTCAGGTCCCCGAGGGGCTCGACCTGGTGCACGCCGCCGCCTTCCACGTGACGTACGCGACCGCCTACCACTCCCTGGTCACCGTCGGACAGGGCGCCGAGGGGGAGTGGGCGGCCGTGCTGGGCGCGGCCGGAGGGGTCGGCTCGGCCGCGGTCGACATCGCGACCCGGCTCGGGATGCGCGTCGTCGCGGCCGCGTCGAGCGAGGAGCGGCTCGCGACGGCCCGCAAGCTCGGGGCCGTAGCCGGCGTGGACTACCTCGGCGAGGATCTCAAGCTCCGCCTGCGTGAACTCACCGGCGGGGGCGCCCACTTGGCGATCGACCCGGTCGGCGGGCGGCACGCCGAGGCCGCCCTGCGCGGACTGCGACGGGGCGGCCGGTTCGTGACGGTCGGCTATGCCGACGGGGAGATCCCGCGGATCCCGCTGAACCTCGTCCTCCTGAAGGATCTGGTCGTACGCGGCTTCGAGATCCGTACGGTGCGGCAGTACGCCCCGGACGCGGTGGCCGAGGCCGACCGCGTCCTGGCCCGGTTGGTGCGTGAGGGCATGCGCCCGCTGGTCTCCCGCGTCCATTCCCTCAGCGATGTCGCCGACGCGCTCACCGACGTGGCCGAGCGCCGTACCACCGGGAAGGTCGTCCTGGACCTCAGAAGGTAGGCAGCTGCGGGCGCCGCTTCACATAGCCGCCGGCGTCCACGCGCATCTGCACGCCCGTGACGTACCGGGATTCGTCCGAGACGAGGAACAGCACCGTCTCGGCGACGTCCTCGGGCTCGACGTAGGGGATACCGAACCCCGTCGTCGCCGGGAACGACGCCAGGGCGTCCTCGCGGGTGGGGTTCTCCAGGTCGGGGCGGAACGACCGGTACATGATGTCGGCGTTGAGCATGTCGGTGTTGACGTTCGTGGGATGCACCGCGTTGACCCGGATCCGCCGCGCGGTCAGAACCGTCGCCAAGTCGTGCACGAACGCGGCCACTTGGCGCTTCGCGAACGAATAGCCCAGCCCGCCGGGCCCGTTGGCCGGGTTGTCCGTGCTCGCCGGGATCAGGGCCGCGATGGAGCCGGTCGCGACGATGGAGGAGCCGTCGGGCAGATGCGGCAGCGCGGCCTCGACCGCGTGCACGACGCCGTGGAAGTCGACGGTGACGGCGTCCAGGAACGCCTGCGGCCCCCGGTCCGGCCCCAGGGGCGCGATTCCCGCCTGGGCGACCACCGCGTCGAGCCGCCCCAGCTCAAAGACCCCCTCGTCCACGGCGGCCTTGAGCGCGGCACGGTCCCGTACGTCGGCCTTGCGGGCCACGATCCGGCGCCCCAGCTTCTCGACCTGGCGCACGGTCTCGTCGAGGTCGTCCGCGGAGGCCAGCGGATAGCCGTTGGAGGCGATGTCCTCGCACAGGTCGACGGCGATGATGTCCGCGCCCTCCCCGGCGAGCCGGATCGCATGGGCCCGCCCCTGGCCGCGTGCGGCTCCGGTGACGAAGACGACCTTGTCCTGCACTCGACCCATGGGTTCTCCGTAAGTTGTTAGGCGGCCCGGGAGGGCCGGGTGTGGCTGATGGGGTCTTGTCTTCAGTGGCTCAGAAGGAGTGGCCGCCCGGCTCTTCGGGGCGCCCTGGCTGCTGATTGAGATGTGCGCGCCTTGTGCGGTCGCTGATTACGGAGCTGACAGCGGGGTGTTCCTCGGGCCGACGGCATGCTGTGCGGAACGAGGAGGGGCAAGTGAGCGAGCGACGGGCCCGGGCCTGGGCCGGTGTGGATGCGGGCAAGGGGCATCACTGGGCGGCGGTGGTCGACGAGACCGGCGCGACCCTGTGGTCGAAGAGGATCGACAATGACGAGTCGGCGATTCTGACCGCGCTCGGCGAGATCCTGGAGCTGGCCGACGAGGTCCGGTGGGCGGTGGACATCTCCGGAACGTCCTTCCGAAACATAAAAGAGTAGCCTTATTAACGGTGAAGGGTCCGGCGCGTATCCCATGATCGGTGAGGCGTGGGGAATTTGCTGACCTTCTTCCGCTGAGTGGGACACGATCAGTGCACACAATGCGTCGATGCTGGAGAGTCTCCGAGACCGAGGGAGCGCAAGGATGCCGTTGCAGCCATGGATGAAGTTGCTGTCGACCGACGATCATCTGATCGAGCCTCCACGACTCTGGTCCGACCGTCTCCCGGCGAAGTACCGGGACGCGGGACCGCGCATCGTGGAGAAGCCGCGGGGGGAGGGTGAGGCCCCCGCCCAGGTGTGGACGTACGAGGACCGGATCTATCCCTACATCGGCCTCAACGCCGTCGCCGGCAAGAAGCCCGAGGAGTTCGGCCTCGAACCCACCCGCTACGACGAGATGATCCCGGGCTGCTACGACCCCAAGGCGCGGATCCGTGACATGGATCTGGACGGGGTGTGGGGGGCGCTGTGCTTCCCGTCCTTCCCGGGCTTCTCCGGCCATGTCTTCATGGATGGCAAGGATGCCGAACTCGCCCTGCTGTGCGTCCAGGCGTGGAACGACTTCGTCCTCGACGAGTGGTGCGCCACCGCGCCGGGTCGGCTCATCCCGCTGGCCATCATGCCGATGTGGGACGTGGACCTCTGCGTCGCGGAGGTCCACCGCGTCGCCGCCAAGGGCGCCAAGGCGATCTCCTTCCCGGAGAACCCCGCCCCGCGCGGCCTGCCGTCCTTCCACACGGACCACTGGGACCCGTTCTTCTCGGCGGTCGAGGATGCCGACCTGCCCCTGTGCCTGCACTTCGGCACCTCGGGCAAGCCGCCGAAGACGGCCGAGGACGCCCCCTTCGCCGTGACCATCGCCCTGTTCGGGTGCAACGCCATGTTCGCCACCGCCGACCTGCTCTTCTCCCCGGTGCTGCACAAGCACCCCAAGCTGAGGATCGGGCTGTCCGAGGGCGGCATCGGCTGGATCCCGTATCTGCTGGAGCGCAGCGACGGCACCTGGGAGCGGCACCGCTTCTACCAGAACGTCAACCAGAGCGTGCGGCCCTCCGAGCTGTTCCACAAGCACTTCCACGGCTGCTTCATCGACGACCGGTTCGGCGTCGAGATCCGGCACCACGTGGGCATCGACAAGATCACCTGGGAGTGCGACTACCCGCACTCCGACTCCTACTGGCCCAAGAGCAGGGCGTACGCGGCGGAGATGCTCGCCGACGTGCCCGACGACGAGGTGCACAAGATCGTGGAACTGAACACCCGCCGCATCTACCGCCTCCCCGCATGAGCCGCACCCCGCAGTCCGAGCGCTCGGACTGGACCGATGTGGACCTGCTCACCCGCGAGGAGGCCCACGGCCGGCTCGTCACGGAGATCGCCGGGACGGAGGCACGTCTGGCGCAGCTCGGCGCGTCCGAGGCCGACGCCGCCGAGCGGGAACTCCTCCAGACCCGGCTGCGTGCCCTGCGTGAGGCCGCCGACGACCTGATCGACCAGACGAGTGAGGGCTGAGGCGCATGGGGCGCATGGAAGGAAAGGTCGCGTTCATCACGGGTGGGGCGCGGGGACAGGGCCGCTCCCATGCCGTGCGGCTGGCCGAGGAGGGTGCGGACATCGCCGTCACCGACGTCTGCCATGACATCAGCGCCGAACTGCCCTACTCGTTGGCGACGAAGGACGAGCTGGAGGAGACCGCCGAGCTGGTCAGGCAGACCGGCCGGCGGTGCGTCTCCGTACAGGCCGACGTCCGCTCGATCGCCGAGATGCGGGCCGCCGTCGACGCGACGCACGAGGAGTTCGGGCGCCTCGACACGGTCGTCGCCAACGCCGGCGTGATGAGCATCGGCGCCGCCTGGGAACTGTCCGACGAGGCCTGGGACATCACCGTCGACGTCAACCTCAAGGGCGCCTGGAACACCGTGCGAGCGGCGGCCCCCGGGATGATCGAGGCCGGTGAGGGCGGCTCGGTCATCATCACCAGCTCCGCCGCCGGGATCCGCGGCCATGTGCCGTACGCCCACTATGTGGCCGCCAAGCACGGGGTGGTCGGCCTCATGAAGGCCCTCTCCAACGAACTCGCCCCGCACCGGATCCGGGTGAACACCGTCCACCCGACCGGCGTCAGCGACACCGGCATCACGGTCGGTGTGCCGATCGAGGAACTCGCCGAGCGGGAACCGCTGTTCAAGCTCGTCACGATGAACCCCCTCGCGCCGTACGTCGAACCCCGGGACATCTCCAACGCCGTCCTCTTCCTGGCCTCGGACGAGGCGCGGTACGTCACCGGGCTCCAGTTCACCGTGGACGCGGGATCCACGAACAAGCCGTAGGAGACGGTGATGGCGACGGTTGGACTCCTCGGTGCCGGCCGGACACGGTGCTCGCACACGACCGGAGGCCGGCGGGCCGTCCCCCTGTGAGATCGGAGCGTTCGATGAAGATCAGCATCGACACGGGTTCGTGCTCCGGGCACGCCAGGTGCGCGGCGGCGGCACCGGAGCTGTTCCTGCTCGACGACGACGGCTATGTGCTGCCAGTCGAGGGCGAGATCCCCGAGGAGCTGGAGGAGGCCGCCCGCGACGGCGAACGGGCCTGTCCGGAACGGGCGATCACGCTCCACTGAGCCGGAAGCGCGAACCAGGACGGCCACCGGCCCGGGCGGGTCGGTGGCCGCCGTCCCGTCTCAGCCCGCCGGCTGGGGCGGCTGCGGCGGGGGAGTGAAGTGGTGGCCCCAGAACGCGCCGTCGGTGATCTCGTAGACGGGCACCGGCTCGGGCACCTGGAGACCGTTCCAGCCGAACTCGACCGCGTAGTTCTCCGGTGACCACACATAGAAGGACACCATGTGGTCGTTGGTGTGCTTGCCGAGCGAGTGCATCATCGGGATCTCGAACTTCGAGGCCCGGTCGAGCGCGAGGCCCACGTCGTCCAGCGTCGCGCCCTCGACCATGAAGTGCAGCAGCCGCCCGGGACCCGGCATCGGCGTGACGCCGAGCGTGTGATGGCGGGGGTTGCAGCCCATGAACCAGGTCGTGCCGCCCGGCGAGCGCATGGTGTTCCGCTCGATGAAGCCGAGGACGTCGACGTAGAAGTCGAACGTCCCCCGGGCGTCCTCGGCCGAGATGATGGCGTGTCCGAAGCCCATGTCGCCGGTGACGAACTTCGACACCAGCGGCGTGCTGACCGGCACATGGTCGAGGATGGGGCCGTAGAACAGCTCGACCGGGTTGCCGCCCGGGTCCTTGAAGTGGACGAACCCGCCCACCCGCCGCTCCTGGGCCTCCGCCTCGGTGCCGGACGTCACCTCGATGCCGGCCTTCTCGACGTCCGTGACCAGACGCGCGAGCTCCCGCTCGTCGAGGACCTCGAAGCCGAGCGCCGTCATCCTGTCCTCGGCGCCCGGCGCGACCACGATCCGGGCCGGGTAGCTGTCCATCCGGAAGTACAGCGAGTCGGACGACGGGCCCTCGACGGGCATCAGCCCGAGGAACTCCCCGCCGAAGCGCTTCCATTTCTCCAGGTCGGTGGATTCCAGCCGCAGATAACCGAGCGAGCGAACGCCCATCCGTCTCTCCCATCACAGTGGTCAGATAGCGGCGGCCCGGTCCCCGGATCCCCCGCCTGTGGCGACGGTAATCAGCCGGTCACGGCGGATGCCCGGCCCCGTCCCACTGATTGGGAGCCGGGGGCCCGCCGACGCGTCCGGCCACGGAAACCTGGTTCCCACCTGTCGACCGGAGGGCACAGTCATGACACTCACCCGCGAGGACACCCTGCGCGAGCTGGAGACCGACGAGGGCGTCCTGCGCTACCACGAGGCGGGCGACGGACCGCCGTTGCTGCTGCTGCACGGATCCGGGCCGGGCGTGACCGGCTGGCGCAACTACGGGAACAACCTCCCCGTGCTCGCCGAGCACTTCCGCTGCCTGGCTCTGGAGTTCCCGGGCTTCGGCGTGAGCGACCCGACCGCGGAGAACCCCATGGCGGCCGCGCCCAAGGCGGTGCTGCGCTTCCTGGAGGGCCTGGGCCTCGACCGCGTCGACGTCATCGGCAACTCGATGGGCGGATTCGTCGCGATCGGCCTCGCCGTCGCCAACAAGGACCTGTTCCGCCGCATCGTCACGGTCGGCGGCGTCGGCCGCAACATCTTCTCGCCGGCCCCCAGCGAGGGCCTCAACCTCCTCGTGGAGTTCGCCGAGAACCCGACCCGCGACAACCTCGTCCAGTGGCTGCGTGCCATGGTCCACGACCCGAAGCACCTCACCGAGGAACTGATCGAGCAGCGCTGGACGAGCGCCACCGAACCCGCCACCCTGGAGGCCTCCCGCCGGATCTACGGCCGTCAGGCGATGGCCGCGATGACCGCGGCCCAGGCGCAGTCCGACCAGCCGATCTGGGCCCTACTCCACAAGATCGCCGCACCCACGCTGCTGACCTGGGGACGGGACGACCGGGTCACTCCGCTGGAGAGCGCTCTGCTGCCGATGCGTACAATTCCGAAGGCGGAGCTGCATGTGCTGCCGGACTGTGGGCACTGGGCGATGATCGAGCAGAAGGCGGCCTGGGAGAGCGCGGTCCTGGCGTTCCTCACCCGCCCTGAGGCCTCCTGAGTGCCTGCGGGAGCGGCCGACGACCTGGGGGACGGTGGGGCGATGGCGAAGACCGCCGAACCGCGGCAGCCGGCCGCACCCGTGTCGAGCAGACAGCAGGCCCGCCGGGTGGCCATCCTCCGCGCGGCAAGCGAACTCGCCGGGCGCGAGGGGCTCGCCGGGGTGCAGATGCTGGACGTGTCCAAGGAAGCGGGCGTCGCCATCGCCACGCTCTACCGGTACTTCCCGTCCAAGACGCACCTGTTCACCGCGGTCCTCGAATGGCACATCGAGATGTTCCTGGCGGGCCACCGCGACGCCGACCCGACGGCCGACCGGGTGACCGAGGTCGCCGAGACCCTCATCGCGCTCACCGTGAAGCTCCTCGACAACCCGCTGCTCGCCTCGGCCGTGGCCCTGTCCTCCTTCACGGAGTACGCGAGCGCGCCCCCGACCCGCTACGACATCGCCGGCAGCCACCTCGGGCAGGCCATTCTGCGCCTGCTCGGCATCGACGAACCGGGCGAGGACGACCGCAGCACGGTACGGCTGCTCATCTACTGCTGGTGGGGCCTGTTCGTGGCGGCCCAGACCGAGGAGATCTCCGTCCAGCGGGTCGAGGAGGACCTGCGGATGGCCGTACGACTGATTCTCGCGCCGTACGGAGAACATTGAGAGCCCGTTCGCGGTGAGCACGCGGAAGGGCCTGCCGGACTTCCGGGAGGCCCTTTGCGCGATGTGTCAGGCGGTGGCTGTGGTGAGGTCCAGCGCGATGTCCACGATCATGTCCTCCTGCCCGCCGACCAGCCCCCGCCTGCCGACCTCCAGCAGGATGGTGCGCGCGTCGAGCCCGTACTGCCTGGCCGCCGCCTCCGCATGGCGCAGGAAGCTCGAATAGGCGCCCGCGTAGCCCAGCGTGAGGGTCTCCCGGTCCACCCGCACCGGCCGGTCCTGGAGCGGACGGACCAGGTCGTCGGCGGCGTCCTGGAGCGCGAACACATCACAGCCGTGCTCCCAGCCGTTCAGGGTCGCCACGGCGATGAACGGCTCGATCGGGCAGTTGCCCGCGCCCGCGCCCTGCCCGGCCAGCGAGGCGTCCACCCGCGTCACGCCCTCCTCCACGGCGACCACCGAGTTCGCCACCGACAGGGAGAGGTTCTCGTGCGCGTGGATACCGATCTCGGTCGCCGGATCGAGTACGTCCCGGTAGGCGCGGACCCGGTCACGGACCCCGTCCATGGTGAGCCGGCCACCGGAGTCGGTGACGTACACGCAGTGGGCGCCGTAGGACTCCATCAA